>JANQFY010000033.1 GCA_028277585.1 Sedimentisphaerales bacterium
CAGCACCGCTGTGGCTGCCCTGGATACGATTTGTCCTTGTTTTGCCAACACTATCTCATACTCCTCGGTCGGAAGGACCCGTTACCGGGACGAGTTGTCCAGGCCCTGGTCTCTCAAGTGGCGCCGCGGTCGGCGCTCCCAGGCACGGTCCCCATGCCGGCGCAGCCGCCACTTTCGTTCGAGGACCAGCTCAAGCAGAGCCTGAACAACTCGTCCCGGTAACGGGTCCTTCCGACCGAGGAGTATGAGATAGTGTTGGCAAAACAAGGACAAATCGTATCCAGGGCAGCCACAGCGGTGCTGCTGGTTGCCCTGGCTTTGCTCCTGACCGGCTGCAATGCCAAGCCGGTCCAATGGTCGGAACTCGGGGCTGGGGGCGAAACGCAGCACCGAGAGCCCGCGCCACGCCGGGAGTCGAGAAAACAGAAGAAGCAGAATGACGGCGTGATTCAGATCGTTCCTCAGAAGAATACGGAGGTCGCCGATCTGAGCCCCGATGACATCGTTGCGATTATGAGATGGATCGGCTTCACGGACGAACACATTCTTGTACTCGGAACCGATATGCGTGACGCATTGCTGCATTCCGGCCGCGCCAAAGTCATGTACAAAGGCGAGGCTGAAGCGATCGTCGCCATCAATGGTGCTCAAGTCTATATCCAGTCGCGTTCGCGGGGCAGTTATGTCCACCAGATCGGTGGCGGTCCATTCAGTAGCGCCGCCCCAAATCGCTGAAGCGACACGGCCATTTGAAACAGCCCACATAAACCGGCCTACGTCCCAAGAAGCCGGTTAATCCCCCCCCCTGGAGGAGGGTGGTTTTTAAGCCCGATCTGCTCCCGCGCCTTTACCCGAGGTGCGGGAGCAGCATCTATATAGTCACCCCATTCCCTCGTCCGCCCGCGCGATCCCAGGGCGCCGGCGATTTCATCGTGGCACACCCCCCTGCGCCTGAGCTATAATCGGTCCTCGTTTCGAGAGGGGCGTTCGACGTCGCGCCGGCGCCCAGGGCAAGTAATGATGTGTGAGTGGCTATGGCTGGCGATATCGACAAACGGATTGAACAGTTGCGAGACGAGATTCGCAGGCACGATCACCTCTACTACGTTTTGAGTCAGCCGCAGGTTACGGATCAGCAGTACGACCGTTTGTTTGCCGAACTGAAGCAGCTCGAAGCGGATCATCCCGATCGGGTGACATCCGATTCGCCCACGCAGCGCGTCTCAGGGCGTCCCCTGGAGGGGTTCGCCACCGTTCGGCACGCCGCGCCCATGCTGAGCATGGACAACACCTACAACGCCGACGAGCTGAGCGCCTTCGACGAGCGGGTCCGCAAGCAACTGGAGACCCCCGACTATGACTACGTTGTCGAACTGAAAATCGACGGCCTGGCGATCAGCCTGCGCTACGAGCAGGGCGTGCTCGCGACTGGCGCCACGCGCGGTGACGGCGAGGTCGGGGACGATGTCACGTCCAACATCAGAACCATCAAAGCGGTCCCTCTGTCTCTGTTGAGTCACGATGCTCATCTTCCCGACGTTCTGGAGGTTCGGGGCGAAGTGTACATGCCCACCAGCTCGTTTGTCGAACTCAATCGCGTCCGGACCGAGGCGGGGGAGGCACCTTTCGCGAATCCGCGCAACGCCGCGGCCGGATCGCTCAAGTTGCTCGACGCTCGTGTCACGGCGTCGCGCAACCTCTCGTTCTTCGCCTATGCTCCGGGCCAGGCGTCCGAAGCCCTGGGCGAGGATCACTACCATACGCTGGAGCGGTTCAAGGAGTTGGGCTTGCCCGTGAATCCCCATATCCAGCGAGCCGGTGACATCGACGAGGTGATTGCGATCTGCCTTGGGTGGAGCGCACGACGCACGGAACTCGACTATCAGATCGACGGCATGGTCGTCAAAGTCAACCGGTTCGATCAGCGTGAAGCCCTCGGCGCCACGGGTCGGGCTCCGCGCTGGTGCATTTCGTACAAGTTCCCGGCCGAGCGGGCCGAGACGGTGGTCGAATCCATCGTGGTCCAGGTGGGCAAGAGCGGGGCATTAACGCCGGTCGCGAATCTAACCCCTGTGGCGCTTTCCGGCACGACGGTCAAACGGGCCAGTCTGCACAACTTCGACGAACTGCAACGTCTCGATGTGCGCGTAGGCGATACCGTGTTGATCGAAAAGGCCGGCGAGATCATTCCCCAGGTGGTGGAGGTCAGGGAAGATTATCGGAAAGAGGGGGCCGAGCCGTATCCGATCCCGGAAAAATGTCCTGTTTGTGATTCGCCTGCCGTCAGGGACGAGGCGGAGGTCCGCTTGCGGTGCCCGAATCCGCAGTGCCCGGGCCAGTTGAAGGAGCGGTTGCGTCATTTCGCCGGGCGGGGCCAAATGGACATCGAGCGGCTGGGGACGTCACTGATCGAGCAACTGGTCGACAAAGGCATGGTCGAGAGTTTTGCGGACCTCTATCGGCTACGGATCGAGGATCTGTCGGCCCTGGAGCGAATGGGGGACAAGAGCGCCAAGAATGTGGTCGATGGAATTGAAGAGAGCAAGACCCGACCGCTCTGGCGCTTTCTGGCGGCGCTCGGGATTCGGCATGTGGGCAGTCAGTCGGCGCAGATTCTGGCCGAGCATTTCGGGACGCTCGCGGCGCTGCGAAACGCTCCCCAGACCGAGCTGGAAGTGATCGACCAGGTAGGTCCCGTGATGGCCGAGAGCATTTATGCGTACTTCCATGACGCGCAGTACCAGGCGTTGGTCGACGACCTATTGGCCGCGGGGGTCGAACCCAAGGCCGGCCAGCCCCGACCAACAGGTGGTGCGCTGGAAGGCAAGATGGTCGTTGTCACTGGCTCTCTGCAGCGCTACACCCGCCGCCAGATTCAGGAGGCGATCAAAGAGGCGGGGGGCAAGGCCTCGAGCAGCGTCAGCAAGAAGACGGATTTGGTGGTGGCCGGCAAAGACGCGGGCAGCAAGCTCGACAAGGCCCAGCGACTGGGCATTGAGGTGATCGACGAAGAGCAGTTCTCGCGGATACTTTCAGGAGAGGTCTAGTCACGTGGATATGCAAGACGAGAAATTCATGCGTTCGGCGCTGAAACTGGCCGAACGAGGGATCGGATCGGTCGAGCCCAACCCGGCGGTCGGGTGCATCATCGTCAAGGCGGGTCAACTGGTCGGCAAAGGGTATCACAAGAAGTACGGCGGGCCGCACGCCGAGGTCAACGCCATCGACGATTGTCGGACGTTGAGCATCAAGCCCGAGGGCGGGACCATGTATGTCACCCTCGAGCCGTGCTGTCACCATGGCAAGACCGGACCTTGCACCGAGGCGATTCTCGACGCTAAGCCGGCCCGCGTAGTCATCGCGACGCCGGATCCATCCGAGCACGCCGGCGGCAAGGGCATCGAACAGTTGCGGAACGCGGGGATACAGGTCGAGGTTGGACTCTGTGAGGACGAAGCGCGGCGGCTCAATGCGCCATTCTTCAAATACGCCGAAACAGGGCGCTGCTGGGTCGTGCTGAAATGGGCCCAGACCCTGGACGGCAAACTGGCGTACGCCGAGCAGAACGAACTGCAGCGATGGATCTCCAACGAGCTTAGTCGCAAGGACGCCCACAAGCTGCGTCGCCGGGTGGGAGCCGTCCTGGTCGGGATCGACACCGTACTGGCCGACGATCCCATGCTGATTCCCCGGCCGAGCAAGGGAAAGAAGCCACTGCGCGTCGTGCTGGATAATACCCTGAGAATCCCTCTGAAGGCGCGACTGCTGCGCACGGTGAAGACCTGCCCCGTGCTCATCTGCACGCGCCAGGATGCGGTCGACGCCAACGCCAAGCATGTTGAGCGTATCGGCAAGCGCGGCGCCGAACTGTTGGCCCAGGGCGAGGGGCTTGAGACGTCCAATCTCCCCTTTGTACTGGATGAATTGGGTCGGCGCGGCGTTCAGCAAGTGCTTGTCGAAGGCGGGCCCAAGGTTCTGACCTCCTTCCTGAAAGAGGGATTGGCCGACGAAGTGTGCGTGTATATCGCGCCAAAGATTCTGGGCGCTGAGGGTGCCGCTTATGTCGGCGAGCCGATGGCCGAACTGTCGACGGGGATTGGCCTGGAGTACGTGGAGGTGAAGTCTTTCGGCGAGGACATTCGCATCAGCGGCCGACCGATCAAGAGTTGACCTTTTCCGGAAAAAGGCGATCCACTTCCGCAAATCCATTTGACCGAATGCGAGGTATCGCGTATACTATAAGTGTTGCGAGTGCATACGGGGATCAGTTGGTCTCATTCGCACGAACCGCGGTAAAGTGCAGTACGGCGCATCGCAACAAGGAGACGGGCCTACAACCAGTTCTTCGAAGTTGCCCTCGTCTCCTTTTTTCATGCGCTCATTTTGCCTGAGACGCTGTGCGTCGGGGGCGGGATATCCTCATACCACACCTTGGCCTTTCTCAGGCCTTCCCGCAGGTACGATACGGAGAATCGTAGAATTGTCCGTCCGTTCTGCGTTTCGTTTGGCCCGGCGTTGTACCGGCATTCGTATAGAACTCATATGGACCGTTCACCCGCTTGGATGCAGGACTAAAACCGTTAGCGGGAAAGGGCCAGATATGAAGAGTTTGCATTTTCCATCTTACACTCACCGGTCGGCCCAAGGCGGAGGCCCCTCGAAGTTTCACCACCTGATGCATGATGAACGCTTCTGGGCCATAGTGACGTTTGTGTTGTTTCTGATGCTCTTCGTCGCGATGGGCATTCTCGCGATGACGTTTGGCGTTGGAGGCGACTACAACGTACCGTATTTCCATTAGGTCGGCCGCATGGCGATGTGATAGCCATGAGGAGTGTATCGATGCTTGCCGGCGCCGGCGAGACGAATGGCGCCGGTGAAAGGGGGTGTATATCTGTCTTAACAGGCCTCCTGTTAGATCCGGCGCCAATCACTCCTTGCGTTCCTTCAGTCGATCTGTTCTGATTGGTCTGTTGAATTGCGTTGTTCCGATAGCGGGGGTTCTGCCACGACACGCGACGAGGCGCTGAAGCCATTTCTGCAGAAGCTCGACGGTCGACCGGTATACAGGGCGATGCAGGCCGAGGGGCGCGAATAGGTCGGGCTGTTCTCGGAACCGATCATTGCGAAGTTTGACTACGTTCTTATCGACTCGATGACGTTCGCCGATCATCGCGGTAAGCGCACGCGGCTCTGGATGCCCGTATCACTGCGGCTGTTGCAGGAAGACGTGGACGCCTTTCTTGTTGGCGGTTGCCACGTCCAGCTTGCCGTCGCCGTTGATATCGGCAACTTCGAACTGGGTCCCGATCCCTGAATCGTCGTCGATCAGGTGGCGGACGAACTCGACTTTGCCTTTCGCGGGCCGGCGGATCTCAAACCAGTAGACCACCGCCGGCTCACGACTGCCGGGGTCGTTTCCGTTATGGGCGAAGTACCGCTTGCCCGTGACGACATCCTGGATCCCATCCTCGTTGATGTCCGCCAGCCGCAGGGCGTGCACCTGGGAGAAGTCCTTGGCGATCGTGTGTTGCTTGAACCGTACGGCGCCGTCGTCCGATTTCTGCTCGAACCACCACATTCCGTATTCGTGGGCCGAACTGGTGATCACATCGTTGTCGCCGTCGCCATCGACATCGTACACGAGCAAGTCGGCACAAGGCGGGCCGAGATTGGCCTTGTGAAACGTCCAGTTGTTCTTCTTTCGATCTTCGGGCGCTTCCCACCAGCCCTCACGAACGAGCACGTCGTTGCGCCCGTCGCCGTTGATATCGCCCACGCCGAGCCCATGGCTGAATCGCTCGCTGCCTGGCGCCTTTGGCCCGCCGATGATGTGCATATTCCACTGCTTAGCGGGATCGTCGGGCAGGCTGAACCATGCGACATAGCCCTCCGGCTGCACGCCCCAGATGGCGACGGGCTTGCCGTTGCCCAGCAGATCCGCCCAGAGGGGGGTCTCATTGCACGCGCTGCGGGTCCCGATGTGGACCTTCCAGTGCCCCGGCTTGCCCTTTGGGTTCTCATACCAGCGCGAGGGCTCGCCCATCATCGTGGTGATGACCGAATCGATCCACCCATCGCGGTTGACGTCGCAACTGAAGTTGGCGAAGGTCTGGCTGTACCCCTTGGCCGGATTGTATTTCCCGGGGGGGAGAAGTTCGTGCATTTCCCAGTCCGGGGCCGCATACCACACCTCACCGGCCAGGACGTCGAGCTTGCCGTCGCGGTTTACGTCGCCTAGCCCCACCCCTTCGGAGCGGAAGGTCTTGTCGAGCACGGCCTTCTCAAATGTGATCTCGACGGCGTTCCCGATCGAGGCGGGTAACGTCAGAAGCGCAATCAGCAGGATAGTCGTTCGCAACGGCATGAGAATCTCCTCTTCTTTCGAGTGAACCATGATCAGTAGCTGTCCGCCATTCTACCGCATCGCACAGCCGGGACCAGTGAATAATCCGCCCGGAATCAGGCCGGCAAGGGATCGTGGGGGCATGCTCTAGTGAGGATCTCACAACCGGTTTCCGTCACGAGGATGTCGTCCTCGGCGCGGATGCCCAGCTTGTCGGGTATGTAAATCCCAGGTTCGATCGTGAGGATCTGCCCGGCGCGCAGCACACCCTCGGCGTCCTCCTTGAGGAAGGGGTCCTCATGGATCTCCAGGCCGAAGCCATGCCCGCTTCCATGGCCGTAGACGGGCAACCCATTGGCGCGGATCACGTCACGGGCGGCCGCATCCACCTCGGCTAGCGGGACTCCCGCGCGAATGGTTGCGATCGCGGCCGCCTGAGCGCGCTGAACGACCTCGTAAGCCTTCCGGTAGGCGGCGGTGGGCCTTCCCAGAGCGAAGCAACGCGTGATATCGGAGCAGTACCCGTTGTAGCGGGCCCCGAAGTCGATCAGGATCGTGTCTGTCTTCCGCAGCTTCCTGTTGCCGGGCTGGTGGTGGGGCCGCGACCCGTTGGCGCCGAAGGCGACGATCGTCTCAAAGGCATTCTGGCTCCCCAGGCGGCGCATCTCCAGATCGAGTGTGCCGGCCAGTTCGATCTCCGTCACACCGGGCTGAAACAACGGTTTGACATGTTCGAGAGCCCTGGCGGCGATGGCGATGGCAGCTTCGATTGCCGCTTTCTCGTCAGCGTCCTTGACGCTGCGCGAAGTCTTCAGGGGGCTTTCGATGGCCTTGAGAGAGCGTCTTGTGCTCTTCTTCAAGGCTTCATAGGCGGCGACGGAAACAGATGCGTCGATGGCGATGCTGTCGATGGACTTGAGTTTGCCCACGAGTTTGCCGAGCGCCTCGGACATCGTTCCCTTGCGTTCGACGATGCTCGCATTGACGCATTCCTTCTGAGCCTGCTCTGTATAACGGCTGTCAGTGATCAGGTATGTCGAGCGTTTCGTGACCAAAGCCCAGCTGTCATGGCCGGCGAAGGCGGTCACGTACGTCACCTCGACCGGGTTGGTCAGGATCAGTCCATCAAGATTCCGCTCGCCGAGTTGATAGCGGAGGTCCTTTCTGCGCTGTCGGATGATCTCTGCTTTCATGGGACTCCCTTGACTCCTGCGGTTACTTGGCTGTCGATCACGTGGCGTATGGCCCGATTATCGGGATTTCAGGGCAAAAGGGAAGGTTTTTCGCACGACGCATTTCCCTCTGGGCCCGGCAATTCCTAGACTTTCTATAGAGGCGGGGTCAAGCGGTGGGAGCGGCTGTCCACGAAACAGCCTGCCGTGTTTTCCGCGAGGGGACGATTACTTCTTCTTCAGAATCCACTTCCACGAGTAGGGCGGCGCGGGCCGTCCTTCTTTTCTATCTTGCCCGCCCAGTTCCAGGCCATTAGAATGGTCCGACTTTGCTGGAATCGCCTGATTACTCTTGAAGTTGTTTCTCTATGCTATTACCGATTCGAACGAGCATTCGGCCCCGACGGACACCCTATGCCAACTATGTGTTCATTGGCATCAATATCTTCGTGTATTTGCTGCAGTTCGGCGTCGATCCGCGAACGGGGGGGCTCGGATTCCGGCCCTGGGTGGATAGGTTCGTTCTGGTGCCCGGGTTTTCACCCTGGTGGACGTTTATCAGCTACGCCTTTCTACACCATGATTTCTGGCACATCTTCTTCAATATGTTCATCCTCTATCTGTTCGGCAAGAACGTCAACGACAAGCTGGGCCATGCGGTGTACAGCGTGTTCTACCTGTGCAGCGCCGCC
>JANQFY010000052.1 GCA_028277585.1 Sedimentisphaerales bacterium
GATCTGGATTGTGTCCTCCTTGTTCGGTGGCTCGACGATGATCGTCTGGAATCGTCGTTCCAGCGCGCCGTCCTTCTCGATGTACTTGCGGTATTCGTCCAGCGTGGTGGCGCCAATGCACTGGACTTCACCTCGCGCCAGGGCGGGTTTCAGGACGTTCGACGCGTCGATCGCGCCTTCGGCGCCGCCGGCGCCGACGAGGGTGTGCAATTCGTCGACAAAGAGGATGACATTGGCGGCCCGTCGGACCTCGTTGATGACCGCCTTGATGCGTTCCTCGAACTGGCCGCGGTACTTGGTCCCTGCCACCATCATCGCCAGGTCCAGCACGACGATCCGCTTGTCTTTGAGGATCTCCGGGACCTGCTTGTTGATGATCTGCTGGCTGAGGCCTTCGACGATCGCGGTTTTGCCCACGCCGGCTTCGCCCAGCAGGACGGGATTGTTCTTCGTGCGGCGGCAGAGAATCTGTATCAGACGCTCGATCTCGCGGGAACGTCCGATGACCGGGTCCAATTCGCCATTGGTGGCCAATTGGGTCAGGTCGCGTCCGAAGCTGTCCAGCGCCGGGGTCTTGCTCTTGAGCTTGCGGCCGCCTGCGGCCGGGCCCATCTTCATACCCAGATCGCTGGGAGCGTCTTCAACGCCGGCGCCCAGCAGGTTCAGGACCTCCTGGCGAACGTCTTCGAGCTTGAGCCCCAGATTCATCAGGACTTGGGCGGCGATCCCCTCGCTCTCACGCAGCAGGCCGAGCAGGATGTGCTCGGTGCCCACGTAATTGTGGTTCAGCGCCCGCGCCTCTTCGATGGCGTACTCAATGACCTTCTTGGCCCGCGGTGTCTGGGGCAACTTGCCCATCGTGACCATGTCGGGTCCGCTCTTGACGAGCTTCTCCACCTCGAGACGCAGCTTCTTGATATCTACGTCCAGGTTCTTCAGCACGGTCGCGCCGACGCCGCTGCCTTCCTTGACCAGGCCGAGCAGGATGTGCTCGGTGCCGATGTATTCGTGGTTGAATCGCTGGGCCTCTTGGTTGGCCAGCGCCATCACCTTGCGTGCTCGATCTGTAAAGCGCTCAAACATAATTCTCTGAACCCACTCCAATCAATGTCCGTTTTTCTACGGTTTTTGACGGCCTAAGAACTCGCCTAGGTTTCCTACTTGCGGCTAAGTTATCCCATCAGGTGCTGTTCTGTCAACTCAGTCAGACCGACAATACGGCAGGTTCATCAATAATCGGCTCTGACAGTTCTCCAGTCGTGTGCCCATTGATTATATGACGCCCAAGACCTCCGTGTTCGTCGCCGCCAAGGGGGCTTTCCCCCCGGCCTTGTAGGTATCGGCCAAATCGGCGGTAGACTTTCCCCGAGATACGTCGAAAGCGCCTCTTCGCTTCAATTATGGAATCGTGTACAGATTGGGATGGCTGGTGATTTTCGGAACTTGCCGGTTTGTGGCTTGTGGTGCGGGTCGCCGTTGGGGCCGCTGCCCGGTCGCATCTGACCACGGGCTCACCTGTCTCGAGGACGGCCCGTGGCCATAAGGACCTACATCAAACGGCTATTTGTCGTCGTGATTGCTCTCTTCCAGCAGTTTACGCAGATAGGCGTTCTCACGCCGGGTCGCCTCCAGATCGAAGGCCTGGTACTTGATGCAAACTCGCAGGTAGTCGAGCAGTTCCTGCAGTGTGTCGATACTCTTCTGAAGTTCTTTGCGATTGGCCTCCGCTTGTCGGGCAAGGTCAGCCAGTTTCTTGTGATTGGGGTCCGTGCTTTCGCCGAATTGCTTCACGAGATCGTTGAGGGCACCTTCCAGACTGGCCTTATCCATCATGATCCTCCTCTAGAATGCTGCTCACTCTATCACCCTGAATTACATTGCCTATTTTACCACAACCCTTCCGGCAAAAGAAGACTATTTGATCCCTTTTTGTGGGGCAGGCGAATATAGGTGACAGAAAACCGCCTCTGGGCTCGCATCTGTCGAAAATACGGCCTGCGCGTGGTCTGCAAGGAGGGCTTTTTGTGTCGGTTATGACGGGTCCGTCCATACGTCGGCTCCATAGTGTTCGACCGCCCAAGACAGAGGGCCTCGGGTCGTCGTCTGGTCCTATATACTGAATTACCGGCCGTTGTGTTTCCTTCGGCGCTCGCGTCAGTCTCGAGATGCCTTGGTCCGTGAACCGCTGGATTCATCCCGAAGGGCTTCAATCAGTCGCGCCGGGTCCAATACAGGTCCCAATTCGTGTGTCCTTCCCTCGCGATGCAACGCGATCGTCTTGCCCGTCTTGAGCGACGTCGTCCAGAACTGATCCGGCGTGATGTTGGGCTCGACCTGCGCAGCCAGTGCGTACATCCCGGCGATGTAGGGAATCGCCCAGCTCCAGGCGCCAAGACGGTAGAAGACGTACTCGTCATCCCCGGTGGGGCTGGCCGTGGTGCGCGAATCCATGGGGACGAGCAAGCGGTTGTTCGGATATCTATTCGCGCTCTTGGCGTAGAAGCGCCTGGCCCACCAGTGGCCCGGCTCGTACGAGGCGGGGTCTTCAGGGTCGGAAGTTGGAGGTCGATCAAGGCCGTGGAAGCGGAAGCCGTGCACCTGCTCGACTGATGAACATATCACCAGCATACCGGCGGCCTTGGCCTTCTGGGTTGCTTCGGTGATCTGTTCAAAGCCTCTCTGTTCCGGGGCCCATCCCACGGAGATCGAGATCACCCGAATCTTCCTTCCCGTGGGCAACTGCTCGTTGATCTCCAGAATCCGATGCACGCCCCGCGCCAGGTATTCGAAGTTCCAGGTGGATTTTCCCTTTTCGATATCCATGTTGGGTTGAGCGATATAGTAGAGGTCCGCCTCTGGCGCCACGCCGACGGTCTTGCCCACGGCGATAGACGCGACCGCCAATCCGTGCATGTTGGCTTCCGAATTCTCGCGGATATTGATCTCTTCATAGAGTCGCAGTCGTTCCCTGTACTCTTGATGCTCCACGAGAGGCGGTCGGTCGAGAATGGCGATTCCGACGCCCCGACCCGTAATGCCCTGTCTATGGAGATCGCGGATACCAAGCCCCGGATTCTTGCCCAGTTCCATGTGCCGCCGCCAGTTGAAGTCCTGGGGAAGGCGGTCGTTTGCCGGCCACTGCGTTCGACTATCGAACGTCGCTTGATGGAGGTCCGCAAGGCGATCACGGAGATCCAGGTCGGCCAAATTCCAGCAGCGTACGTCCAGTTCGAAAGGCTTCGTGTCATTCGGATCGCGCCGAGGGAGCGAACTGACGCGTTTCTCCCGCCGGGGCCAGTGTGTCGGCGCCGGGTGGCGATCGATCTTGGGCCAGGTCAGTGCGGCCTGCGCCCCCGTGACGCTCGACAACAGGGCGATGATTGTCAGAAGGTTGGTCCGGTGCGGGGCCATGCGAATAGTCCTCCGTGTCTGGTAGTCTGTCGGATCTCGGGTGCCATGTCAACATATACTGGGACGCGGAAGGTGACATGACGTTACAGCCAATTCGGTGAAAACCGCTCTTCGCCGAGATCCTTATGAGCCCAATTCGCAATGGGCCCTGTGCAAGGTGCCTTCAGGAAAGAGTTTGTGGGCATCCCCGGCCTAACATCAGCGGGGGAGGGAGAATTCGGACAAGAAAAAGGGCGGTTCCATCTTGACAATGCAGTATACTATATACTAGTATACTGACCGGCTGGAGCGGGAGGTTGGATTGGCAGGATGGAAACGAGGTGCGGCGTGGACTTTGGCAATTGGCAAACGCAACTGCGAAAGGGATTGCTCGATATTGTCGTGCTGAACCTGTTGGAGCAGGGTCCGCGGCATGGTTATGACATGGTGCAGGCTCTCAAGCAGATCGACGGTCTGACGGTGCGCGAGGGGAATATCTACCCGATCCTCGCTCGGCTCCAGATCGATGGTCTGGTGGTCTGTAGTACAGAGGCTTCCCGGGACGGTCCTCCCCGGAAGTCCTTCAAGCTGAGTCGGTCGGGTCAGAAGGTCCTGGCCGAGATGAACGCCCATTGGGACCAGATCATCACGAGTATTGAGCGGGTCAGGAGAGGAGTCGAGAAATGACGTCCGAAAGCAAAACATGGCGGAACCTGCGAACGGAGTATCTACGTCAGGTTGAGAAGGCCTTGTCTTCGGTCAGGCATCCGGGGGCTCGCGCTGTCCTGGAGGATGTCGGTGGGCATCTGGACCGGCGTCTGGAGGAACTGCCTCCCGAGCAGCGCAACGCCGAAACGCTGCGCGCCATCATCGCCGACATGGGCCCGCCGGCTGACTACGCCGTCCTGCTCGATTCCGGGGACGCCGGAGGTCCGCCCCACGACCGGAAGCGCTCCCTTGCGTGGGCCGCCGGCGTTGGGATAGTTCTCGTGGTCGCCATTGCTCTCATCGCCCATGTCCTGCTGGGCCGCGGGGCGGGGCCGAACGAGGCGGCGACCGACGAGGCCGCCAACATCGCCCAATTGATCGCCGATTTGTCCGATCCGGAGGCGCCGCCCTTTGTGGCGCAGAACAAGCTGATCCGAATCGGTGGACCAGCCGTTCCGATGCTGATCGAGGAAATGGAGACAAGCTACAACTGGCAGATCCCCAAGGCGTTGGGTGCGATTGGCGATGAGCGGGCGGTCGAACCGTTGATCGAGAAGTTGGAGAAGAGTGACTCCTCTCCCATGCGTGGGGTGGTCGTCGAGGCGCTTGGGCGAATCACCGACCAGGACTTCGGGTCTTCCGCCAGGCAATGGCGCACCTGGTGGGGCGGGGCGAGGACCGACGAGTCGGCCAAGATCGTACAGTTGATCGCCGATCTGTCCGATCCGGAGGCGCCGCGCTTCACAGCGCTGCAGAAGCTGATCGAAGTCGGCGGCCCGGCCGTTCCGATGTTGATCGGAGAGATGGAGGCGAGCAACGAATGGCAGATCCCCAAGGTGTTGGGCGCGATCGGCGATAGACGGGCGGTCGGTCCGCTGATCGAAAAGCTCGGGAAGTGTGATTTGTCACCCATGCGTGAGGTCGTGGTCGAGGCACTTGGACGAATCACCGATCAGGACTTCGGGTCTTCGGCCGAGAAATGGCGCACCTGGTGGAAGCAGGCCGGGCAAAGCGAAGGCGGCGACAGCCCATCTGCCAGCGCGACGGCTCAGGCACCGGACTCCGTCCCGGTCTATATCGTGACCTTCAGGCCGAGCGGCTCGTTCCATCCCCAAACCTCGCGTGCGTTGTTGGAGGCGTTCAACGAGAACCACCCTCGCGGCGTGCGTACGCACCACTACCGGACCGAGGTCAAGGACGAGGCGCTCATCGGCTATATCTGTGTCGATACGGAGGCGGGAAGGAACGCTGTGGAGGCCATGCTCAAACAGAGCGACAAGCTGGAACTGGTCCAGTCGGTACCGGCGACGCCCGAGATGCTCGAGGGACTATATAGTAGAAAGCAGGTCTCTCTACCCACGGCCGAACGCACTGCCGCCCCGAGTGCTGTTCCCGTCTACATCGTGACGTTCAGGCCGGTTGAGCCATTTGCCCCCCGGACGTCGCGGGCTCTGTTGGACGCGTTCAACGCGAATCATCCCCGTGGCGTTCGCACGCACCATTACCGGACACAGATCAAGGACAATGCGTTGGTTGGTTTCATCTGCGTTGACTCTGAGGCAGGCAAGGATGCGGTTGAGACGATGCTCAAGGCCAGTGAGAAGCTCGAGTTGATCGAAGCGATTCGCGCCACGCCTGAGATGCTCGAAGAACTCTACGGCAAACGACAGGTTTCTTTGCCTTCAAGAGGCGGTTCATCATCACGCTCACGCAAGCCTTCTCGGCGCGTTAGCGAGCCGATGACCTACAACCGGACGGTGACGAAGGCGGGAACCTGGCCGCCCGGCGATTGCTTCATCTCCGCCCACGTCTCGCGGCGAGCCATGCCCAGCCAGGTCGATCACGGCAAGGTTTGTCTCTCCTCGGACGAATTCGGTTCCTGGGTGGTCGAGATGGAGTCGAATGGGAGCGTGAGCTTCCGGTCCATTCCGCCCGGAACGTATCGTCTTTACACCACCGACACGTTGGGATACCGCGACGCATACTACAACCCGTTGAAACAGACCAGCGAGCGTCCCGCATTTGAGTTGAAAGCGGGCGATCGAATCAACGCTCGCATTCAAATCGAGCCGCTTCGGCCGTACCGGAAGCTGACCGGTCACGTCGTGAGTGCCGATGGAGGGGCCTTGGAAGGTGCTGAAGATCTCAGCGTTCTCGCCTGGGTGCAGAGGAGCCAGGGGGTTCGGAAAGGGCACTATCGTGTCATTTCAAGGTCGCGCGTACAGACGGATGGTTCCTATTCGCTGGGGGGCTTGGACGGTCGTCCTGTCTACGTCCAGGTTTGCGATGGGCGGCCGCCGATTCACGACGACCCCTTCCCACCGCGTTTCCATCCGGGCGTGTTCTCGCGTGAGAAGGCTGAGATGGTGACCTTTGGCGATGCCGCAGTTGTCGCGCAGATCGACGTCGTCATGGAGCGTAAGGGCGGGTTGGTCCTGGAGGGGCTCGTCACGGATGAGAAGGCCGGTGCTGTCGTCCCCAGAGCCTTGATTTCCGTCTGCCATCACGACATGCTCAATGATCGCTACTACACGTATACGAATGAGCACGGTCGATACCGACTCGAGGGACTTGGGGCGGGCATCCTCATCGTCCACGTGGACGCCGTATACCAGGGCTATGTCAAGACCCGGATGATGGCGCCGCTGGCTTCCGACGCTCCACCGGAGCGATTGGACTTGACGCTCCGACGCGGCGCCAACATCAGTGGTGCTCTGGTTGATCAGAAAGGACGCCCCTATCCGGTAGGCCGAGGTCAAGGCAACGCCTCCTGCCGACCAGGTGGATTCGCCGCGAGCGCCAGCAACTTCCCCTATGGCAACCGACATGCGCCCGAGCACATCCGCACCGGTTCGACGGTCTTCTATCAAGAGGGCGAGGGCGATGCGATGGGAACAATAATGGTCTTTCCTAGCGAGACGACCTTTCTCTTGCCTTCGGTGGCGCCAGGGGACGTGCTCATTCGTTTCAGCCCGCGCGGCCCGGGCGAGCGCGTGACGAGGATTCTCCACCAGGGTAGGGACATTCTCAAGAGTGGCTTGACCGTCACGCCGGAACAGGACGTCACCGACGTGACCATTGTGGTTGAACGCCCTGAGTCCTCGTAGCTCAGGCCGCTATAGTCCCACGATCAGATCCAGCCTGCCATGTTCCGGTGTGGGCAGGGCGGCTCCACAGCGGACGCAGTCGGTTGTCGTCAGCCCGCGCCGTTTGCCACAGGCCGAGCACTTGATCGTGGGCGTGTGGTTCATTGCCCAGTACGTCAGAAAGCCGGCCAGATTGAACAGCCCAACGAGCACGAGCCAGAAGACAATCGTTGCCTTCGATGCGTTCCGGGACTGAATGTGCAGAAAGGTCAGGGCGAGCAGGACGACTGTGACCAACCAGTGGCGGAAACGATAGCCGGGGCGCGTCGCCTTGATGAATTCACCGAGATCGCGGTACTCCGACGTGTAGCGTCGCACCCCGGCGCTCCAGGCGAGGTCCCACAGGAGGGGGGACATCGCGTTGACGTTGGGTCGGACCCAGATACGTGGGTCGCCGGATCGAGCCTGGGTCGTCTCGTGCTTGCGGGCCGGGACCGTCCAACTGTGGCGGTTGACAAGGTCAAGTTGCCCCGCATCACTGACGCGGTATAGCTCCACCCATTGCGTCTTGGCGGTCGCTCTGTACTTGGCCCACCAATCGGGATCCGGACGCTGCGCCGGTGGCGGGTACTCGATCCAGGTGCGTTGCATGAAGACGTTCTGGTCCATGGCGCCGAATACGAACTGGTTGCCGAACCATCTTGCCCAGTGGTTGCCGGGCCATGTCGCCCATTCGTCCGGCATTGAAACCGCGATTGTCCGTGCTGGGTTTCTTACGACCAGGTAGTGCTTGCTATCTTCGGTTTGGCAGTACAGCAGTGGACGAGGGTGCTCGGCGTTATCTCCGCTGCCTCGCGTGAGACTCAGTCGATACGAATCCCACTGATGGGTACCCATCCAGGCAATACTGCTCTGGGGACTCTCGAACACCAATTCGACTTCCTGTTTGGCGAAGTCGATCTGGTAGAGACGCCGGTCCGTTTGCCAGAGGAGGATCGGGCTGTATGAATCGGGAGGCCACCACACCAAGAAGTTCTCAAAGTCGCCGAAGGGCTTGACCTCCTTGCTTGACGTTGCCAGTCCGGCGGCGCCGAGGTACCCAATTGTCTGACCTTTGACGTCATGCCCAACGAAGCAGTCGGCCCAGGGGTGATAGCGCCACATTTCCTGGAGACGACCCTCGGTTGCGACAGGAACCTGCAAGATTCGTGCTTGGCTGATCACCCGGATGGATCGCATGTTGTACACGTTGAAGTTGTCGCGATGACGCGCCTCACCTGCCCAGGAGAGATAGGTGTGAGGATTCTCTCGGCTGGGCCCCTCCCAGAGCAGGCGGTCGTTAGCGTCGTAGACCTGCGCTTGCGTCGTTGGTGAGTCTGGCGTGTGATGGGGTTTCCACCGAGGGCCGTCGGTCTTGGTCACCAGGTGCAGCGTGCCATCGGGCAGGAATCGTTTCTCGGCCTCCTGGATGCGCTGAATCCTTGCTTCCTCAGTCGTCAGTTGCGTTGGCGCCGATGCGGCCGGCGGGGCCGGAGGCCCCACCCACCATAGAACCCACATGAGTTCCGAGATGCAGAACTGCACGATGACAAGGGCCAGCAGAATGAGCAGAAGGGTCATGCCGCCTCGGACCGATTGGGCGAGCAGTCGAAAAGCGTTGTTTGCTTTCATGAGTCCGTCTTTCGGTTATCTAGAATTCCCGATCCTCAAACGCCGCGACCGTCTGGATGAGCAGAATCGCGATAGCCAGGATCGTCAGGGTAATGATCCACGTGAGTTTCCACTGCGCTATGATGAAGAAGACCGCCAGAGTCGCAAAGGCCAGCCCCAAGATGCGGGTTGTATACCAGCGGGCCGTGCTCAGGGCCGACAGGGCCGTTCCCAGGTAGACCACGAAGCCCAGCGCAATGCAGAGCCAGCCGCTGGCGAAGACCTTGATGGGCTCCGGGAAGGGAAAGACATCGGGACGACAGGCGTATCGGTGCAGGCTGATCCAAACCAGTCCGAGGGGCACGACCAGAGCGATCGCAGCGGCCGCGAGCTTGGCGGCCAGGACGGTGGATCGTTTCGCCGAGCGGTGCAGCAGAAACGACCAGGTGCGTGTGAAGAGGGGCACCCAGAAGTGACGGACGCCCAGGACCAGGCCCAGTGCCGGCGCGATGAAAGCCAGCCATACGGCGGGCAATTCGAGCTGGGCCGCACCCACCAAGTAATGGACGTTGACTGGTTCGCCGGGCGTCATACCGCTGGTGTATTGCCAGTAGTCGGCGACACTGAAGGGGGCCCGGGGGCGCAATCTCACGAGACCGACGCCCAGCACGATCAGAGCGGCCAGGAGCAGCCAGGGCAGTGACTCGCGCAGTTCTTTCTTCAGTAGCGCTAGAAACCTCATTCTACTTCCTCCCACTGGAACAGCCGTCGGTGGTTGGGCGGCGCCGTGAACTCGATGAACTGATCTTCCAGATTCATCTCGACGAATTCGTAGTGCTCGGCGCCGGTCTGCCGGGCCCATTCGGCGACCTCCGCATCGCCGACATCCACCAGGGTCATCTCCAGTTGCTTCTTACTATGGCGACAGTGAAGCAATCCCTCGATCTGGGCTTCGGAGGGGGCTGTGTCAGAGAATTTCGCTATGACCTTCCTGACCGAGGCGCGGAAGGCTTCGAGTGGGCAGTCGGCTCGTAGCCGGCCCCGATCGACCACCACGACGCGATCGGCGACCCGCTCGACGTCGGCCAGAATGTGGCTGGAGAAGAGCACCGTGCGGCCTTGCCGCGTGATCAGTTCGATCATGCCCTCGAGGAACTGGCGTCGGATCGCGGCGTCCAGGCCGAGTGTCGGATCGTCCATGATCAGCAGCTCGGGGTTCGGCGCCAGCGCTAGCGCCAGAGAGACCTGGGCCCGTTGGCCGTTCGAGAGATGCTTGATCTTCTGCTTCGTCGATAGCTCGAAGTACTCGATCATGTCACCAAAGAACCGGTCGTCCCATTGCTCGGGGAAGAAGGCCCTCTGAAAGCGCTCCAGTTTCGCAATGCTCATCCAGCGAAACAGTCGATGGCCCTCGGTGACGTAGCCGATCCGCTGTCGCACGGCTGGTGTCAAGGCGGCTGAATCACACCCGAGCAGAGCCGCCGAGCCTGCGGTCGGATGCAGCAGGCCGAGCATCATCTTGATCGCGGTGGTCTTGCCCGCCCCGTTGCGGCCCAGGAAGCCGCATATGGACCCACGCGGGATCTGCAGGTCCAGGTGGTCCAGAGCGAGCTTGCCGCCGTAGTACTTCGTCAGACCCTTTGTCTCCAGTACGATTTCACTCATCGTTCGTCTTGTCCGATTCAGTCTTACCTGTGAATTTCTCCAGCCGGTCCTCAAACAATCCGGTCAGTTCGGCGCGGCCGAGACCGAGATTCAGCCCGCGCGTGATCAGAGCGTCCATGCGTTCGGTGAGGATGTTGATATCGGCCGCGTCGCCGCGTCGCAGTTTCGGATCACTGACATACGTGCCCGAGCCGGTCTTGGTGGTGACCAGGCCCGATTGCTCCAGCAGGGTGTAGGCTCGGGCGACCGTGTTGGGATTGATGACGAGTTCAGCCGCCAGTGTGCGGACGGCTGGCAATTTGTCTCCGGTTCGCAGTTCACCTCGGGCGATCACCGTGCCGATCTGCTCGACCACCTGGAGGTAGATGGGCTTCTCCGAGCCCGATGATATTTGTATCCACAGTGTCATTGCTGAGGCTCTTTCCTTATGCTCCGCGCCCCTGAATCGACTCATCCGTCAAAGTGTACTAGTACTATTAATACATTGTGTGCTATTTGTTCGCGCACCACAAGAGTTTTCTGAACAAGAAATGGAGCTGCTCCTCTGTCTTCCGGCGCGTAAGGCGTGTGGCGTGCCGAAGAGGATGAGGTGCAAAGTCTTTGACAGGGCGGTGTTACAGGTTCTTCCTATTCCTTGGACTTCGGGTTCATGACCCGGCCCAGAAATAGTACGCTTCCCGAAGAATTGTCGCGGATCATGAAGATAAAGGGATGGTCCGCCCGGAAGACGGGCGTTCTGTCGGGCCCCATGGAGGTCAGCTTCATCACGACGCCCGTGGCGGCGGCCGCTTCGGTGCCTTCCTCGTTCACGTCAACATAGGCCTCGTGGATGACTGCCGAGATGGACAGTTCGCGACGGCCCGTCATGCCCGAGAAATCCGCTTGCCGCGAGAAGGCGTCGGGCATCCCCATCGACGCCAGGATTTTGGCCAACCCGAATTTACTGGTCATCTTGAACTTGGGGAGCGAGACGATGACCTCCTGTTTCCGTCGCGGGGCCAGCCAAGCGGCGAGCTTTGCCGAAGTCAGCTCCCGTTCGAGTTGTCTGATTCCATCGAGCGCCTTCGGAAGTAGAATCACCATCGACAACTCGTCATCGACGTAGGGCAGTTCGAGTATCTGCAGATCGCCGGCTTCGGCGTAGGCAAACTCGCTCTTCTGGTTCATCATCGGCGTCTGGATCTTCTCGCCGTCCAGCAGCGTGAACGGGGCCGGACGCGTCCGGTTCTCTTTGAACTGTGTTGCCCAGTTGCCTTTGAAGTAGATGGCGTTGGTCAGCACGAGGCGGGTCATGCGGTCCAGTACGCCGGGCCCGATCAGTTCCTTGATCTTCTCATTGGTCTGCTTCGCTACCCAGGCGTTGATGGTCTGTCGGGCCTTCTCGGCGGCGCTTCGGAAGTCCATCTCTTGGAGTTTCCCGCCGTACTCAGACTCAACGAGCTTCAGAAACGCCGGGAGAAAGGCGTAGCCCTTCTGTCCCCAAAGGGCATTGGCGACGCTCAACTGGTACTTGTCCTGGCTGCCCTGCGCGTTGAGGTCCTTGACAATCATGCCGAACGCCTGGGCGAACTCCTCCTGCGTCATCGGCCGTCCGGCCAGATCCATTTCCTCCAGTACCTTGGGCGAAGTCGGGAAGCGCAGCACCTCAGCCATTTGCCTGGCCGTTTCACCTCTGGCGCCGGCGTACGTCATCCCCAGCGCTGTCGAGATACTGTAGGGTGAGAAGAACAGATTCCCTTCGCTGGTCGCCAGCTTCTGATAGAGTTCCATCGCAAAGCGATTGTTACCTTCGGCCACCTGTTGCCTGGCGGCGCCGGCGATCATCTCCAGCTCTGTTCCGGCCGAGCAGCCGGCTACGGAGGTCGCGACAGTCATCCAAACGAGCATGGTCTTGAACGTATTCATCGTATTGTCCTTCCAGAGCAAACGTATCCTTCTGCTTCCCTAGACGTTGATCATGATCGTTCGGTTGACAGGGGGCTGTCAAGAATCGTGTCGGGATTCGAGCGATTCTCTTGAGCCGCGCGGCGATCTTCGCTAGAATGCGGCAGCCAGCCGAGCGAATGTGGATACCCAAGCAATGGTGCGTGTGACTTGTCCTGAGATGACGTTCTAAGAGCCATGGACTGGTGTGTCTTCGGGCTTTCCTGGCGGGTGTATGGGGCCCCAGGTTGCCGGAGGAAGTTTCTGAGAACAGCCCTGAATAGGATGAAAGGTTATGCAGGGAAGCCTGGGCGCAATCGATGTCCTCATCCTTGTTCTGTATGGCTGTGTTTTCGGTTTGATCGATCGCAGTAGAGGCGCCTGAGCCCGAGAGAACTCTCTGCTGAATGCCAAGAAGAATTGTGAGGATGCTTCTGTGTCAGATTCCAGGGCCAACAGAGAACGCATTGTCGGAGTCATTCCAGCGCGATACGGCTCGTCAAGATTCGAAGGGAAGGTAATCGCAGATATCGCGGGCAAACCCATGATTCAGTGGGTGTACGAGCGTACCAGTCAATCGGACACGCTGGATGAGCTTCTCGTAGCCGTCGATGATCCGAGGGTTCAATCCATAGTCGAGGGATTCGGGGGGCGGGCGATCATGACCGGGGGGCGCCACGAATCGGGAACGGACAGAATCGCCGAGGTCGTTGAGAAGATACCGGCCGACATTGTCGTCAACATACAGGGTGACCAGCCGTTGATCGATCCTAACATGATCGACGAAGCGGTTCGGCCCATGGTCGACTATCCTGAGATTCAGATGTCGACTCTGAAAAGGGAAATAGACGAAGACGAGTACGATGATCCCGGGGTGGTCAAGGTCGTGGTTGACGATCAGGATTTTGCTCTCTATTTTTCAAGGTCACTGATCCCGTATCCTCTCCACGGCGAGGGGGTGCGCGTGTACGAACACGTCGGACTGTACGTGTATCGAAAGGAGCTTCTTCTGAACTTCTCGAAGATGCCGCAAGGGGTCTTGGAGAGAATCGAATCGCTGGAGCAGCTTCGTGTTCTGGAGAGAGGTTTCAAGATTCTGGTGGTCGAGACCAAGATGGATCCAAGGGCCGGCGTGAGCGTGGATACGCCGGAAGATATTGAGAAAGTCGAAAGACTGATTGCTGAGATGAAAGGCCTAAACGATGGCTGCCGATAGAAAACCTATTGAACTGCTCTACCACGGTCTTCCGGCTGATGCAAAAGCGATGTTCGATCGTGCCGTATCAGGTATCGTGTCGGCGAAGAAGAACGGCGGGAAGGTCGTGGTTGTCACCGGAAGCGGCCCCAATCTCCACGAGGGAATAACCACACTCATCGCAGAGCTTATTCACAAAGGCATCGTCGATGGGGTGACAACCAGTTCGGCAGTCATTGCTCACGAGATGGCCGGTTCCCTGGAGGAAGTCAAGCGGGTGGACGGCCGACAACTCGGGTTCTCGGAAGCGGAACTTCCTCGGGGGAACACTTTTGAAGCGACTCTAATGTCGCCCGACAGCCTGGAACAACTTGCAGAAGAAATGTTCATCGACACGGCTCTGCTTGACAAAGCGCTCGCCCTCGAAGGAAGCACCATCATCAAAGCAGCCGGGAATATGGCTTACCCTCTAGGGTTGCGTACGGAGAATCTGGCCAAGGAGATCCTCTTCCTTGCCAAGAGCAAAGGGGTGCCTTTCGAGCTGGCCGCGGGCGCCGGTGCGGACCCTCGTACGATGCTCGGCGCGGCGTATGCCAAGGGTGTTCCGATTCTGGTCACCATACCGCAGTTGGTGGGCGGTGGCATGGTGGGGCTGGCGATCGGTGATTCGATCTCCGTTACGGAACGAGCGGCGCGGGTCGCCAAAATGATGCAATCTGCCGACGTCATCATTGAGTCGGCTGTCGCCCTCACTCAGGAGATCCACGATGGGCCTTTCGAAACCTATACCGGCCATGGCATCTGGTCGGGTTGGGAAGGCTATCCCACCTACAGCCTGAAAGATAAGGCGTTGATACGCATCGATCTTGATCCAAGGTTGAGAAAGGCATGGGAATTCGAGAAGCAATCCGGCCAGGTTCAAGCCGCGATTGACGAAGGATTGCCCAAGACCAAACTCATGTCTATTCCTTTCCGCATGGAAATGTCAGGCTTCGCTCGACTGGACAAGAGCATTCCGGTAGTGGCCGATGTCGGTACGGCCTGGCCCATCATGGCTTCTCGTCTGGAACAGGAATTGGGAATCTCGCTTGATTTCATCTCTTACCCGCAGCAGAGTCCCGAAGGACGGGAAATGCGGAAGTGGATCGTCGAAAACGTCCGGCCCATCGTGAAGAAGAGACTTTTTCAGTAGAACTCAACGGGAGGATCTTGTCGTGAGTAGAAAGCGCCTTTGGGGCTTGGTCATGATTCCCTCCTTGCTGCTGGTGTCGGGATGCAGTCGCCACGGTACGGGGGGATATAGAAGGATCTCGGGGGACGTGTCGAATCAGCCTGGTATCGTGCTGAGCGAATTCGTGTTTGACAACGCTCCCTTCGCGCAATGTCACGCGTCGACCATTGTCGAGACGGAAGACGGTCTGGCCGCGGCCTGGTTCGGCGGAACCCGAGAAAGTGAACCGGATGTGAGCATCTGGATGTCTCGTCGCTGCCGGGATGGATGGTCGCCCGTGGAAAGAATCGCCGATGGATCCGAACTCTCGGGCAGGCAGGTGGCTTGCTGGAATCCGGTCCTGTTTCAGCCCCAATCCGGACCGCTCATGCTGTTCTACAAGGTTGGCGATGACGAACCGGAGTGGTGGGGGGAATACAAGACGTCCAGCGATGGCGGGAAGACGTGGTCCAAGCCAATTCGGTTGCCCGAGGGATTCCTGGGCCCGATCAAGAACAAGCCGGTCCAGTTGCCGGATGGTTCGATTCTCAGCCCATCGAGCATCGAGTATTATGCCGGCCGGGACCAGGAAGAGGAAGTGTGGCAAGTGCATCTCGAATTGTCGAAAGACATGGGAGAAACCTGGGAGAAGATTGGGCCGCTCAATGAGGGCAGGGAGTTCAACGCCATCCAACCGTCCATACTGATCTATCCCGATGGAAAGATGCAGATCCTATGCCGGACGGAACGCGCAGGACGCATTTGTCAGGCATGGTCCGACGATATGGGGCAGACGTGGGGCGACATGAGCGCGACGGAATTGCCTAATCCCGATGCCGGGACAGATGCCGTGATGCTCGAGGATAGAAGAGCTCTGCTGGTATACAATCACAGTGCTCCCGGTGGCAAAGACCGCGGATTTCTGAATGTAGCGGTGTCGAATGACGGCAGGAAATGGCACGCCGCGGTCGTGCTGGAGGACCAGGAAGGGGAGTATTCCTATCCCGCGGTTATCCAGACTTCCGATGGTCTCGTTCATGTCACCTACACCTGGAAACGGGAGCGAATCAAGCATGTCGTGCTCGACCCCGGTCGATTCGATCTGCGGGAGATCCGCGATGGAGAATGGCCCGAGTGACGGAGGGAACGGATAGATGGCAAAATGCGATCACGTAGCTTTTCAAGTCGGCAACATGAATGCGGCTATCCAGTTCTATACCGAGAAACTGGGTTTCACCCTTTCTTCCAGGGCAGTGAATCAAGAAGAAATGGAGGAATTCGTATTCCTTGCCCTGGGCGATTTGCGGTTAGAACTCATTCAGGACTTGCACGAGACCGCTTATCAGAAGCCCAGTGTCAAGCCGCCGTATTGCCCGCACCTGGCTATCGAGACCGACAGTATGGAACGAGCGGTAGCCCGCCTGAAGGAGAAGGGCGTGCCGATTATTCGTGGCCCCTTAGTCATTGAGGGCAAAGTGACGTGGGTGTACTTCGCGGACCCAGACAACAACATTCTGGAATATGTTCAGTGGTATGAGTGAGGCCTGCTGAACAGGGCAGGCTGGATCCTGGGGGTCATGTGCGGGAGGGAGATTGTCCTTGATCGAACCGCCGCAACAGGCTATACGTCTACCCCTTTATCGACCCGACAACGTCCTGGAGAAGACTGAATTGAATGATGACCCGAGAAAGATCGATCTGATTGTCACCGATCTGGGTGGCACGATGGTCAAGACCGACGACGCGATTATCGCCGCCGTTCGACAGGCCGCGCAGGAAATGGGTCTGCCCGAAGGGTATACGGACCCCGTCTATGATGTCTTCGGGACCAGCATCTGGGAGTACGTGCACGCGTATCTGCCCGATGGTCACAAGGATCGTACCGACGAATGTCACAACCAGTTCTGGGAACTGTTCCCCCACGCCGTGTTGGACCAGATCACGCCTTTCAACGGCGTGGAAGAAGCCCTGGTTGAGTTGAAGGGACGGGGCGTACGCCTGGCTGTGCTGAGCGGATTGAAGATCGCATCGATTGAGGAGATCCTCGCGACGTTTCGCTTCCAGGACTGGGACGCCGTTCGTTCGTCTATGCCGGTCAAGACGGCCGCCGATTCACGCGCTGAAGGGATCGTGCAACTGGTCGAGGAATTCGACACTGCGCCCGAACGCACGATCTACATCGGCGACACCGATCACGATGTCCGCCAGGCCAAGAAGGTCGGCGTGATCTCGGCCGTGGTCCAGACGGGGGGGCAAGCCGTCAAGCATCTCGACAAGATCCAGGCCCAGAACCCCGACCACCTCCTCTCCTCCTGGCCTGGCTTGGTGGAGATTGTCGCCAATTAGGCAATGCTGTGTTTGGCGGCCAGACGACTTAGCGCCTGTAGGGCTCGTCACTTTTCCAGATGCCCAGTTCTTCCAGGGCCCATGTGATCTCCGCCTGAACGTCGAGATCATCGGTCTCTTCGTACAGTTGCAGCAGCGTGTCGCTGTCACCCCAGGCGTAGAGCAGGTCCACGGCGACAACGCGAATGGCACCCGTGTTGCGATCCCATATGTCCATTAGATGCTCGTGCTCTTCGGCCAGAGGACTGGCGATGTGGCCCAGCACGTACAGAACCCTCCAGTCGCTCAGGCCTTCGGTCTCCAACGCCGTGCGGGCGATGGTGTCGCGGATGTCCGACGGCATGTCACGGTCGTAGTAAGGCGAGGACGGGCCTGCTTGCCATCGCGTCCACTGGCGCAGAGTGACCTCCTCGTTTCGCCGGGTCAGAGAAGGTATGTAGGCATGTCCATCGGAATCGCGAATGTGTAATGTGTCGGGGTCCTCGGCCATGTGCTGCACTACGAGGGTGAAGGCTTCGCTTGAGCCACATGCGGCCTCGGCGGTCAGAAGGAATTCAAAGTTCCTGTCAACTGTCTCCGGTCCCAACCTGTCTCGGAAATCCTGGAGAGGAACGAGCAACTGTGGGTCCGGCGTCAGGGCGGCACGCCAGACTATCCATCCGGCCCATCTGTACGGTGAGAACGCCGAGTCCGCCAAGGTGGTTTCGAGTTCGGCGGATAGGCTCTCAAGCATACTGGACAGGGTCTTGATGACACTCTCCTTCTGCTGGATTGTGCCGAACCGTTCGATCCAATCGATCAGCATGTCCATCTCTGCGATGACAGTAATGACTTCGGGCCACCACGGAGAGCCCATCGGGGTGGGCAGGCTCTCAAGAATCTCGCCGAGACGCTCGGAGAGAGTCGGGCCCAGGCTTCTCGCGCGAAGCTTGATCAGGGCGGTGTAGGCCTCCATACGGATCAGTTGGCTATCGTGTCGGGCGCAGCGCAGCAGGGCGGTCTCGACTAGCGGATTCATCGCATGTTGGATCCCTATCTCGCCCAGCGCCCAGATACAGCTTCGCAGATGCTGGCAGACCACCGAGTGATCGAAGACTCCTCCAATTGAGAGGATTCGAGCTGAGGGGGCTAACCAGATACTGCAATGCTCCGCCTGGGGTTGGGCTTGCTCGAGCGCTGCCGGGGCTATGGCGGCAACCAGGCCCGGCATGCCCGCAGGATCGCGATGTCGGCCCAGTTGCGTGGCGGCCTGAGCGATCCGGTTCGCGTCGTTGCTGGCTAAGAATCTCGTGTAGTCCATTGCCTCGAAGATGAGGTCGTCCGTCATCTCCTCCGGTTCGAAGACGCGCCGCAACTTCGTGAGATACCTTTCAGAGTTGATCATGACCCGCCCGGTAAGGATTTCCTCAACCTGGTCCACGGCTGAATGGGCGTATTCATCAGGTAGGGTGTACGTCGGGCCGCCATGGACTTCGATGGACCAGTCGCCGTGGGCGAGCGTTGCGGGCTGATAGTGGCTTGGCCCTTCGATGTAGATCAATTCTTCAACCGGCCCGGCTGCCAGTGACGGCAGGCGCAGAGGATAAACGCATTCGGATGACTCGAACGTCATGTCCAGGGGGTGGAGCGTGCCATTGGCCAGGGCCTCCTCGGTGATTTCCGTCAATGCGTCAGGGTGAATACGGGCTGCGACCATCCACCATTGGTTGGCAATGTAGTCGGCGAGGATGGGTGTCGCTTCCTCGGGTACGCCGAACTCATTGGCGTTGAGCCAGGCGATGACATCCTCTTCGCCAATGGGCGCCAGCAGGACGACGTCGTAGTCTCCAATGCGCCGACGCCACTCGACTGGGTCCGAACCTCTGTCGACGCTACCGCCTGCGAACCGCAACGCCACGAAATCCGTGTGCGAGATGTCCAGCCGGCGCGTTGCCTTGCCCAGTTCCTTGAAGAGATTGGGGTCGCCTCGCTCGACCGTCGGCTGGGCGGGGACCGGGACGAGCCAGACCATCTCCTCGGCCGGGCCCTCGTACTTGGTCTGGATCACCAGTCTCTCCAGGCCCTCCTCGTGATGGATATAGACCTTCTGAGTCGGCTGGAGGATGTCGGCGTCGTGGTTCCAGCGGACGAACATGCTGCCGTCGCCCCATGCAATCCCAGTCGAAAGCCATGGACCAACCAGGAAGACCAACAGGTGGAGTTGTCTTGTTGTCATGCCACTGCCTCCGAATCTCGCTATGATATGCCATTCCGCATCCGGTCCATCCACTTCAACTATACCTTTCCCAATCCCCGTTGTCAAACCGGGTTACTCGTCGACAGGGCTGGGTCGGTTTCGAGACGTCATTCGATTCACGGAATCGGGCGAGGCGGGTCTGGACGCGGGAGCCGATTGTGGTACTATGCCGGGACAGGCCTCGGCGGTGGTTCACCGGTGGGGGACTGAAGGGATCTGCCGTGGGCTTGGGCTATGGAGAGAACGATGCGTGGATCGGCCAGAATCGCTGTTGTAGGGGGCAGTGTCGTGTTCGCGGTGTTGCTCGTCGGCCTGTTGCTCTGGAATCCCCAGACCGAGACGGCGCGTATCTCATCCTCCGAGCCGCTGGTGTTCTATTGCGCGGCGGGGATCAAGCCTCCGGTGGAGGAGATCGTCCGCGCTTACGAAGAGGAATATGGGGTCGCCATTCGCCTTCAGTACGGTGGGTCCGGGACGCTGCTGAGCAATATCCGCGCCGCTGAGGTGGGGGATCTGTATCTGGCCGGGGATGCCAGTTTCATCGAGATCGCGCGCGAGCAGGGGCTGTTGGCCGAGAGCATTCCTTTGGCGACGATGCGTCCCGTGATCGCCACGGCCAAAGGCAATCCGAAGAACATCGGGTCGGCTCAGGATCTGCTCCGTGAGGATGTCCGCGTCGCTCTGGGCAATCCGGATGCTGCTTCGGTGGGCAAGCAGACGCGAATCGCGATGTCTCAGGCCGGTCTCTGGGAACTGCTGGAGCGGGCCGTCCAGACACGTGGTGTCTTCAAGCCCACTGTCAACGATGTCGCCAACGATCTCAAGATCGGCACCGTCGACGCCGGCGTGGTCTGGGACTCCACGGCCAATCAGTATCCCGAACTGGAGATCGCCGCGCCCTTGACAACCGATGATAGCTTCACCATGCAAGTGACTGTCGGGGTGCTCAAGAGCAGCAAGCAACCCACCGAGGCGCTGCGCTTCGCGCGGTATCTGTCAGCGCGTGACAGAGGGCTCATGGCTCTGGAGAGGCATCACTATACCGCGGTCGTCGGCGATGTGTGGGCGCTCGAGCCGGAGATTCTGTTGCTCAGCGGCGGCGTCAATCGGCCCGCCATTGAAGAGACGTTACGCGCCTTCGAGCTGCGGGAGGGATGCAAGATCACCCGCAGCTACAATGGCTGTGGCATTCTCGTCGCCCAGATGAAGGCCGGTGAACGCCCCGATGCGTACTTCGCCTGTGACGTGTCGTTTATGGACGAGGTCGGGAGGCTGTTCGACCAACCGGTCGATGTATCCGAGACGGACATTCTGATCGCGGTGCAGCCGGACAATCCGCGGCAGATTGCCTCGTTGGCTGATCTGGCCGCCGAAGGTCTCAAGCTGGGCGTGGCCAACCCCGAACAGAGTGCGCTCGGGGCTCTGACAAAACGCATGCTGGCCGCGGCGGGCTTGCTCGATGGGGTGATGTCTAACGTCCGTTCCCAGACTCCGACCGCCGATCTGCTGGTCAATCAGCTTCGCACGGGCACTCTGGATGCGGTGATCGTCTACGAAGCGAACATCGCCCAGGTGCGCGAGCATCTGGACATCGTTCGGATCGATCTGCCCTCCGCCAAGGCGATCCAGCCTTTCGCGGTGGCGCGGGCGACCGAGCATCGCTACCTCACCCAACGATTGCTGGACGCCATTGCCTCGGCCGAATCCCAGGAACGGTATCAGGCCACGGGGTTCCGCTGGCTCTATTCGGCGGAGCGGCCATGAGTGAACCGGGCCGCACGTCACCCTCAACTCTGCGGGAACATCGTGTCCCGAGTGATGCGCCGTTTCTGGTCTGTCTGTGCATTCTGGGCGGCGTGTATGTCGTCCTCATTGCAGCGATGCTTTTGGCTGACGTTTCCTTCACCACCGTGGACAGTTTCTTCGCGTCCCTCCGCAGCGAGGAGATTCGCTATGGCATTCGACTGAGTCTCATTTCGTGCAGCCTGACCGCGCTGCTGTCGCTTTGGATCGCCGTTCCCATCGGCTATCTGATGTCCCGCTACCACTTTCGGGGCAAGGCTGTTGTTGACGCGCTGCTCGATATCCCCATTGTGTTGCCCCCTCTGGTCATCGGGCTGAGCCTGTTGATCTTGTTTCGCATGCCGGTTGGGCGGTTCGTCGAGCGGTTCATCCCGGTGACGTATGCGGTGCCGGGTATCATCCTGGCGCAATTGATGGTCGCCTGCGCGTTTGCCGTGCGTACGATGCGGACCTCCTTCGATCAGATCAGTCCCCGTCAGGAGCAGGTGGCGCTGACGCTCGGTTGCTCGAAGAGTCAGGCGTTCTGGTTGGTGGTCTTGCCGCAGGCCCGGCGTGGAATCCTGGCGGCCGGGACGCTGGCCTGGGCCCGGGCGCTGGGTGAGTTCGGCCCGATCCTGATTTTCTGCGGCGCGACTCGGCTGCGCACCGAGGTGATGCCGACCACGGTGTTCCTGGAGTTGAGCGTGGGCAATATCGAGGCGGCGGTTGCCGTGTCTCTTCTGATGGTAATGGCGGCGGCGGTCGTTTTGCTGCTCGTCCGTGTCCTCGGGCGCGCGGCGCCTCTGGAGGGGACGCAGATATGATCGCGCTCGATGATCTGACCGTTCAGGCCGGCGCGTTTCGGCTCGCGGGAATCTCGCTGAGCATCGAGGAGGGTCAGTACGGTGTCTTGATGGGGCGTACGGCGTGCGGCAAGACGACGATCCTCGAAACCGTCTGTGGTCTCAAGACGGCACTGGCCGGACGCATCGTATTGCAGGGCCAGGACGTTACCAAGGTCAAGGCGGCCGAACGAGGGATCGGCTACGTGCCTCAGGATGGGGCGCTGTTCACCACCCTGACGGTGCGCGAGCATCTGGCGTTCGCGTTGAAGATTCGCAACGCTCCGCGCGCCGTCGTGGTCGAGCGCGTCGCCGAACTGGCCGGGTTGCTGGGGATTGAGGGCCTTCTCGATCGCAGACCGCTGGGCCTTAGTGGGGGAGAGCGCCAGCGGGTCGCGTTGGGCCGGGCGCTGGCCGCCTATCCGAAGATCCTCTGTCTGGACGAGCCGCTCGGGTGTCTGGACGAAGCGACGCAGGAAGAGATGTGTGAACTGCTCCAAAGGATCTGCCGGGAAGTCCACATCACGACATTGCACGTCACCCATAGCATGCGGGAGGCGCGGACGCTGGCGGATCGGCTGTTTCGCGTTGAGGACGGTCAGGTCACGATCGTCACCTGACGAGCGACCCTAGCGGGTCAGAACGTACTCTATCAGGTCAGACAGTTCATCCTCGCTGAGAGTCGACACGCGCCCGTGCTTGTCGTCGGGATTGAAGGTGGTCAGGACCTCACGGATGGTCACGGCGCGGCCATCGTGGAGGTAGGGGGCGGTGCGCCAGACTTCGATAAGGCTGGGCGTGTCAAAGCGCCCCCGGGGCTCTTCTGCAGTCTCGGTGCCGACGCGGTGTCGGAGTCCATCCGTGTAGAGCGGGCCGCGATGGCACTGCGTGCAGCCGGCTGTCTGGAACAGCCTTTGACCTCTCTGGGCGGCCTGGCTCAGCGCGCCATCGATCAGATAGGGGCTGGCGACTGGTTCGAGTGATTTCAGATACGCGTTGAGTGGTGCGGTATGAGTCCGGCGTGGAATCGCGAACTGGATGTAGAGAACCCCGCTCTGGACGGCTGTCTCGGCGTCAGCGCGGACACCGGTCGCCATGGCCGGCGGGGTCTGGTGGGTCAGCAGCAGACTCTTGGCGTTCTTGGCGTTGAGCATGCCGTCGTTCAGCAGGTCCCAATTCAAGCCGCAGGTCCGGGCGCCATCCGAATGGCAGCTCGCGCAACTGTGCCAGTTCTGAAACGAGGGCGACGCGTCGTGGAAGAGCATTTCTCCTTTGCGGGCCGTGGTCATGGGTGGTGTTTGGCCAAGCGGAATGGATAGGGAATGCTCATCCTTGCCTGCGTCGAGCGGTATGACACTGATACTGTCCGTGAAGTACTCAGCGACGTAGGCGGTTGTTCCAGCGATGACCAGGCCGCGCGGCCCGTTGCCGGCCAGGGGGATGCGGCGACGAATCCCCGTCATGAAGGTCAGATCATTCGGTACGTCCTCGGCGACATAGGCTGGGTCGGCGAAACTCGTGCTGGAGGTGGAGGTGCATGTCGAGACGAAGCGGCGAGGGTCCCGGGCAGATAGGAGCCGGGCATGGAGTCCCACTCGATCGATCACGCTTGCTTCGTGCGTGCCCGCGTGGGTGACTATGAGGCTGGCGCCGTCAGCCGTGCAGGCGACGGAGTAAGGATTGGCCGCGCCGCGATGGGGGTCATCGAGCAGTACGGTGTTGACGTATCGCTTCTCTTTCACGTCGATGATCGTCAGGGCGTTGGTGTTGACCCATCCCCTTTCGAGATAGGTTGTGGGGAACCTGTGACGGGCGAGAATATGCGTGACATAGGCGTATCGATTGTCCGGCGAGATCGCGACGCCCTGAAGATTCGTGCTTCCATCGGGCAGATCGATGTTCTCGATCAGCGTCCTGGTAGCCGTGTCGATGATTGATACGACGGCGGCGACGTGCTCGGCGTTGGCAGGTCCGGCGGGCAGGTGATTGGCGACAAGTAGATATCGCCCGTTCGCGGTCAGGGCACTTGTCACGGGTTCGCGGGGCACTGCGATAGTTTTTATTTGCGCTGCCTGATCCAGGTCGATGACCCCGACATTGTTGCTGAACTGGTTGCAGACGTACAGCGTTTTTTCGTCCGGGTGGGCAATCGCGGCTACCGGCGTATGCCCCGTGGCGATCGTCTCCAGCACCTGATCGCGGGCGATGTCAACGATTTCCACGCCGCCTCTGGGGGTCGCCGAAGTGACATAGAGGATGCTCTCGTCGCCGGAAAGCGCCAGACCAAGCGGAAGTTGCGCCACTCGTATCTCTCGCACAACCTGCTGCGTCGCCGTATCGAAGACGGCTACGCGATTGGCCGTGGTCTCGGCAATATAGAGCGTCTTGCCGTCGTCGGTAGCGACAAGAGAGACAGGAGAGCGGTAGTTGCCTGGAGCCGCCTGACTGGGCGGACCCGCCAGGAAACACAGGGTCAGCAGGGCGGTCATCATCGGAGCTACGCATCGTTTCGCACGCATCGGGCTATCTCCAAATCACTGACTTCTACCCTCATAGTTGCGCGCAAGCCCCAACTGTTTCAGTCGATCGAGCGGGAAGCGATTGACACCGACCACTCGTTACGATACACTACTAGCAGGTAGGTGTTCCCCGGGAAGCTGGCTGTGGACCCCAAGCGGAGGTGTGGAGAGATGAAAAGAGTCGTATTCCTTTATGTTGTCATGCTGAGTGTCTCAATGGGGCAGGCCTGGGCCGAGGACCCCGTCCACTTCGCCGACGCCAAGCTAAAAGCCCTCGTCGAGGCCGAACTGGGTGTCACAGACCCTACCCCCACGGATATGCTCGGTTTGACGTCACTGAGCGCCTACCAGAAGGGGCTAACCAGCTTGACCGGCTTGGAGACCGCGACGAATCTCTTTCTACTCTCCACGGTGGGCAATGACATTACGGATGTCTCACCCCTGTCAGGGCTAGTCAGACTGCAGAGCTTGATCATCGGTTCGAACTCCATCAGCGATGTAGGACCCTTGGCTGATTTGACGGGTCTGAGATTGTTGTCGATCTACAACAACGATATCAGTGATGTGGGTTCTTTGGCCGGACTGCGCAATCTAAGGGAGTTGAGGATTGGCGGCAATGCCGTGAGTGATGTAAGTCCCTTGGGGGGGGCTGACAAACCTGACGGAACTGAATCTCAGTGGCAATCCGGTCGGCGATGTCTCGGCGCTTTCCGGGCTCCCGAGACTCACGAAGTTGAACTTGGACCGCACCGGCGTCGACAGTCTCTCCGGGCTGTCCGGCTTGGACAGTCTAACCAACCTAAGTGCGTCCTATTGCGGACTGACGAGCCTATCGCCAGTGTCCAGTTTCCCCAGTCTGCAGTACTTGGATCTATATGGCAATCAGATCAGCAGTCTCTCACCGCTCGCCGGACTTAAGGAACTGAGGACTCTTTGGATACCCTTGAATCAGGTTGGTGATATCTCAATCCTATCGTCGCTGACGCAACTGCAGCATGTGAGTCTGTGTGACAATGAGATTACCAGCATCGCATCGCTTGTGGGCCTCACTAATCTCGCAACGCTGCAATTGTCAGGCAATCTCCTTGAAGAAGAGGCCTACTGCACTCATTTGCCATCGATTCTCGCCAACAATCCAGGTCTGATTCCCGGCGACGACCTTACTTACAGCGCCAATCAGCGTCCCCCGTCCAACGTGTCGGCTTCCAAGGGGACGTATTCGGACAAGGTGGTGATCACCTGGGACGCGGTCTGTGATGCCGTGCATGATCCTTACTATCGTATCTATTGTTCGGAATCACTCGATGGAGAGAAGAAACCCATATCTGGCTACTTGAACGCCTGGCGCAAGGCAACGACTTTCGAGGATGAACACGCGTCGCCGGGAGTGACCTATTACTACTGGATCATGAGCAATACTGCTGACGGCAATGGGAACTATTACTACTACTCAGACTTCAGCCTGCATGACACGGGTTGGTGCGGTTCCGGCGGCACGACCTATTCCCTGAACACGTCCTCGACGGCGGGCGGTTCGGTTACGGCTCCGGGCGAAGGGGCTTACGCTTACACGCCGGGGACGAGCGTGTCGATCGTCGCTGCGGCCCAGGCGGGCCACGAGTTCGCCGAATGGAGCGGGACGGCGGTTAGTGCGGGCAAGGTCGCTGATTCGAGTGCGGCCTCGACGACGGTGACGGTGGATGGCAACTACACGCTCACGGCCAACTTCTCCCCGACGACGGCGACGACGCATACGCTGGCTCTCTCGTCCGGGGCGGGGGGTTCTGTCACTTCGCCCGGCGAAGGGACGCTCTCCTACGCGCCGGGCAGTCATGTATCGATTGCGGCTACGCCGAATGCAGGCTATGAGTTCGCCGGATGGAGCGGCACGGCGGTCAGCGCCGGCAAAGTCGCCAACGCAAGTGCGGCGTCCCCCACGGTTACGGTCGACGGCGATTACTCCCTGACGGCGAGTTTCGCATTGGCTCAGACCAATACCTGTACACTGAGCGTTTCGGCCGGCGACGGGGGTTCGGTCGCAACGCCCGGCCTGGGGACGTTTACCTATGATCCCGGCGAGGTTGTGTCCATCCGAGCGGCGGCTGATTCCGGCTATAGCTTCGCTGGCTGGACGGGGACCGCCGTCAGTGCCGGCAAAGTAGCCAACGCAAGCGCCGCGTCCACGATGGTGACAATGGATGGTGATTACACGCTGACCGCCAGTTTCCAAGGCGAGGGGCACACCCTGGAGGTCTCCGCGACCGCTGGCGGATGGGTAGTCACGCCGGGGGAGGGGTCGTTCTCGTATAGTCACGGCGAGTCGGTTACGCTGGAGGCCCAGGCCCAGCCGGGCTACCACTTTGTCGAATGGTCGGGCAGTCTGTGTTCCTCCAGCTATCGGGTCTCGATCGAGATGAGTTCCGATCATCACGTCACGGCGAATTTTGCTCCGGATCCTCAAACGTTGACGGTCTCGTCCGGTACGGGGGGATCGGTGGTTATGCCCGGAGAGGGCGTGTTCTTATGCGGGCACGGCGATCGCGTTCGGGCGGTGGCAGTTCCCGACGCTGGATATGGTTTCGCCGGGTGGACCGGTGATCTCGTTGAGGATGGTGCTGTCGAAGATCCCAACCAAGCTCGCGTGGACTGCATTCTGGCAGCCGACGGGACGCTGCACGCCTCTTTCGCACCTGCCCTGAGGTGCATCTATGTCGACGACGATGCCCCGGCGGACCCGATGCCCGGGGATGCAGCCGGCAGCGATCCGGCTGAGGACGGCACGGCGGACCATCCCTTCGATATGATTCAGGAGGGGATCGACGCGGCGGTCGATGGGCAGTGCGTCCTGGTGTGCCCCGGGACCTACTACGAGAACGTCGATTTCGCAGGCAAGGGCATCGTGGTCTCCAGTCTCGACCCGCACCAGCAGGGCGGAATCGATCAGACAGTCGTCCACGGGGGCGACCTCGGTTCCGTCGTCACGTTCCAGCAGGGAGAAGGAGCCGATTCTGTACTCTTGGGGCTCACCCTCACTGGCGGCTACGCGGAGTCCGGCGCCGGGATCTGGTGTGATGCGGCCGGTCCGGTCATAGCCAACTGCGTGATTGCAGGCAACCGGGCGGAGTCTGGCGCCGGTCTGTTCCTGCAGGACAGTGATGCTACGGTGGTCAACTGTACCGTATCCGACAACTACGGCGGGTTCGAGGGCAGTGCCGTATATTGCAGTGGTGATGTGACGATCATCAACTCGATCATCTGGAAGAACACGCCGAAGCAGATCATTGCCGAACCGCAGGAGGCGGTGTCTGTATCATACAGCAATGTCCGGGGAGGGTGGCCCGGCGCAGGGAACCTCGACGACGACCCACATTTTGCCCGGGAGGGCAGTTGGGTCCTCGCTTCCTTCCCAGATATCGTTGTATTCCCCAATAATCCCGACGCGACCTGGTTGCTCGGAGACTATCACTTGGCGTCACAGCAGGGCAGGTGGGAACCGACCGAGGCGATCTGGGTGGCGGATGATCTGAGTAGTCCCTGTATTGATGCGGGCAATCCCCAAGCTGACGTCAAGGCTGAGTCGATCTCGCACGGTGGGCGCCTAAACATCGGTGCGTTCGGAGGGACTGCCGACGCCAGCCGGTCCCCGGCAGAGGTCTCAGGAGAGTAGACGGCACGTCCCGTCCATCGCGTCTCAAGTACCTTGTCACAGGGCTTTCTGGGCCTCAGTGGTCTCTCTCTGTCTGCGCGTGTCCCTCCATGCGGTTCGTCTGGTATCCATTCAGGTTGAGTTGAGCGGGGGGAACGGATATCATCGGGCACACGTGGGAACTAAATGCCCGTGCATCTTGAGCAGAAGGACAGAGAATGAAGAAGACGATCGAGAATCTCGGGTTGTGCAGAGAACTGCTTATGGCAGCCTTGGTTGCTGTCATTCTTACGGGTTTCGTGACTCGAGGCGGGTACGCGTTGCCCCAGGCTGTGAAGGAGCAGAAATACCTCATCGCGCCGACCGTCCTGCCGGGTGTTCGTCCCGAGATGAAGACGCCTGGGTTCTGGATCAGCCGCTTGTCAAAGCCGGACGAGATTGTGCTGGACGAAGATGAGATCCACCGGCTGAATCTGGATACCCAGACCCGGCTGCGGCTGAGGAAGGACATCCTCCGGTTCCCTCAGCAGTTTGATGGCCCCGAACTCCGCGCTGCCCTGCAGCGAGAATTGAATGGCTTTCGGAAACGGGCTCTGTTTGGCGCCGACGGCCGGGAGGTCGAGGCGTCGTTCCATGCGGCGATAGAAGAGAATATGGGTCTGCGAACCATCGGCGAGGCCGTGGACGTTCGATTCGGGTTGATCGTCTGCAATGCCGACCAGCGGCTGTTGCCGATCTCCCAGGGACTCTACGGCGAGGCGGGGGACATCGATTTTGATGAAGTGCAGAACAGCGCCCTGGATATTGGGATGCCGGTCGCGATCTTGTGCGAGAGCGCCGATCGCCAGTGGTTCTATGTGATGGGTCCTTCGAGCGATGGATGGATCCGGCCGGCCCACGTAGCGCTGTGCTCGAAGAAACAGTTGAGCGACATCGTAGATCGACCGTTTGTGACGGTCGTTCGTGCGAAGGGCAATGTGTATTTGGATCGGGCGCGAACGCAATACTATGGTTTCGCTCGTATGGGATCGAAACTGCCGCTCGCGCGGGATTCTTCTGAGGACGTGACGGCTGTGATGCTGCCTACCCGGCGAGACGACGGCGCCCTGGAAGTGAAGACGGGGTATCTCCCATCCCGGGAGGTGGTGGCGGGCCATCTTCCCTACACGCCGCGACGCATCATCGAACAGGCCTTCGAGATGTTGAACACGCCTTACGGTTGGGGTGGGATGCATGGCGAGCAGGACTGCTCCCAGTTCGTCCAGGAAGTGTTTGCCACCGTGGGCGTCGCTCTGCCCAGAAACTCCAACGATCAGGCCAAGGTTGGGCAGATGAGCCCGCCTCTGAAAGAGGGCCAGCCAGATGCGGAAAGGCGGGCAGCCCTCGTGGCGCACGCGATTCCGGGGGCGACGCTTCTCTATACGAGAGGCCATGTGATGCTCTACATCGGTGACGTAGAGGGGCGTCCCTATGTGATCCACGACACCTGGGCGTACCGGGAGCCGAGCAAAGACGGCAATGTGGTCCGCGTGATCAACCGCGTGGCGGTCACCGATCTGAATCTGGGGACCGGTTCCCGCTCAGGATCGCTTCTGAAGCGGCTGCACTCGGCCCGAGCGATTACGCTGGAACCAGAACGCTGAGGAAGGGCGGTATAGACCAAGGTGACTGGAGCCCGGACCTTACGGAGTGGACCGGGCTCCAATCGTTCAATCACCTGGCCTCATATTGCGCCGAACTTCCTGGCTGCAATCAAGCGATATCGAAGCGGTCGAGGTTCATCACCTTGTCCCAGGCTGCCACGAAGTCGTGCACGAACTTCTCCTGGGCGTCCGCGCTGGCGTAGACTTCCGCGAGAGCCCGCAGTTGGGAGTTGGAACCGAAGATAAGATCGACCCGCGTGCCGGTCCACTTCACTTCGCCCGTCGCGCGATCGCGGCCTTCGAATACCTCCTCGTCTTTCGAGGTCGGCTTCCACTCTGTGCCCATATCGAGCAGATTCACGAAGAAGTCGTTGGTGAGCGTCTCCGGCCGTTCGGTGAAGACCCCGTGCGGGGACTGCCCAACGTTGGCGCTCAGGACGCGCAGGCCGCCGATGAGAACGGTCATCTCGGGAGCAGTCAGTGTCAGGAGCTGGGCGCGATCGACCAACAGATGCTCAGCTCCAACACTGAACTTGGCCTTGAGGAAGTTGCGGAACCCATCGGCCATCGGTTCAAGCACGGCGAACGAGGCTGCGTCGGTTTGCCTCTGCGATGCATCGGTGCGTCCCGGCGTGAAGGGAACGGTCACCTTATGGCCAGCATTCTTGGCCGCCTGCTCGACACCGGCGCACCCGGCCAGGACAATCAAATCCGCGAGTGAAACCTTCTTCCCGCCGGACTGTGCATCGTTGAAGTCCTTCCGGATCTTCTTCAGGGTTCTCAACACTTTTCTCAGTTGCGTCGGTTGGTTGACTTCCCAGTCCTTCTGCGGTGACAGACGGATGCGCGCCCCGTTTGCCCCGCCGCGCTTGTCGGACCCGCGGAACGTCGACGCCGACGCCCACGCCGTCGTGACCAGTTGAGAGACTGACAGGCCCGAGTCCAGGATCTGTCGCTTGAGCTTGGCGATGCCCTTCTTCTTGATCAGCTTGTGATCGACTGGCGGCACCGGGTCTTGCCAGATCAGATCCTTGCTGGGCACTTCCGGGCCCAGATAGCGCGACTTCGGACCCATGTCGCGGTGCGTCAGCTTGAACCAAGCTCGGGCGAAGGCGTTCGCGAACTTCCTGGGGCTCTCCAGGTAGCGCCGCGCGATTGGCTCGTAGATCGGATCGAACCGTAGCGAGAGATCGGCGGTCGTCATCATGGGGCGGTGCTTTTTCGACGGGTCGTGGGCATCCACGATCATGTCCTCTTCATCTACGTCCTTGGCCAGCCACTGCTGCGCGCCGGCCGGGCTCTTGACCAGTTCCCACTCGTACTTGAACAGTATCTTCAGATAGCCCATATCCCATCGGGTCGGGTTCGGCTTCCAGGCGCCCTCGATACCGCTGCCGATCGCATCGCCGCCTTTGCCGCTGCCGAAACTGCTCTTCCAGCCGAGCCCCATTTCTTCGATAGGGGCGGCTTCAGGCTCGGGCCCCACATGGGAAGCATCGCCGGCGCCATGACACTTGCCGAAGGTATGTCCACCGGCAACGAGCGCCACCGTCTCTTCATCGTTCATGGCCATGCGCGCGAAGGTCTCGCGGACATCACGGCCGGAAGCGACCGGGTCCGGGTTGCCGTCCGGGCCTTCCGGGTTCACGTAGATCAGACCCATCTGCACAGCCGCCAGAGGGTTGTCCAGATCTCGATCACCGGAGTAACGGCTCTTGGGCTTGTCGCTCGTGGCCAGCCATTCTTCCTCGGCGCCCCAGTAGATGTCCTCTTCCGGCTCCCAGACGTCCTCGCGCCCGCCGCCGAAGCCGAAGGTCTTGAATCCCATCGACTCGAGCGCGCAGTTGCCGGCCAGGATCATCAAGTCGGCCCAGGAGAGCTTGCGGCCGTATTTCTGCTTGATGGGCCAGAGCAGCCGGCGCGCCTTGTCGAGGTTCACGTTGTCCGGCCAACTGTTCAGGGGCGCAAGGCGTTGGTTGCCCGACCCGGCGCCGCCGCGACCGTCGCCCACGCGGTAGGTGCCGGCGCTGTGCCAGGCCATCCGGATGAAGAGCCCGCCGTAGTGACCCCAATCGGCCGGCCACCAGTCCTGGGAGTCGGTCATTAGTGCGTAGAGGTCCTTCTTGACTGCCTTCAGGTCGAGCTTCTTGAATTCCTTCGCATAATTGAATGCCTCGCCCATGGGATCGCTTAGATTCGAATGTTGATGCAGGATCCTGAGGTTCACCTGGTTCGGCCACCAGTCTCGGTTCGACCTGCCTTCACCGGTGACTTGTTCGCGAGTCCTGCCCGTTACCGGGCATTTGCTTTCGCTACTCATGGGGATGTCTCCTTTTTTTTATTGTGTTGGTATATTCCTATTTCGTATGTGTTCTTATTTACGGGCAAACAACTACACTGCCCCTCTTGGGGCGTTCTCTACCGTTTACCTCGCGCGCAGGATGAGCAGATCCCGCGCAATTGTACGTGGGTCGATTCGACGCGGCCCAACGTCCCTATCGATTTCGGTATGGGAAGCTCGTCCAACGCCTCGCTGTAGAAATCTCGAACCAGCCCACACTCCGTACAGACGAAATGGTGGTGGCGGTCCATGTTGGCGTCATACCGACCCCGGTTGGCGAGAATCTCGGCCTTGCGGACCAGGCCCTCTTCCTCAAGTGTTGCCAGGGTGCGGTAGACCGTATCGCGCGAGATCGCCGGTACGCGCCGGCTGACGCTCTTGTAGATCGTCTCGGCGTCCGGATGGTCTTCCGTGCCCGCCAGCTCGCGGAAGACCTCCATCCGCTGGTGGGTCAGCTTCAAACCACTCGCTCGGCAGGTCTCGGTGAACCGCCGCATTCGCCGCCCGATTTCCGCCTTCGATACCGACATTCCGGGTTTCTCTAAATAAGAACGATTCCGAATAAGGTATACTGCGCATACGCGTCAGTGTTCGTCAAGTGTGAATTCGGTCTAAGTTCGTTCGCCCAGTTAGGTGGCCAAACGGTTAGCCGCTAGGTGTTGGCGGCGATGGCTTCGAGGTTTTCCCAGCGTTCGTAGGCCTGCGTGTGCTGGGCTTCGAGTTCGGCCAGTCGCTTCTTGGCCGGGACGACTTGCTCCTGGTTGCGATAGAAAGCGGGGTCGGCGAGTTGGTTGTGCAGGGTCTCCAGTTCGCTTTCCAGCGACTCGATCAGGGCCGGTAGTGACTCCAGTTCCTTTGTTTCTTTGAATGTGAGTCGACGGGGTTGGTTGGCTTTACGCGCTTCCTTATAGAGCTTCTTCTTGTCGGGCTTCACTTTGTCCGGCTCGGGCGGCGCCTGGTTCTGCTGGGTCAGCCAATCGTTGTACCCGCCGACGTACTCGTTGATGGTCCCGTCGTCGGAGAAGACCAGCGTGCTGGTGGCGACGTTGTTCAGGAAGGCCCGGTCGTGGCAGATCAGCAGGACGGTCCCCCTGAAGTTCACCAGCAGTTCTTCGAGCAGTTCGAGGGTCTCGCTGTCCAGATCGTTGGTCGGTTCGTCCAGTACCAGCAGATTCGCGGGTTTGGTGAACAGTTGGGCCAGCAGGAGTCGGTTGCGCTCGCCGCCGGAGAGACAGTTAACGCGCGTCTTGGCCCGCTCGGGCGTGAAGAGGAAGTCCTGCAGATAGGCGATGATGTGCTTGCTCTTGCCATTGATGGTGACGGTATCCCCGTTGGGCAGCACGTTCTCCCAGACCGTCTTGTTCTCGTCGAGCTGGCGCCGCAACTGATCGAAGTAGGTGATCGCCAATTGCGTTCCTTGCCTCACCGACCCGGCCTGCGGCTTCAACTCGTCCAACAGAAGGCGAACGAGTGTCGTCTTGCCGCACCCGTTCGGGCCAATGATGCCGATCTTGTCTCCCCGTGTGATCAGGATGTCGAATTCTCTCACCAGGGGCTTCTCGTCGAAACTGTAGGTGAGCCGCTTGGCCTCCAGTACGAGGGTTCCCGATCCCTGGGCCTCGGCCAGTCTCAGATTGGCGGTCCCCAGCCGCTGGCGTCGTTTCCTGCGCTCCTCGCGCATGTTCATCAAGACGCGCACGCGTCCCTCGTTGCGTCGCCGCCGCGCCTTGATGCCTTGCCTGATCCAGACCTCCTCCTGCGCCAGCTTCTTATCGAAGCCCTTCCATTCCTTCTCCTCGGTCTCCAGGACGGCCTGCTTTCGCTCCAGAAACGTCTCATAGTCACATGCCCAGTCCATCAGTTGTCCCCGATCGACCTCGATGATCCGGGTCGCCAGCTTCCTGAGCAGCATGCGGTCGTGCGTGACGAAGAGCATGGTCTTGTTTAGGCCCAGCAGGTACGCTTCCAGCCAGGCGATCGATTCGATGTCCAGATGGTTGGTCGGTTCGTCCAGCAGCAAGAGATCGGGTTCGGAGACCAGAGCGGCCGCCAGTAGTACGCGCCGTTGCTGGCCCCCGGAGAGCGTTCGGTAGTCCCAGTCGGCGTCCAGCGACATGCGTGACGTGATGGACGCGATCTCCTCCAGGACCGACCAGGCGCCATGGGCGTCCAGTTGCTCGTGGAGGCGGTGCAGGCGGCTGTGGTCGGGGTCGGGGTGCGCGGCTAAGCGAGCTTCTTCCTGGTGGTAGCGGAGCAGTAGTTCGCCCCGCTGGCCCAGACCCTTGGCGATGATCTCGAACACCGATCCATTCAGGTCGCGTGGGATGGTCTGCGAGAAATAGGCGACTTTCAAGCCCGATTCGGTCTGGACCGTCCCGGTGTCGGGCGTGACCTGCCCGGCGATGATCTTCATCAGGGTGGATTTGCCCGTCCCATTGCGGCCCATCAGGCAGACCCGCTGCTGTTTCTCAATCTGAAGGTTAACGCCGTCCAGCAGCGGGGGGCCTCCAAAGGCGATGCTGATCTCTTGCAGTGATACCAATGCCATACTCAGGGAATCCCCGTGTCATTCCGTTCCAGGGTTAGCTCTCAAGGACAATTCCAGCAGCATATCCTATCACCGAACCCCCAGGAACGCAAATCCGGGGGGATTTCGTATTCATCCGCGATGATCCTTGACTTGCCGGCTTCGGTGTCATACATTCAACGGTTTGTTTCTGTGAGAATCAAGGAGCAGCCCTGTGGAAAAGGCGATTGCAAAGGCTGGCGCGCTGATCGAGGCGATGGAGTACATCCGTGGCTTTCGGGGGCGAATCGTCGTGGTCAAGCTCGGCGGCAGCGTCCTGGACGACCCGACGGCCCAGCGGAACCTGCTGACCGACGTGGCGTTCATGGCGACCGTCGGGATGCGGCCGATCATCGTCCACGGGGGCGGCAAGGCGATCACCCGGGCGATGGGCGAAGCCGGTCTGGAGCCGGTTTGGGTCCAGGGTCGCCGGTATACCGACAAGCGGACGCTGAACATCGCCGAGCACACGCTCGTTCAGAAGGTCAACACGCCGATCTGCCAGACGCTTGAGGAGCTGGGCTGTAACGTGATGGGGCTGCATTCGCTTAGCAGTTGCGTCCTGCTGGCTGAGACCCTGCGCCTGGAGGGCGAGGACGGACGCAAGCTGGACCTCGGGCTGGTCGGCAAGGTGATCGACGTCAACGGCAAGCTGCTCAAGACGCTCTGCACCGACGGGACGATTCCGGTGATTGCCTCGGTGGCGATGGATCGCCCCGGCGGTAAGCTCAATGTCAACGCCGACAGTGCGGCCGGGAAGGTCGCCGCGGCGGTGGTGGCTGAAAAACTGGTCATGGTCAGCGACACGCACGGCATCCGCCGGGACATCAACGATCCGGAAAGCTGGATCAGCAGTCTGGATGAGCCTCAGATCAAGGAAATGATCGAAGCCGGCGTGATTACTGATGCGATGTTCCCCAAGGTCGAGGCGTGCCTGAACGCTCTCGACGCGGGCGTCCGCAAGGCGCATATCATCGACGGACGCATGGCCCATTCCCTGCTCCTGGAGATCTACACCGACAAGGGTATCGGCACCCAGATCGTTCGGGGTAGGTGACGGGCGTCGCGGGCGAGGGGCCCGACGGCGCCGGATACGCAGGGCACGATACCACAATCGAATCAAAGAATTGCGAGAGCATTATCATGACAACACAAGAGACGATTGGAGTCTTTGACAAGTACGTAATCGCCAACTACGGCCGGTTGCCCCGGGTGATGGTCAAGGGTGAAGGCTGCTGGCTGTGGGACGTCGACGGCAAGAAGATCCTCGACATGTTCCCGGGTTGGGCGGTCAGCGGGATCGGGCATTGCCACCCCAAGGTGGTCGAAGCCGTCCGCCAGCAGGTGGGCGAGTTGATCCACATCGACAACACGTTCTATTGCGAGCCGCAAGGGCGGCTGGCCCAACTCCTCAGCGAGCGGGCCTTTGGCGGCAAGGTCTTCTTCTGCAACAGCGGCGCCGAGGCCAACGAGGGAGCCCTGAAGCTGGCGCGGCTGCACACCGCCAAGGAGAAGTACAAGTTCATCACGGCCGAGGGCAGCTTCCATGGTCGCACGTTCGCCACCGTTACGGCGACGGCTCAGCCGAAGTACCATGAGGGTTTTCTGCCCCTCTTGCCTGGTTTCAGCTACATTCCGTTCAACGACGTGGCGGCCCTGGAACGGGCCTTCTCCGACGAGGTCGCGGCGGTCATGGTCGAGCCCATCCAGGGCGAGGGCGGCATTAATGTCGCGACGGCCGAGTTCCTGGGCGCGATTCGCCAACTGTGCGATCAGCACGGGGCGCTGATGATCCTCGACGAGGTGCAGACGGGCGTCGGGAGGACCGGCAAGTGGTTTGGCTTTCAGCACTTCGACGTCCAGCCCGATATCATCACGATGGCCAAGGCCCTCGGTGGCGGCGTCGCGATCGGCGCGATGATGGCGACCGAGGAGGTGGCGGCATCACTTGTGCCGGGCAAGCACGCCTCGACGTTCGGCGGCAACAATCTGGCCTGTGCGGCAGGTGTGGCGACGATCGAAGCGATCGAGGAGGGCAACCTCCTTCAGCAAGCGATTGAGGTGGGCCAGTATACCCAGGACAAACTGCGGGCTCTGAAGGACAAGCACCCGATCATCGACCATGTCCGGGGCATCGGACTGATGATTGGTATCCAGTTGACCCGGCCCGGGGCCGAGATTGTCAGCCAGTGCCTGGAGCGCGGCCTGAGGATCAACTGTACGCACGATACCGTGATCCGTTTCATGCCGCCGATGATCGCCACCACCGATCTGATCGATCAGGCGATCGAGATATTCGATAGCGTCTTATCCGGGAGTTGAACATGGAAGACTTCCTTGCCATAAGCGATTTTTCATCTGATGAACTGAAGACCCTGCTCGAGGAGAGCCGCTCTTTGAAGGCCCTGTACAAATCGGGCCAGCGCGACCTGTGCCTGGCGGGCAAGAACCTTGCGATGCTCTTCGAGAAGCCCAGCTTGCGGACCCGCATCAGTTTCCAGGTGGCGATGACCGATCTGGGCGGCAGCCCGATCTACGTCAAGCCCGAGGATATCGGCGGGATCGGCAAGCGCGAGCCGGTCAAGGATATCGCCCGTGTGCTGAGTCGGTATGTGGATGGCATCATGGCGCGGACGTTCGAGCACAGCACCGTCACCGAGCTGGCCAAGTATGCGGACATCCCCGTGATCAACGCGTTGACCGACTGGTCGCACCCATGCCAGGCGATGGCGGATGCGCTGACGATTTCCGAGCATTTCGGCCAACTGGAAGGTCTCACCGTCACCTATGTGGGGGATGGCAACAATGTCGCTCGGTCGCTGGCGTTCGCGGCAGCCAAGCTGGGAATGAAGCTCATCGTCGCTTCGCCGGCCGGCTATGAACTCGATGTCGAGTCGATCCAGGAGGCCAACGGTCTCGCACCCGATTGCGTAACGCAAACGAACGATCCGAAAGCGGCCGTCGCTGGCGCCGATGTGATCTATACCGATACCTGGGTCAGCATGGGCCAGGAGGACGAGAAGGAGAAACGTCGTCGCGAGTTCGCCGGCTTCGAAGTCAACAGCGATCTGGTCGCGGCTGCGCCGGAACACGTCAAGATCATGCACTGTTTGCCCGCCTATCGGGGCTTCGAGATCAGCGACGACGTCACCGAGTCGCCCAACTCGATCATCTTCGATCAGGCCGAGAACCGGCTGCACTTCCAGCGGGCGCTGCTCCGCAAGCTGATGAGTTGATTCGTTCGGATTACCACACAGAAAGAAACCTGGGGATGGCGTCTCATAGCCATCCCCAGGTTGTTTTCGCACATCTGCACTACACGCCAGATCGACGGTCTTACGTTCCCAGATTTCTCATTGGAGCGCGGTCTAGCTGTGGTTCCGGTTTCTGACTCGTCGGGCAACCAGACCGGCCAGGCCGACCAGGCACAGGGCGGTGCTGGTGGGCTCAGGAACGACCGGGATATCCGGCGTCGAATGGCTGTGGGCCGGCAGTTGGGAGGTGGTCAATGTCACCGTTTCGCTTCCGACCATTCGACCTAGACTGTAGCTGGAGAGCCCTGGCCCCTGACCGGCGCCGATGGCGACGCGGCCCCGCAGGTCGGGCAAGCCAAACATTGTTCGGCCGTCGCCGCCGTAAGTTGTCCCCAGAATCGAGAACAGGGCGTCGTGCTGACTGATGGGCAGCAATTGGCCGTCGCAGAACGCCCAGCCGGCTGGTGCGAAGCTGCCCGCGAACATCTCGATCTGGCCCAGATAGGGCTCGGCACCGCCGACGACCGGATCATCGTCATGCCTTCCCGGCCAAGCCCCGTGCAGGGCGATGATATAGTTCAGGACCAGATCGGGCTGCATGTTCGTGTGAGGCTGGCTGCCTCCTGTCGCACTCGTGTGGACCGGGGGGGCGGTTGAGGGCAAGACCTCGTGGGCGTGGGAGGGCATCTGGGCTTCGGTCAAGGTCACTTCCTCGACGCCCAACTCACTGCCAATACGGCGGGTCGTCAGCCCCGGCCCGCTGCCGGCGTGGACCGCCGCTCGCCCGCGCAGATCGGGCATTCCGACCATCG
>JANQFY010000094.1 GCA_028277585.1 Sedimentisphaerales bacterium
TCAGGCATGCGGGCTTCTCACAATAGACATCCTTACCCGCCCGCATGGCGAGGATCGAGGCCAGTGCGTGCCAGCGATCGCCCGTGGCGATCAGCACGGCGTCCACATCCGTCCGTTCCGAAAGGAGTTGGCGGAAGTCGCCGTAGGCGGCGCAGTCGGTGTTGTCGTACTTGGTGTCCACCCTTTTCTTGGCCGCATCACGCCGGCCCTTCGACGCGTCGCAAACGGCGACCCATTGCACATCCTGCATGGTCAGCATGTAACCCAGATCATACGAGCCGCGTCCGCCGAGGCCGATGCCGCCCATCACGATCCGTTCGCTGGGCGCCACAGCTCCGCCGTGTCCCAACGCCGAAGCCGGAATGTAACAGGGCAGCGCCAGCGCACCAGCAGCCGCTGCGCCTTGTTTCAAGAATCCTCGCCGTGTGAGTGTCGTGCTCTTCCGCTCGCCCATCGGTCTTTCCTTTCCTTACTCTGGAGCCCGGCATATCGAAGGGACCCCTCTTAGTGCCAAATCCTGGCCCACCTAGGGCCCACTATACCTCGGCCCGTCGCACCGTCAAGAGGCGTACAGTGGACTTTGTACACCCACAGGCGTGAAGCGACGGAGGGCAAGGTCGCCCGCGGTTTGGTCAAAGGGGGCATGGATGTATGACTGTCACGAGCCGAGGGATCGTGACATTTTGTGTGTCACGGGCTCTGTTTCTGTCTTGACGATTGACCGATAACCCGGTATGGTGACCGCCTTTCAGTGCCTCAATCATGCGTGATTCGTCGCCGTTTCGGCGAATTCCCCAGTGCCATTGAGAAACAGGAACCGAAATAGAGAAAGGGACCAACTGATGAAAGACGCACCACGTTCTGCCAGCATCGCACTCCTATTGACCTGTGCTTTCGTTGTCGCCGGCGTTCTTCCCTGCACGGCGTGGGCCCAGGCCGGGCAGAGCCCGTGGCTGATCCGAGCACGCCTTCTGAGCGTCGTACCGGACGATGACAGCTCCTCGATCACGACGATCGGCGGGAAGGCCGAGGTCGATGACGCCATTAGCGCCGATGTGGATTTCAGCTACTTTTTCACGGATCACATCGCGGCCGAGCTCACGCTGGCCGTGGCCGAGCACGACGTCGAGGCCGTGAATACCGGGCTCGGCAACGTGGATCTCGGTGACGTGAAGCTGCTGCCTCCCACGCTGACCCTGCAGTACCATTTCCTCCCGGACGGCAAGATTCGTCCCTACGTCGGCGCGGGCATCAACTACACGATCTTCTTTGACGATGATCCGGGTGATGCCGCGAGTATCGATTATGACGACGCTTTCGGTCTTGCCCTGCAGGCCGGCGTGGATGTCGAGATCAACGACCATTGGGCCGTCAACTTCGACGTCAAGAAGATCTGGCTGGATACGGATGTGACCGTCAAGGCAGCGGGCAACACGCTCAAGACGGATGTGGACATCGATCCCTGGCTCTTCGGTGTTGGTCTGGCTTACCGCTTCTAGAGCGGCAACGACAGCGGGATGATATCCGCACCGCAGCATAGTGCACGATCATCCGACTAAGAGACACAGAGAGGTCGCCTCCAACAAGATGAGGCGGCCTCTTTCTTTTCTTATACGGCTACCTCGTTTGGCTCTCTAGTCGTTTGGTTTCCGCTGAGATATGGGGATGATCTTGCAGTCTTCAAAGGAGACGGTGCCGGGCAGACGGAACTTGAGTTTCGCGTTCATGAAGCCCGTTGCCTCCATGCCTTCGATCACTCGGCAGTTCGTCGATTGGACGGAATCGCGCACCGTTTCGCCGGCCGCATCGCAGCCCAGGACAATCACCGCGTCGTACTGTCCCGCACATTTCTCTAGCTTCCTACGTCGGCCGGACGTCCACATGCAGAGAAACCACTGGTGAGGCAGAGGACTCTTGAACACGTGGGCGTCGATACCGTTCTCGTTCAATCGGGATTGCAGTGCTCTGATGTACTGCTCGAACGGTGCCGATTTCAGGAGACTTCTGAAGAATCGAACGAAGGGTTCCTTATCTCGTATAGCGACGGTCACTGCCGGGCACATGTTGCAGGGAACAATCAAGGCGGAGTTCAGTCCTGCAGTTTTCGAAGCCACGTCCAGATCATCAAGGTACATTGGCATCTGTCGCTTCTCCTACTCTCGATGTTCATCCTGGCTTGACTAACCCATCAGTCATTGGGCAACCTGGTCGACCGAATGGAACTTGCTCCTTGAAGTTCATGGGCGTTCTCCTATTTGTCAAGCATGCGGCCAGTCTACTATCGATCTCCCGGGGGATTGCTCAGTTCTTGCTTCGAGACTCCCAGGTCAGCGGCGCTGTGAACAAGCCCTTCTTGTCCCAACCCGTATTGGAGATGTACCACTTTCCCTTCCCGACTCGGATCACCTCCGAGGCGTGGGTGGGCAGTTCGCAGACGAAGTTATCTCGCGGAAAGTGGCGGGGGTCCTTCGACCAGTACACGTGCGTCTGGTTGTATTCGGTCATCGCCCGGCAGATGAACAGGTAGAAGAGTCCTTTGCGTTCGACGACGAACGGGCTTTCGGCATCGCCTCCCCAATCCACCTCGAACGGTTGCACGTGTACGATGCTCGGCCCGCTCCAGTGTTTCAGATCGGGGCTCGTTCGGACGGCCACGCAGGACTTGAGGTCCACCTCGCTGACTGTGCGGGTGTAGTAGAAGAAGTACAGGCCGTTATGCTTGAGAATGAACGAGTCGCGGGCGTGCCCCGGATCGCTGAAGAGAGGATTCAACTCGTGGCGTTTCCAAGTAAACATGTCTTTGGAATCGGCCCGGCAGAGTTGTCCCCAACTGGCGAAGTTGGGGGCGTTGGGCTGGAGGTTGCCGATGTTGTAGAACATGTGCCAGGTGTCGGAGCCTTCTTCGTGGAATACGTGCGGCGCCCAGAGGACCCGCTCGACGCCGGGCTTGGTGGTCAGGGCGTAGTCGTGGTCCTTCCATTTCGGCTGATCGAACGTCTTGGCCGAGACATGAAAGAACCGCGTTTCCCCTTTCCATGGGTTGATGGGCTTGTGTCCGATGATGCCGTACGCGTGCCATTGACCGTCCGGCCCCTGGGCGAAGCAGTGATCGTTCGTATACCAGGTCGTACTGATTTCCGAACGCGTATCGTTCGGATTGAAGATGTGTTGCCACGGCCCATCAATGACGGGCTTCTCCACCGCGGCTCCTTTCGTCTCCTGTTTCGCATTCGCGGGCCAGACACTCAGCGCCATCACAAGAACCAGCGATCCAACCAGAGTCTTCATAGGCAATCCAATCCCAGGTTAACCAAGAGCAGCAAGACAGGCGCGACGTCTCCGCTTCAGCGCCTCGGTGTAGAAATCAAGTGGGCCGTCAACGCATATTCTTATTGCGAACTCGTGCCATGGGATCAATGATAGCAGGAACAGGTCCAAAGGCAAGAGTTGACCAATCATGGGAGACACGGATGTTGAATTCGGTGTTCATTGCGACGAGTCTGGATGGGTACATTGCTGACAGGAATGACGGATTGGATTGGTTGCATTTGATCCCCAACCCCGACAACCTGGACTTGGGATGGTCTGATTTCATGGATCGTGTCGATGCGATCGTCATGGGTCGAAAGACGTTTGAGAAGGTCTGTACTTTCGATTGCGATTGGCCGTACAGCAAGCCTGTATTCGTTCTGAGCAACACGCTGACGTCGCTGCCAGATGATTGCGAAGGAAAGGCCGAGTTGATCGAGGGCCCTCTCTCAGGCGTGGTGAAAGCCGTTCATCAGAAGGGGCACTCCCGACTCTATATTGACGGGGGCGCGACCGTCCAGAGTTTCCTGAAAGAGGATCTGATCGATGAGATGATCATCACTGTCATTCCTGTACTGCTCGGTGGTGGTGCGTCGCTCTTCGGAGAACTGCCCGAACCCATGGAGTTCGAGCATGTGAATACCGAAGTTTTGCTTGGTGCGATGGTGCAAAACCATTACCGTAGGAAGCGATAGCCCGTGACGAAGCCGTGACCTGTGATCGCGAGGGAGCCCCATGACGGATATTAGCATCGAACATCTTGGACGCGATCGCTTGTCAGAGGCGCGCAAGCTCGTGTGGCGCTGTTTCCCTCATCAGACGCCCCCCGAGCGGTTCAGTTTCTGGGCGATCGCCCATCGCGATTCTCCATCCATGCGCTGGCTGATGGCGCGATTCGGGGTGGCGGACTTTCTGAACTTCTGGGGAGCGATCGATTCCGAGACGGGACAACTGCTGGGGACGACAGGGCTCTACGCGTGTACGTACGATGTTGCGGAGGCCGTCTGGCTCGCGTGGTTCTGCGTTGCACCGGAGGCCCGGCGCCAGGGCACCGGTTCCCGTCTGCTCGATTTCTCCATCGAACAGGCCAAACGCGCCGGAAGATCCTATCTGCGGCTGTACACCTGGGATCGATCGGACGCAGCGGCGGCGCAGATTCTGTACGAGAGCCGGGGTCTGAAGATTGTGTGCAAGAAATGGCGCCTGTTCTACACGACCCTCTACCGCGAGCTGTTGCTCGATCCGTCTGGCGCCGGGGGGAACGAGGAGGAGACGCTCGTACAGAGTGAGATTCATGAAGGCGATCTCGACGCATTGCGGGCCGTGGTCTCAGCATCCGTATCTGGTTCTGTCACTGATTCCGAGGAGGACGCGACGGCTCTCATTGAGGAGATCATCAGATCGCTCAACGACTGGATGGAATCCGGATCGTCCGGGTTTCACCGCAAGTACTCAGTGAAGGGCAGGGCCGTTGGCTTCATCATCGTGCAGGACTATGAGAGGATTTCGCATCTCTTCGTCTTGCCGGAGTCCCAGCGACGCGGTATCGGTCGTTCACTGGTTGAAGCGGCGGTCCAAGCGTGTCGAGCCAAGAGCCCTGGTCGGACGATTCAGTTGAATTCCTCGTCGAACGCTGCCGGCTTCTACGAGGCGATGGGCTTCCGCCGGACAGGGCCGGGCCTCGATCGGCCCGGCGGTTGCATCCCATATGAGTATCGCCTCTGATTCCGGACTCCACGCCAGCGGGCCGGTGTGTAGCGATCGAATCCTTGCCTGGGGTTGTGCAGAGAGGAACTTCCTGTCCTCGACAATAATGGCAACCTAGACGGCGCGGCTGTTGAGAAGGCTCCAGATGGCTGCTATAGTGTCCCCCATTGATAGGCGGCGCGGAGCTGTCACTACCCAGTGTGTTGAGAGAGGACCGAGGATGGAGAACGTTTTTGAGCGGACAGGAGCGGATTCGGCGGGCCGAATCATTAGCGATCACATGTACAATCTCACGATCGGCCTGGTCCTGGGCTGGGGCTTCCTGATCAACTGGCTGTTAGTCAAACTCGTCGAACCCGAGCCCTTGCTTCGCCTTGGGTTTCTGCCCTTCATC
>JANQFY010000244.1 GCA_028277585.1 Sedimentisphaerales bacterium
CACAAATAGGTCCCTGATCCAACTCATTCGCCGCCCTTTCGGGCCCAGGCCGCACGGATGACTGACACCGAAGCGATCAGGCACAGGACGCCCCAGAGCGCCGCGTGCCATTTGCCCTCGGCGTCGAGGATGCCCACCACCGCGACGAACGCCAACACGACGATCACGAACAGCATCGCGCTGTCGGTGACCTTGGTCAACTGCTTCAGCCGGCTATCCTCCTGTCGCTCGAACTCGGCCAGCACGCCGATCGCCATGTCGCGTTCGGTTTCCGGCACCGTGATCTGAACCGGGGAGCTGTGGCATCGATACGCGCTGCGGCGACCGACGTCCTCCGGGACCACCGGATGGAGATGGCGACTCTCCAGCAATCCAACGATCTGCGCCACGTCCTCAGGACGGGCCTCGTATACGGTAACCAACCGCGCCATAGCCAACCATCTCCTCTGACGGCCCCTCAAAGCAAGACACCGAGCCCCACGCGCGACGAGTCACCACGCCGCCCGACCCGGCCTGTCAAGCATAGGCGGGCCGGCGCCGAAAGGCAAGACCCGCCCTGCTCTCCTTAACAGAGGACGCATGAAACGGCGAAGTAATCGACAGGATCCGAAGATATACGACCGAAAGGAGCCATCTGACGGGCAGCGGACGCCTTGATGGAAAACCGATCTGCGGCTATAATGAGCGAAGATAACCTGGGCGGAACACTTGGGAGACATAGCCCTATGACGGGGTGCTTGTCACAGCGGGATATGGCGGCGTTCCTGGCCGGATCGGCATCCCCGGAGCAGTTGACGCTCTGGCGACGCCACCTGCGGCTGTGTGATACGTGCGCCGCGGCCGTGGCGCGGCAACGGGCCGGGCGGGAGCCGGGCTCGACGTCTGCCGAGGAGGATCAGGACAGGCCGAAGCGCCATCGCAACCGAAGTCCCTTCGTGAGCATCGAACCCAACCTCCAGTTGGGCGACTTTCGCCTGGAGCGGCGTCTCGGCGCCGGGGGCATGGGCGTGGTCTATCAGGCACTGCAGATTTCTCTGAATCGACGCGTCGCACTGAAAGTGCTCCCCTCGGCGCTGGTCGGCGACGCGACCGCCATCGAACGGTTCCATCGCGAAGCCCGTGCGGCCGCCCGATTGCGTCACCGCAATATCGTGACGGTCCACGCCGAAGGCCTGGAGCACGGGATCTGCTATTTCGCCATGGAGATGATCGAGGGGGACCCGCTCGACCGAGTGATCGAGGCGCTACGCGCGGTCCGAAGACCGACGCCGCCGGACACCCCTCTCGCATGGCTCGAGAACCGAACCGCCGAAGACGCTCGTCCGATCGATCGACACTCGCCCCTGCTGCGGGACTGTCCCTGCGGGCGGGAGTATTTCAACTCGGTGGCCCAACTGATCAGCGAAGCGGCCGACGCGTTGGATTACGCCCATCAGGAAGGGATCATCCACCGCGACGTCAAACCCTCCAATCTCATCCTGGCCCACGACGGACGCCTCGTCCTCCTGGACTTCGGCATCGCGCGGATCTGCAAGGAACAGGGGATGACCTTCTCGGGCGCCTTCGTCGGAACACCGCGCTACATGAGCCCCGAGCAGATCGCCAGCGGTCGCGGCAAGACGGATCATCGCTCGGACATCTATTCCCTGGGCGTGACGCTGTACGAGCTTCTGACGCTGGAGCCGCTATTCGACGGGGACACGAAAGAGCGGGTGATCAGTCAGATTCTCAACCGCAATCCCGTCCGCCCCCGGCGCATCGACGCCCGCATCCCGCTCGATCTCGAGACCATCTGCAGCAAAGCGATCGCGCGCGAGCCGGAGCGCCGGTACGAGCGAGCCGGTGATTTCGCCGAAGACCTGCGCCGCTACCTCAACGGCCGCGTCATCAAGGCCAAGCCGCCGGGCGTGGTGGACCGAGCCATCAAATTCATCAGGCGCCGCAAGGTCGCGGCCGTGCTGGCGTTCGGCGTGGTTCTGGCGCTGGGACTGGCGGCCAGCTTCGCCTGGAAGCACTACTCGACGCGCTGGGCCCAGCAGGACGCCATGGCTCAGATCGACCAGTTCATCGAACAGAAGGAGTTCTTCGCCGCCTACGTTCTGGCCGAGAAGGCCGAGCGTTACATCCCGGACGACCCGCTGCTGGCCAACCGTTGGCCCCGCATGGCGCGCCGGTTCACCATCTCCACCGATCCGGTCGGCGCCAGCGTGTTTATCAGCGAATACAACGGCCGGAGACCCCGGTGGAAGTACCTCGGACGCGGCCCGCTCAGGGAGATCCGCATCCCCTTCGGTACACATCGCTGGAAAGTGGAGAAGCCCGGCTTTGTCCCGCTCGAGGTGGTCCGCTCGAACGATCTGCCCTCGCCGTACGTCGATCCGAGCACGCTGTCTCAGGGGCGCCTGGACTTCATGGTTTACGGCAAGGGCCGGTTTCCCGCCGAGATGGCGCACGTGCCGCCGAGGGAACTCGATCAGCAATCCCTGTTTCACGGCAACCGCAAGATCTTGAAGGCCCCGGCGTTTCTGATCGACAAATATGAGGTGACCAACCATCAGTTCAAGGCGTTTGTCGATTCCGACGGTTACACCAATCCCGACTACTGGGAACACGACTTCGTCCACCACGGCCACGTCCTGCCCTTCTCTCAGGCGATCGAGGCGTTCCGCGACCGAACCGGCCAGTTCGGCCCGTCCACGTGGGAGAAGGGAACCTATCCGTCGGGGCACCGGAACTGCCCGGTCGGGGGCATTAGTTGGTACGAGGCGGCCGCGTATGCAAAGTTCCGGGACAAGGACCTGCCCACCATCTTCCACTGGACCGCCGCGGCCCGCGCCGACGACGAACCCTATCGCATCACGTCGCTGAGCAATTTCGGTGATGGTCCCGCCCGGGTCGGGCGACACCTGGGAACGGGCTATTTCGGCATCTACGATGCAGCGGGGAACGTCCGTGAATGGTGCGCGAACAGCATCCAGGGCATCGCGGATTCCCGGTGCATCCTGGGCGGCACGTGGGGTGACTACGACACGGCCTTCATCAACGGCGCCTATCGCTCCCCCTGGGATCGCGACCCCACCAACGGCGTACGCTGCGTCAAGTACCTCAACGGGCGCAAGGCGGTGCCGCCCGCGGCGTTTGAACCGGTCGAACACCGGTGCCGCGACTTCGCCGAGTTTCAGCCGGTGGCCGACGACGTGCTCGATTCGTATATCGAAAACACCTATCGGTACGATCGAACGGAACTGAACGCCCGCGTGGAACTGATCGATGAGGACCTCGGCTACTGCTGGCGCGAGCGGATCACGTTCGACGCCGCCTACCCAAATGAGCGGGTCATCGCCTATCTGCACCTGCCCAAGAACGCCCACCCCTCCTATCAGGTGGTCGTCTGGTATCCCAGCGGCATCGCGCGATTCGGCCCGTGGGACCAGCGAGCCTACACACACGAATTGACTGCCATCATCCGCAGCGGCCGGGCCGTGCTCGTGCCCTTTTACAAGGGAACCTATGAACGCCGCCTGGAGAAAGCCACGTACCCACCCGAAGGCGTCCTGAGCAAGAATCTTTACGTCCAGAGATCGCAGGACCTGCGCCGGGCGGTGGACTATCTCGAAACACGCGACGACGTCGATACGGAGAAGCTCGCTTATGTCGGACTGGCCTGGGGCGGGCAGATGGGGCCCGTGATGATTGCCCCGGAGACACGGTTCAAGACGGGCGTCCTGCTGCTCGGAGGCATTTGCGGCTGCCCCAGACATCCCGTGTCCGACCCGGCCAATTTCGCGCCGCGAGTCAAGATTCCCATACTCATGCTCAACGGGAAAGAGGACTCGATGTTCCCGTACGAAACCGCCCAGAAACCTCTCTTCACGCTGCTCGGTACGCCGGCGAATCAGAAGGAGCATGTCACGTTCCCGGGAGAACATAATATCCCCTGGGAATTTCGTGAACTCTACCGCCAAAAAATTATACAATGGCTAGATCAGCATCTGGGTCCGGTCGACCGAGGCGACAGCGACAGTGACGAGCGGTTGAGCGTCGCCTCAGCCGAACCGGTGGCGGACCAGGCTCGCTGAAATACAGAACGAGAAGACGAGCGGTTGGAGTCGCTCACCAGGTGGTCACGGACGCAGGCGATTGTCATAGAACGGCGTATGAGCGATTCTAGCCAGACAGAACAAGACACATTGGAGGCCATCCGCAACGGAAATGGTCAGGCGTGGGGTCAGTTCATCGACGAGTACCAGGGGCGCCTCCTGCGTTTCGCTCGGACGCGTGTCGCGCAGCATGCTGACGCCGAGGACGTCGTGCAGGAGACGTTCGCCTCATTCGTCAAGGCGCTCGACCGCATCCAGGTCACCGTCAGTCTGGAAACCTATCTGTTCGGCATCCTACGTCACGAGATCGTCAACCGTTTCCGTTCGCAGACGACCCGAACGGTCTGTCTGATTCAGGACATCTACGGCGCCGAGTCCAGCGATGCCCCGATCAACGCACTGGACCGCCAGGCCGCGTGTGACCCGAGTGTTAGCTGGTGCGTGTGCCATGACGAGCAGCAGGCTCTGCAGGAGCGGACGCTCGCCCAGGCCCTGACGCGTCTCGTCGCAAACTTCAAACGATCGGAGAATCTCCGCGACCTGAAGATCGCCGAGTTGCTCTTCTACTGCAAACTGCGAAACAAGGACGCGGCCCAACTTCTGGCCCTCAACCCGGGACTCGTCCGCGTGGTCAAGCATCGCTGTCTCAAACAGATCCGCGCCCATGTCCTTCAGCGGCGTCAGGCCGGTGACATGACCTTCTCTTGCTCCGAAAACGTTCTGACCCGGATATGGGAATCCCATCGCCTCAGTTGTCCGAAGCGCAGCACGCTGGGCGCTTTCCTGCTGGAGAATCTGCCGGTGGAGTGGTTCGACTACGTGGATTTCCATCTGGCGACCGTCGGGTGTCACTTCTGCCGCGCCAGCTTCAAAGACCTCCAGGAGCGTCAGGACAGCCAGCAGCAGGAGAGTTTCCGACAGCGTGTGATGAACTCGACAATCGGGTTCTTTTCGAAACCGTAGGATGCCGCCGCAACCGACTGGCCGGCGGCCTATCAGGCCCTAGCGCCCCGCTACGCCGCCCAGCGAGTAGTTCTTCTTACGCACCTCGGATGGCAACCGAAAGTCCCTCAGCTTGAAATAGCCTTTGCTCTCCATGCAGCCTTCGAAGATGTAGTGAGCTCCTCGCTCGACTTCCGGCGTCGTCTTGTCCTGGCGATCTTTCGCGGCGTCCTCGTCGGCCCGGGCCCGCTCCTCACACAGTTCGCAGTCGGCCTTAGCCTGCTCCAGAGTCCTGGCGGGATGATACCAGTAATGGGTGGGTCCCAGTTCGCATCCTGTCATCAGGAACAACAGAAGCGCCAGTAAAGCGGCTAGAAGTCTCATCCTTGCGTCTGCCTCCACTTATGCCGCACCGACCGAACGTCTCAGCATTGATCGGAACGTAGAGAATAGGCTGCTCGCGGCGTGCCCTACGGGTTCGAAGCCGTCCTTTGCGGTCGCCCGGGCAGGGTCAGAGGCGCCGGACGGTTCTCGCCGGCCGGGCCGTAGTTGACGGTGAACTTCGCCGAGAGGCTGCCGGCCTGATCTCCAGCGCCGAGCAGGCGGTCGTGCTCGGCCTGCAGGGCGGCCAGATCTTCGGCCTCAACAGCGAGACGAATGGTCGCCTGAGGCGCGTCCAGGAGTCGGCCCAGACACTTCTCCTCGGTGTCCATCATCACCGAAATCAGGTAGTTGGCCGAAATCGGCTTGATCCCGCCGTCTCGCTGGCTGGCGATGTAGCGCTGCAGCACGAACGAGAACAACTGGCCGAACCGCTTGGCCACTTGAGGACTCGACGGTCCGCCGGCCACGAGCTTGTCAGACAGCAAACGAAGGACGGCGGCGTCCATCAACTCGTACCTGACCGACCAATCCGCATAGCTGGCGATCCGGGCGTCGGCGATGCGGAGAAGCAACTGATCCGCCTCGGCGGACTGCAAACGACCGGCGAACTCGGTCATCAGGTGAAGCACTTGCGGGCTGCTCCCATCGACGACGGCCCCACACTCGGTGAGGATGCGGCCGGTGAGTTGGGCGGCGGCGTTCTGGTCCTGGCTGAGCTTGGCCCAGAGTCCGGCGTCGGTAGCCGCTCGGATCGCCCAGTATCGCACGATGCTGTTGGGATGGCGAATCTCAGAGACCGCCAGATCGACCAGGCGCGGGTCCTTGAGACGATCGACGAGGATCAGAAGGTTGGCGATCACCTTGACCTGCCGGCCCTCATCGCGAATATCGGTCTTGGCCTGCTGCAGCCCCTCGGCGATGTGCCGGAACGCAGACTCCGAGAACTGCTGGGCGTACTGAGCCTGGGAACTGCGGTGGCTGACGATGATCGTGCGGGTCTTGGAGACCTGCGTGAAATCCGTGGTCCGGACCAGGTCCGTCACGGCGTCGTTCATGAACTCGTCGATAATCTGCAGATCCTGCTGGGTCAGGACGTTCTTCTTGAGAACCTCCTCGATCCGCCGCAGATCGACTACCGCTTTGGAGACCTCGAACACGGCTAGAACGAGACCTGCGACGAGGAGGACAAAGACCGCGCTTTTTAACTTCATCTCGTTAGAATCCCTTTCAACTGGTCGCCGAACTATTTTATCCAGCTTAACGCTCAGGGCCTTTTTTGTCAAGCGAAATCGATTTCACGGGCGATTGGGCCGTCTTTCCACGCCCCGGCGTGTCCCCGGCCGCAAACACCGCCAATGCGGATTGCTCCCAGCCGTATAGCCGCAATAACGCAACCTTTATAGGACGCCCCACGAGCCCCCCGTGAAGTCCGAACAAAACCTTGCCTTCAACGTCTTATACCGTATCTTAGAGGTTTTGCAACACCCAATCAAAGCAGGGTCTTGCCGGGAACAATGCATGAACAAGCTCTTGATCGCGATTTGTCTGACGGTCGCCTTCTCGCTCGGGATGGGCGGCTGCGCGGGCGCGCGACCTGAGCCTGAACCGGCGCCGCGAGAGAGCCTCAGTGCCGAGCCTCCTGCCCCCGAGCCAAACGCGGTCATTGCGGCATCGGCCCCGGATTTCGCGACGCCGGAACCGAATGAGACGCCCCTGGAGCCCCCCGAGACATCGACGCCGCCAATCGAGGAACCAACTCCGCCGATCGTGATGCCGGATGTGGTGAATGAGACCCCGACCAGTGAGCCGAACGGTCCGCCCTTGCCCGAAGCCGATCCCGAGCCCAAACCTCAGGAACGGGCCGTCATGGAGCCCAGCCAGGTCAACGGCAGCGAGAGTGAGGTCGTTGCGCCCGATGCGCCTTCGGATCCCGAGCCGATTGCCGCAGAACCAACCGATCAGGAAACGCCGCCGACAGAAGAGCCCCCCCCGAGCGAGCCGGGCCCATTGGACGCCTTCTACGAGGACTACGCGGAGATGCTTCGAGAAAACGTTCTGAAGGACGGGCGGGTGGACTACGCGAGTTTGCGGCGCCAGCGTCTGAGGCTCAAGCGACTGCTCAGCGTCCCCGATGAACTCGACCCGAACGTCTATGAGAGCTTCTCCAAGGAGGACAAGCTGGCGTTCTGGATCAACACATACAACCTCAAGATGCTCGAAATCATCGCCCGAAACTACCCGATCCAGTCTTCGTGGTGGCTCCGCCTGACCTGGCCGCCCAGCGACATTCGCCATATCGGTGGAATCTGGAGCGACTACCGGTTCATCGTCATGGACGAGGAGTTCACCCTGGGCGACGTAGAGCGGCGTCTCTTCGCCCGTCTCCTGGCCGAGCCCCGAGCCTACCTGGCGACGACCTACGCGACGCGCTCCAGCCCGACCCTGGCGCGAACGCCCTACCGCGGCGCCACGTTGG
>JANQFY010000249.1 GCA_028277585.1 Sedimentisphaerales bacterium
TACCAACTGCACCGTCAAGGACGTGCTCATCTTTGGCGCCAGCCACGTCGGCGGCCTGGCCGGCAGCACCAGCGGCCAAGTCAACGAATGCTCCGCCCAGGGCGATGTCGTCGCTCTGCTGCACCAGGTCGGCGTTCTGGCGGGACGTAACCTCGGAACATTGCAGCGCTGCTCGGCGCGGGGCATCGCATGCGGCCTGGGATGGATCGACGGTTCCGAGCGGATCACCAGTCGGCATACCGGCGGCTTGGTCGGCTACAACAGCGCAGTCATCAGCGATTGCTACGCTATCTGCGCCACGTCCGGCGAGTCCTTCGTCGGCGGACTGGTCGGGCAGAACTACCACGGCTCAATCACCGACAGCTACTGCAGCGGCCTGGTCTCGGGCACCGCCCACACCGGAGGGCTCTGCGGCATCAATGAGGAGGGCGACATCACCACCTGCTTCTGGGATCGAGAGACAGCTCAGCGTTTCTGGAGTGCCGGCGGCACGGACCGAACCACCAGCGAGATGCAGCAGGCAACGACCTTCCTCGAAGCAGGCTGGGACTTCGTAGACGAAACCACCAACGGAACCGAGGACATCTGGATGATTGCCGAGGGATTCGACTATCCAAGGCTGGCCTGGGAGAGCACCCAATAGCAGAAAGCCAGCACAATCGCAGAACGAAAGGAACTGGATACCGGCCGTCACGACCTTTCGGTGCGTCGTTTGGCGCGGGCGGCGGTTTTGCTGCGGGTCTTCTTGCGTTTCTTGGACGTCTTGACCTTCAGGGCGAACTTGGTTTCCTCGCCCGTCTCTTCGTTGATGACGGCGAACTGGCCGCTGTCGTCCCGCTGCATCTGATCGTTGGCGTTGAGCAACTCAATCCCGTAGACGGTCCCGTCCGGGGCCAGATCGACGACCAATTCTTCACTGAGCTTGATGGACTCGGCGCCGGCTTTCTTGTTCTTGAAGCGGATGTAACCAACGTTGAAGCGGGGGTCGTACGTGAACTTCATGCTATGGTGCCTTTCGAATCCTTCAGAAATACCTTGTCACCACGGAGATGACCAACCAACCGTTGTAACGCCGAATCGCGTAGGCCTCAATCTGTTTCGTTTTGTAGTGCTTGCCTCTCCAACGCCTCTTGAAGGGCACATTGCGGCGAAATCCGATCCGACCGAACTTCGCCTCAAACTTCTCTCCAGCCTCCACGGCCAAGATGATCTCTTCTTCCGTCGCCCCGCGCTCGGATAACCGGTCCCGGGCGTGAGGATGAAGGTTGACGGTCATCGCCGCCCTTTCCCGTCCGGTGCGGCCGAAACGCGTGGCTGCAAGGCAGTACCGATAACGTGAGTATAATCTAATCCCTGCGACATCGCCAGTCTTTTCTTCTCTGATTCTAGGTCAGAAACGGGTTGCAGGCCTTCTCCCGGCCGATCGTGGTTCTCATGGCGTGCCCGGGGCAAACCGCCGTTTCGGGCGGCAGGCTCAGCAGTCGCGTACGAATGCTCTGGACCAGCAGTTCGCCGTCCCCCCCAACAAAGTCACTCCGCCCTAGACTACCGGCGAAAAGCGTATCTCCGGCGAACAAGACACCGTCTGCCTCGGCATAGAAGCATACGCCCCCCGGGGTATGGCCCGGCGTGTGGATCACTTCGAGCGTGATCCCCGCCTCGGTTACGACATCCCCATCATCAAGCAAGAGGGCGTCCAGATCGATGGTGAAGGGCACGCCGGCCATCAGCGACAAGTTCGCCTCAGGATCGGTCAGCAGGCCGGCATCCAGCTTGTGGATGTACACCTTGAGGTCCGGGTACTCGGGAATGACCTCCTCGAGAGCCACGATATGGTCCGCATGACCATGCGTCAGCAGGACCGCCGTCGGGGTCAGCTTGTGCTCGGTGAGGAATCTGAGCAGCCCGGCCGCGTCGAGCCCGGTATCCACGATCAGGCAATCCGTGGCCGCTTCATCGGCGCGAACCACGTAACAATTGGTCTGAAACTCTCCGAGAACCAGCCGATTGATCTTCATCAGGTCGACCTCACTGCCCATCAGCGGCATTGGGATCGGCCGGAGCGGCAGGGACCGCCACGGCCGGTTCGTTCGGATCCGCCGCCGAGGCCTCGGCCGCATCCTCCTGGGATTCCGGTTCCTCGTCTTCGAGCAGGTCCGCCTGCGTCTTGGTCAGGTAGTTCGCCTTCCAGTCGGGGACCTCGTAGATCCAGCCGCGGTGCCGGAGCGTGAATTTCTGAGCCGCCTCCTGGGCCTGCAGCTTGGCTTCCTTCTTCTTGAGTTCCTCCTCCGACTCGACCTGCCCCTGCTTCATCGTCACGGGTGTCGTATCCAGGAACTTGGCGTCGCACTTGACGTACGTCTTGTCGCCCTTCTTGGCAACGCGAAGGCGGTACTGAGTCGAGTCCTTCATATTGCAGATGAAGAGGTGGTCGAAGTCCAGATCGCCCAGGGCCGCCGGCGTGTTGACGTCGTCGAACCGCAGGCTGTCCAGGGCGTTCAGGACGCTCTTGGCGTCGCTCTCCTTGAGCGTCTTACCCTCGGGCTGCTGGATCATCGACGCGGTGTCCCCAGGGCCCGTCTCGAGCGTGTAAGGCCCCTCGGGCGTTGTCACAATGACGGAGTTGACGTCCTCGCGGTCGGCCGAGACGATTTCCTGATTGACATACTCCACCGCCCCGCTGCGGAACCACGGAAGATCCGGCGCCAGATAGACCTCGTCCTCCGTCGCCCGCCGGACGTAGCCGCCCTGGCCCGCTTCTACGGACTTGCCCACAACGACTCCGGTCAGGAGCGACCCATCGGCCTTGAAGAACTTGATCACGCTCCGGGCCTTCTCCTCGGTGACTTCCAGATCCTCGTGATTCTTGGCGTGTTCGGTGTACAGCTCTGAGATCTTGATATCGAGACACTTGATGATCAGGTCGGTGATCTGCTTCGGATCGGCCGGATAGTTGGCCTTGTTGGCCACGACGAAGCGCCCCTCCTGCCGGGCAATCTTCACGACATCGTCCCCGGTCCCGATCTCAATACGGGCAATCTCGTCCGGGTCCAGACCCTGGACGAGATCCGACGGGCCGGACAGATTGACGCGCGTCCGGTTGGACCATTGAGACTGGGCCCAGGCCCAGATCACCATCACCGCGGCCACAACGGCCAGGATACCAAGCTTCTTATTGTCCATCTATAAGACTCCTCTTGTGATTCGTGATTCGCCTGCTTGCCTCTGAACCACCAAGCACAAATCATGCATCGCTGGCATGACTGATGTAGTGCCGCTTTCGCAGACCGCGCCAGATACCCAGGAGCACGGCGATCACCATGATCACACCCGGGACGGCCACCATATTGATCAGGCGAAGGGCACGGCCTAACAACTCAATTCGTTCGCGCCGCTTCGCCTTGACTTCGCGAAGTTGGCGTTGGGCCTCTCGAATCTGCACCTCGAGTTTCCGTTTGTTCTCGACGATCGTGCTGCCGATCACGTCCTGCTGCTCCGCGGTCTTGGCGCCGGAGACCAACTCCTCCAACTGTTGATTGAACCCTTCGATCTGGGCGTTGATCAGCGCGGTCTCGCCGGCGGTCTCCTGCTCGGCCTCTTCCTCAATCTTGTCAACGATCTCAAAGGGACGCCGGAAGTTGCCGCGCGATCGAATGGAAATCAGATCGCCCGAACCACTCAGGTCTTCGATCGCATTGATCAGCAGCGCCGCGTTATCGCCGGCCGGCGCCTTGCCGAACGGGCCGTAGCTGACGTATGCCAACTGATCCCAGAGGAAGTCCACGTCGGAGATCACGACCACTGCACAGTCCTCAGTCGCCTCCTTCAGGCCCGTGACCTGCTTGGTGACCATGGTCGGAGCGTTCGGGTCGTCTTCGGCCTCCTCACCCTCGGCCTCCACCTCGATCTCGATGCCCTCAGGGAAAGTGCTCGGAAAGCGCCCGGTCAGGAGATAGCCCATCGCGACCGGTTTGTTCCCGTCCATGAACCGGGTTCTGAGCTTGGCCGGGTCGGGGAACATCAGCTCAAACGAACTGCTCACCGACCAACTGTTGCCCTGAGCCGTCGTCATCAGCAGCGGCGTCCGCTGGATCGCCTCGGCGGCCGCATCCGGCTGATTCGGATCGGCGCTCGCGCCGGCGATCTCCTTCAGGACGCCGGCAAACAGCACTCTGACCTGGTTCAGGTCAGCCGTGATGGCGGTCTCCTCGCTGAAACACCCCGGCGTCAACCCCAGGAAGCCGGTCAACGCCTCGACGCGCTGGTTCGGGCCCATCGGTGTCTCGAGCGATAGCGAGCGGTCACCGGCGAAGGTGTTGGCCGCCATCTCCAGGCCCCACGTGCGAAGCAACCGGTCGAGGTCCGAGCTCTGCTTCTGCATGGTCATCTGCTGCATGGGATTGCGCTGGGGCTGGTCGGCCATGCTGTGGGGGTCCACACAGATGACGGCTCGGCCGCCCTTAAGGATGAACTGGTCGATCGCAAACTGCGTCTGCTCCGACAGGTCTTTCGGGTGAATGACCACGAGCAAATCCACATCGTTGATGTCATTGACATCCGTGGCGATCTCACTGACCTCATACTGCTTTCGCAAATGCTCGATGATCGTCCAGGGCGGCTTCGGTTGCTGATTCTGCATCCGCATCATCTGCGCCATGTAACCGCTGACATCCTCGCCCATCACGGGCAGCGAACTCATCACGCCAATCCGCGTCTTCTGACGCGTGATGGCGGTGTCGATCAGGTAGCTGATATCGTACTCGACGAAGTTCTGTCGATCAGGGGAGAAGAACGGAATGGTCTTCTCGACGCCGAACTGCGTTTGCAGGACCAGACCAAAGAAGAAGTTCTCCTCCTGCGTGATCGGGAATTTCTGCAGCCCCAGGCGCAGCGCCTGCTCCTCGTCGTCAGAGAAGGGCCTTGGGTCGATCACCTCCAATTGTACAGTCTCGTTGGAGGCCGCAACATACCCCTCCAGCAGCGACCGGACGAACTCGTAGTAGTTGTTGAAGAACCGAATCTGGTCGGGCCCCTTTAGGGCCGCAGTCTTGGCGTAAAAGAGTTTGATCTTGATCGGCTGGTTCAGCTTGCCCAGGATCGCCTTGGTCCCCTCGGAGAGGGTATAGAGCTTCTGATCGGTGACATCGAGTTTCCACCGCTTTGCGATGTTCTGACAGATGCTGATCCCGCTGAAGGCAATCACCAGGACGAGAACCGCACCGACAATCGCTCGTACCGTCCTATTCATTAGCTGGCCTTCCTTTCGTTCAAGATAATCGCGCAGGCTGTGATCCAGCCGGCGATCAGTATCGCAAAGTACGCCACGTCCCCAAACTGCAAGACGCCCTTCTGCATCGAGTCGAAGTGAATCTGCAGACTCATGGCCTCCAAAACACCCACCACATCCTCAGTTCCTCTCCATGAGACCGGAAACCAGAGTGCACCGAGCAGAGCAAGCTCGCCCATGGTAATCCAGGCGAGAATCAACAGAATCACATAGGCAATCCCCGCAGCCGGAACTATGGCGCCAGGCAAAAAGAAGAAGCCAGAGCCTGTCTTTGACAAGAAGTTCAGAGTAGACGGGCGTCCAATCAGGAGAATGATCGCACAGGTGAGGAGCGAAAGTACGGAGGCAATGACTTGACTCTTGGTCACTGCTGAGAAGAAACAGCCAATTGAGAGGAATCCCCCGGCCACCAAGAACGCTCCGAGATAACCAGTCAGGATCAAGCCCATGTCAGGATCACCCAGATAGCATACGATAACTACCATCGGAAAAGTCAGCAGCAATGCGATTCCTAGGAACAGCCAAGCAGCCAGAAACTTACCCAGGACAGCTTGAGTGATCGTAACGGGCAGCGTGAAGAGCAACTCGACGGAGCCAACCTTTCGCTCTTCCGCCCACAACCGCATGGCTACGACAGAAGCCATGAACGCAAACAGCATGGGGAGATTCACAAAGAAGAGTCTCAGGTCCGCTTGCCGGGCTTCATAGAAACCATTCTTAAACGGCAAATAACCCGCGACAACAAGGAAAACAACAAGAAAGACATAGGCGAGGGGCGTCGCAAAGTAGCTTTTCAGCTCCCTCTTGAATACCGCCCAGAAACTATTCATATGGCACTCCTCTTACTGCTTGCTGCACACAACTCGGGTCCGGCACCGCTAGGCGACCTTGCCCTGGGTGATCTTTCGGAACACTTCGTCCAACGTCGCGTGATGCTTCTCTTTCAACTCCTTGGGCGTCGAATCGACCAGGATGCGACCGCGCGCGACGATGATCGTACGCGAGCAGACCGCCTCGACCTCTTCCAGAATATGGGTCGAGATGACGATGCACTTGTCCTTGGCCATCTCGTTGATGAGCTTGCGCACCCCATGCTTCTGGTTCGGGTCGAGCCCATCGGTCGGTTCGTCCAAAATGAGCACATCGGGATCGTGAATCAATGCTTGGGCCAATCCCACGCGGCGCTTGTACCCTTTCGACAGCGTCTCAATGCTCTGGTGGTAGACCGACTCGATGGAGCACATCGGCACAACACGATCGAGGGCCTGCTTGCGCTTGGCTCCGGTGATTCGGCGCACGTCGCAGATGAACTTGAGGAATCCCCCCACCGTCATCTCCGGGTACGCCGGCGAATTCTCCGCCAGGTATCCCAGACTGCGTCGCGCCCCGATCGGATCGGTCAGAATGTCGTGTCCGCACACGCTGGCCGTGCCGCTGTCGGGCTGGATGTAACAGGTAATCATTCGCATCGCCGTGGTCTTGCCCGCCCCGTTGGGCCCGAGCAGACCGACGACCTGGCCCTTCTCGGCGCTGAACGAAATCCCGTCCACCGCGACGACCGGCCCAAAACTGCGCCGGAGTTCTTTGACCTCAATCATACTGGTCTCCAAAACTGAGGCATCAATACCGCCCCGCAGAACGGGGCCCCTCCCGAAATCAAGCTGTATAGGGTTACGTATAACGCCCTGTTAGTCAAGACCTCGGCCTCGTTTTTTTGCCCGGGCGGGTCCCGCAGAGTGGCGATACACCGGTACCACTGCGTCTACAGCCACACCATACGACGTCACGCCGATCTTTGTTCGGATCGCCCCTTGCTGTCAACCTCTCCCGCGGGACGCAGATGCACCCTCTCACAGAGGGTGTAGTTCGGCCTCGTTGACCTCACCAATCTTCCAACGATATACCGGCCCCAGATCGAGACCGCCAGGGTCGTAGATGCTGTCACTGGTCGTCTCGACCAGCGCCTCACCGTCACATACAGCGACCCAATCCGTACCAAGGTGGACCTCGAGCGATACGGCTTCTCGGCCCGAACGCCACTGGAGACTCGCATCGACACCAACGTCCCGAACCCCCATCGCAGGCTGCGGTTCGCGCAGATGGACCGGGATATGGGGGAAAGGGCTACACATAGACAACCGGGGCCCGTATCGTGCAGATCCGGGCCCCAGGGAAATGCTTTGGCGGGGACAAACTGGACAATCGCCTCTCATCGAGAGACCCTCTTCCTTCTGAGCGTCACCGTCCGCGCCGGCGAGACTGCCGTGCGACCTTCGTGATCCGTAATCTCGGCGGAGATACCGTATTCGCCGTCGGGAAATGTGAACGATCCTGTCGACAAGCGCCAGAACGGGAACAGGTGCGTATCGGTATTCCGCGACGGCGAGAAGACGATCACGTGCTCGCCGGAGAGTAGGCGTTCTGAATCCCCGGACCAATACCAGTCGACGGACCAGCGATTTCTCTCCTGCAAGCCCTCGCATTGCCCGTGATAGGTGAACGTATCCGTCGTATGACTGATATGAAAGACGACCTTGGCGACCGTCGCGGCGGGGCTGATCTCAGCCATGATCGTTATCGGCTCGGACGCCAACTCCAGCGTGGCGCCGTCGGCCGGCTCGATGAACGTGACGCGGGGTCCCTCTTCGATGACCGGTCCGGCGGGCCACCAGTGGGAGAGCACCGTCAGCAAATCCGCCAGATCGATGCGGCAATCCCCGTTGGTGTCGCCCGCCAAGTTCATTGAGCAGAGCGGTTCGCCGAAGTAGGACTTGCTCGCCTGGGTCGTGCCGGCGTAGGCGCCCATGTTGACCGCACCGCCATCGGGAAACAGCTCCTCGCCGATCGAATCGGTCGGATCACCCGCGTCGATACAGGGGCTCGTGACCTCATCAACCACCCACTCTCGGGCGAGCGGGTCCCAGCGTCCCGCCTGGCTCTTGAGGTGGTAGTCGCCCTCCACCCAGGAGTCACCCAACCGCGGCCACCCGCCGGGCGAGACGAAGTGCGGCTCGACGTCGATGTTGCCCTCGCCAGGCCAGCCGCCCTCTACGTTGCTGTATGTCACGGTGAGATCTTCCAGGTCGCAATTGAAGACACAGAACTCACAGGCGTCGTCGCGAAGAATGGAGTTCGTGACCATCACACTGACATCAGCCGGGGAGCGACCGGCGGCGTCGACACACGCAACGAGCCCGCCCTCTTGCGCCCGGTTGGAGCAGAGCGTACAGCGATCGATCGCCAGTACGCCCACCCGAGCGTGAACCGCGCCGCCCAGATTGCAGGCCCAGAGACAGTTCGTCAGATCGCACCGATCATCCACGTCAACGTCCAGCCCCGCTCCCTGTTCGGCGACATTGGCGGTGAAGACGCAGCCCTTCAGCTCGGCCTGCGAGCCGGAGAAGAGAAGCCCGCCCCCCTGGGCGGCCATTGGCTCCGGGACATACCCCGGGCGGGGATACTGAAGGTCTGCTTCGTTTCGTGAGAACGTGCAATCAACGAATAGCGCCGGCGGCGAACTCGAGAACGTTCGCACCTTCAGGCCGGCCCCCTCGTACGCGCGATTGTTCACGTACTCGCAACGCGTCAGTTCAAGCCGGCCTCGCGTAGAAGCCATCATGCCTCCTCCCGCTCCGGCGCGGTTCTCCGCAAAGATACAGTCGCGCAGTCGAACCTCCGATGATCCGCTGTAGAGCCCACCCCCTTCGTCGGTAGCACAGTTCCGCTCAAACACGCACCGGACCAGCTCGATCGAATCCGCGTCACAGAACAGCCCGCCGCCGTCGCCATTGGCCCCATTCAGGGAGAATCGGCAATCATGGATCCTCGGTGAACCATCCAGAACGGAGACCCCGCCTCCTGCCCACGCGACGTTGTGGGTGAACACACAATTGCGAACAACGGGACTCCCTGAGATGATCCAGAGTCCGCCGCCTCCGGCCGGTGTCCCATGGCCCCGTCCTCTCGACTCGGGCCACGCGTGGCCGCCAGTCACTGTGAAGCCGTCCAGAACGGTCTCGCTGCTGACCTGCTCGACGATAAGCACGTGAGTGCTGTTGTCCGTTCGGTTGGGAGCGTTGTAGAGTTCGCACGGGTCTGCGACGACCACGTCGTCATCCAATAAATCGCCACTGAGCGCCGTCACGTAGCGCGCCGTGTCCCGAGCATTGGGATCGGGGGCAAACAGGCCGGCATAGCCGCCGGACACTGTGACCCCTTCGGGCAGAAAGAAAGCGGCCCGCCGGTCGCCGGGCGTCGTACCTCCCCCTCGGTCGGGCTTGTAGACCCCCTGAGCCACGCGGATCTCATCGCCCGGTTCCGCAACCGCCAGCGCATCCTGAAGATGCGTGAACGCGCTGACCCACGACGTGCCCTCGTCGAGCCAGGCAATGTTGTCCTCCACGTAGATGATCTTTCCGTATCCCACCGCACACAGCCCCATCAGCAAACAACAGAGGGCTGCCATGTATCGTTTCCCTGATGACGTGTCCATTTTCCGCTCCTTTCATTGAAGACCACGCTCAGACCCATCCTGCGCCGGCGGACACCTCCGCGGGTCCGCCGGCGCCTGGGCGTGTGACGCTTTGGCTCTCTCCGCCATAGAAAAGGTACCCCAGCCATTCCAGACATTGCCGGCGACGAACAGAAAACGCTGAGAATGCCCTCGAAATCGTGCGCCGCGGTTGCTGGTGGACCTTTGCAGGGACGAGCCGGCGTGTTAGAATGTCTACGAGCGGCGGGGAACGATCGATCCGTAACGTCTCGCACGCGAAAAATGACGTTTGATAGGCAGTCCAGAGAGACCCTACGCGTGAAAGGCAACGACTACACGAGAATCGGCGGGAGCGAACAGCGGTTCCCCAGCACGCACTGGACCGTTATCCAGGACATGCGCCCCGGGGACGACACCGCGAATCGGCGCGTGGTCGGCGATTTGCTGCGAGACTACTGGAAGCCCGTCTACTGCTATCTCAGGCGGCGCGGACACCACAACGAGGAGGCCAAGGATCTGACACAAGGCTTCTTCCAGGAGGTCGTCCTGGGCCGGGAACTGATCCAGCGCGCCGACCCAGCACGGGGGCGATTCCGCACGCTCGTTCTGACGGCGCTGAACAACTATCTCGCCAACGTACACCGGGGCCAGACCGCGCAGAAACGCATCCCTCGGCACAAGCTCATCCCGCTCGAGACCACTGACGGGAGCGAACTGCCCCAAGTGGTGCGCGATATCACCTGCGAAGACTCGTTCCACTACGCCTGGATTTCGGAACTGCTGGACCGCATGTTGGAAGAGGTCGAGGCCGACTGCCGCCGGAACGACATGGCAACCCATTGGGACCTGTTTCACGACCGCGTGCTGCAGCCGACGATCGACGGGACCGCCCCGCCGTCGCTGGCCGTCCTGTGCACCCGCTACGAAATCGAGGAAGCGACGAAGGTTTCCAACATGATCTTCGCCGTCAAACGGCGTCTGCGCGGGGCGCTGAAGCGCTATGTGCGCCAATCCGTCGCCAGCGATGAAGAAATCGGCGAAGAAATGCGCGAACTGATGCAGTTTTTGGCCCCCAAGCGGGCAATGTCCTGAGCAGACGGGGTATAGATAGCCGGAGACGTCGCGTCACGGCGGCGAAACCGCCCACGGAGAATACAGGGTAGCTATTGCGATGACAGCAGAAAAGAGATCGACCTTCGGCTTGAGCCTGAATCAGATGGCGGACCTGTTCGCCATGGGCAGCGAGGATCCAGATCCCGGGGACGCCGAGGTCTCCGACGAGACGCTGGCAACGTTGCTGAGCGAACAGTTGGCGTGCACGGATTCTGACGGCTCGCTGCTTCTCGATACGTTGATCATGATGATGGACCGCACGAACGGCCGGTGCGATCCGCTGGCAGACCGGCCGCTAGGTAAGGTGCTGCTGGATCCGGCGTCTGGAATCGACCTGCTCCGGACGATCAAGGATTGCAGCAAGACACTGTCGTGCACCCTCGAGTCCGGGACCGAAACGGCGCTGGCCAGAACGGTGTATTTCGCCGCTCTGGCCGGCGCCCTGGTCCACCACGACACCAAGATCACGCAACTGTCTTACGGGAATCTGGGCCAGTCGCTGGCGCTGCTTATCGAGAAGAAATGGATGGCCCCGGAACTCGTGACGCTCTTCTCCAATGCTCAACGGATATGCGAGGACCGATCGAACGACGCATGAGCCCCGACGAAGCCAACCGAGGTCACGACATGCCGCCGGTCAGTGGGCCGACCCGAGGGCCCCGCGAAATCGGCCCGGTTCCCTGCCCGAGAATTGAAGGATACGAGATCATCGCCGTCCTGGGCGAGGCCGCGCAGGGGCGGGTCTGGCGCGCCAAACAACTGAGCACGAATCGCGAGGTGGCGCTGAAAGTTCCCCGTTCGGACCTGCTGCGCTCGCGCAAGGCAATGGCGCGCTTCGTACGAGAAATCGAACTGGCCTCCCGGCTGAATCATCCCAACATCGCCCGCATCTACGACAGTGGGCTCTGCCGGGGGCTCTACTACTACGCCATGGAACTGATCGAAGGGCAGCCGTTGGACGAGTATGTCCGCCGCCGGCGATTGTCGCTACGGCAGACCATGGAGTTGATGCTCACCGTCTGCGACGCGGTCCAGCATGCGCACCAGCATGGGGTTATTCACCGCGACCTGAAGCCTTCGAATATTCTCGTGACCAGCGATGGACGACCTCGGATCGTGGACTTCGGACTGGCCCGCACCATCCTGGACGAGGACACGTTCCGCACCCTCTCTACCGATGGGGAGATTACGGGCACGCCCGCCTATATGTCCCCGGAGCAGGCTGGCGGTGGCGGTGCTCATCTGGACGCCCGCACGGATGTCTATTCCCTGGGCGTCATCCTCTACCAGTTGCTCACGGGCGACTTTCCTTACGATGTCAGCACGTCAATGCTGCAAACCCTGCAGAACATCCAGGAAAGCGAACCGATCCGCCCCTCGAGACATGTGCGCCACCTGGACCGCGACTTGCAGACCATGACGCTGGCCGCGCTGGCGAAGGATCCCGATCAGCGGTACCAATCGGCAGTGGAGTTGGGTAATGACATACGTTCATGGCTGGCCGGCCGGCCCATCCAGGCGCGGCGTCACAGCTCGGTCGATCTGTTGCGCTGGGTCTCGGCCAAGCGCCGCTACCTGCTGGCGCCACTGCTGATCTATGCCTGTGTCCTCGCAATCGTGCTGGCTTTCTCGAATCAGGTGATGTTCCTGCCTCGGCCCACCGCCAGCTATGTGGATGCTCCCGAGATCGTCAAACTGGACACCGACGACGGCGCGCAGATTTCCGCCATCCACATCATCGATCCCAACGCCCAAATCACGATCCTGTACAGCCATGGCAACGCCGAGGACCTGGGCCAACTGAAACCCTTCTTCGAGGCGTATCGCGACCAGGGTTACTCGATCTTCGCCTATGATTATCACGGCTACGGAACCAGCACGGGCCGCCCCAGTGAGAAGAATGCATATCGTGACATCATGGCGGCGTTCCAGTACCTCGTCCAGGAGAAGGCCATCAAGCCAGGGCATATCATCGCCCATGGGCGGTCGATCGGCGCCGGCCCGGCGGCTTATCTCGCTCAGCAGCAGCCGATTGGAGGGCTGATCCTCGAAGGTGCCTTCACCAGCGCTTATCGCGCCATCACGCGTGTTCGTCTGGCGCCCTTCGATAAGTTCGAGAACATCGAACGCATCAGCGAGGTGGACTGTCCCGTCCTCGTCATCCACGGTCTGAAGGACGAGATCGTACCCCCCTGGCATGGCAAGCGATTGTTCGCCGCAGCCGAATCGCCGAAGTTCAACCTGTGGGTCGAGCAAGCCGGCCATGACAACATTCCCCTGGCTGCAGGAGATGCTTACTGGGACGCCATTGGCGCGTTCGCCACCACCATCGACCCGAACGCCCTGGATCACCGCAAGTCCGACTGAGGGGCCACGTCCCCGCGCTACGCATCGGCCTCTCGCTCATGGCGCACCACAAGAAAGCACGACGCGCCGTGGATCGCCAGTTGAATGAGACTGCCTGCCAGAATCAGGATTACGGCGAACCAGTAAGGGGCGTAGCCGCCAACGTTCTTGCCGAGGTACCCTCCGGCGCCGGCACCAACCGTGATGCCCAGTGAGATCACGATCTCATGGATGACCATGCGCACGGAGCGTTGGCGCGAAGCCGCGGCGCCGTAGTACAGATGCGAACTGTAGGCGAATCCGAAGGCCAGCCCGAACACGACCGCCGCAGCGAAGAAGACCGGGAGGGTGCGGCCGTAGATCACCGTGAACAGAGGCACCAGCAGCGCCGCGTGGGCGCCGATCAACGGCGCCGGCCTGAAGTGCCA
>JANQFY010000341.1 GCA_028277585.1 Sedimentisphaerales bacterium
CGAGCGCGTTTTCCTTCGTCACCGGCGGCGCACCGTTCTCGCGGACCGCCTGATAGAATCGCGCCACGAGTTCTCTGGTGCCCGGATTCCGCTTGAGCCGCTTCGTCGCCACCCTGGCGATCACACTGAGCGTGCCCACGATCAGCGACCAGCCCTGGCCGATCCCGCCGAACGCCTTGGAAACAAACCCCAGCTTCGCCCGCGTCTTACGGACCGTGATCAACTGGCGAGCGAAGTCGATGTAAATGCTCCCTCTCTCGCACTGAATGCTGAGCTGTCGATCGGCATTCCCATGGGCCATGCTGATCGTGAAACCGCCCATGCCAGCCTCTCCGGCGAATCTCACGTCCACCATGTCCGGCAAACCGTACGGCATGCAATTACGGGCACAGGACAGATAGGTGATCTCCTTGGGCGTCCCGAGCAACTCCACCAGCACACTGGCCGGATGGGAAATCAGATTCAACACGGGGCCGCCGGGCAATCCGTAAGCCCAGTGGCTCACGCCGCGATAGGAAATGGTCTTGCCCTTCTCGGCATGCCCAAAATAGCAGTGGGCAGAGATGACACGGCCGATCCTGCCCGAGCGAATCAGATCAAGCGCCTTGAGCACACAATCCATGTAGAGCAAGCTATGCCCCACACAAAGAAGTTTCTGCTCCCGCTCGGCTAGATCATAGAGTTTCGCCGTCTCTTCGCGCGTCAAGGTCATGGGCTTTTCGACCAGGACATTGGCGCCCTTCTGCAGAGCCAGGCGGGCCAACTCGAAATGCGAATCGGGCGGGGTCAATATCTGAACGATATCGAACGTCTCCTCTTCAAGCAGTTTCACCGCATCGGTGTGGAGTACCGCGTTCAACTCGAAGCCCTCGTTGAGCTTCTTCGCCGCATCGAGACTCCTGTCGCACAGATGCAGTTCCACCGCCCCGCACCGGGCCTTGATCGTACTGAGATGATCCGATGCGATCAGACCACACCCGATGATGGCCGCCCGCAATTGCTTCTGTTCATTCATGGTTGCACCTCTTCACCTGCGGCTCACCCGCCGACCGACTCACATACGCACCCAGAGTGGTCCACTGGTGTTTCTTTACGAGCCGACGAACTTCCAAGTCCGGTAACCTCGCCGTCCTTCTAAGGAAATGCGAGAAGTATCCTTTGGCCAAACCCGCTGATTGGATGATGTCCCCCGTCGTCAGCAGACGCGACAACGCACGCGTCAGCATCCGCAATGGCGACATACCGATATAGTACGCCATATACCCATTGCGCGCCCAGCCATTGAACCGGCCCTCCCGCGACGCCGTGCGCCGCAAATGGGTCAGGGGTACATGGGAAAAACTCTGCACGCGCCATCCGTTGGCCCGGGCCAACATCTCGTCGATCACATCCCAACCGAAAACCGGCCGCACGCCGCCGATGTCCCGATAACAGTCGCGTCGGTAAATCTTCGTCGCGCCGCGCACGTGGGCCTTGCTCACCTTCTCAAGAACCAACTCGTCATCCTTGTACTCGTAGATGACGCCGCCCGCAATGCCCAGATCCGGGTCACGATGCAGCTCATCGAGCAGACTCTTGAAGTATTCAGGACCGAACTCCAGATCGGCGTCGAGCTTCACGACGAAGCTCGGATCGGCCGCCTGTTCCAGAGCCGCCTGATACCCATCCAGGAATGCCTGAGCTTCGGACGCCGTCAGGAGTCCGTCCGGATTGTCGCCCGGCTGCTTGGTTCTTCGAAGCCCAACGATCCACGGATGTTCTTGGGCCGCGGCATCAATCAGGCTCCACGTATTATCAGACGATCCATCGTCAACCAGGACCCATACCAGAGGCTTCGCCTCCTGGGACACCATGCTCTTGATCGTCGCCGGCAGGTTGGTCTCTTCGTTGTATGAAGGCGTCACCACGACATAACTCAACTCAGGCGGCGCGCTCTCCGCAACGGATGCCATACCCTGATCCTCAGTCGTTGTTTCCATCTCAGTACCCTCGATCGCTGCTTTCCATCACCTACCAGGGAGAAAGCACCTTCACTGCGCCTTTCGCATAACCTGAGAGTTTCGTCCGAGAAACCGCTCGTTTCTTGGGCACCATCGCCCACAGGGCAAGCCACACAGGTACGCGCAACAGGAAGAACAGCGCCACCAGCAGCCGGGCCGTGAGACAACTGACCAGCGACTGATGCTTGCGCATGAACTTCAGGATGCTCAATCGCAACTGCACCGTCATTGACGCCGGAACCAGCCTCGTGCTCTGCCCACCTAAGTGAATGATACTGCCGTCAGGCGTATACATGTTCTTCCAACCGGCTTTCCTGAACCGATAACACCAATCCGTTTCTTCGGCGTACATGAAGAAACTATCGTCCATTAGGCCTACCTGCTTCATCGCATCTTGGCGAACGAGCATAAAACAGCCGCTGATGACCTCCACCTCACGCGCATCGTTCTTGTCCCACCAGGTCATGCGCTCACGTCCGAAAAACCGGCTCTTCGGAAAGAGCTTGTACAGGTAGCTGGCCGAGAGCAGCATGTTCAGCACCGAGGGGAACATGAAGCAACTGGCTTGCAGTGTGCGATCGGCGTTTAGCACGCGACAGCCGATCACGGCCGCCTCCGGATGGGCGTCCGCGAAAGCCACGGTCTTGGGCAACGCATCATCAAGAACGATGGTGTGGCTGTTGAGCAAAAGGACGTAGCGCCCCTGCGCGATCGCCATGCCCTGATTGTTCGCGCCGGCAAACCCTCGATTGTCGGTGTTCTCAATGACGTGCACCTCGGGGAACTCACGTTTGACCATTGCGACGGAGTCGTCTTTCGAAGCGTTGTCCACCACGATCACTTCGCAGGCCAGATCCTCCAGTTGCTCGTATACAGAGCGGAGACAATCCCGCAGAATGGCGCAGGTGTTCCAACTGACGATGACAATACTCATATCCATCAGGCATTCGCCCTCAAAGTCGTCCGCTGCAATTGGTCGTAGACCAGCGCGACCATGGCAAAGACCAGGTACAACAGCATGATGATCTGCCCGAAGTAGGAAACACCCCAGAACGCAACGAGATGCGCCAGAACGGAGACACAAATGCCCCAGTACATCCAGGACACTTCGCGCGACGGGAACGTCAGAGACGCCTTGGCTGGGATGCGAACGGCATAGACCAGCAAGACCAGGAAGATGCACAGCGCAATGCCTCCTCCGCGAACCCCCTCGAGAACATACTGATTGGTCACATCTTCAAGCCCCCACCCCCAATGGCCCGTGCTCTTGGTGCCCAAGAGGAACCACTCGCCGGTGTAGGCGATGAACTTGTCGAAGAGATGGAAACGATGCCATCCCGTGGAACCGCCAAACACGTTAACGCGGGCCATGAGATGCCAGACCGGCTGCTTCATCACAATGTGCAGGCTGGTCAGCACGACAGCCAGCATCACAACGATCTGTCTGCCCTGCGAGCGATACTTGTACAACGCCAGGAGCATTACGGTGGCCACGACAGCCATCAGCGGCGTGCTCGAAGCGCTAAGCACCACGCATGTCATGGCCGCCACGATGCCGGCCCAGAACAACTTTTTGGAGATCCCCGCCCGCGTACAGGTATAGAACCACGGCAAGAGACACGTCCAGAACAACCCCATCATGATGGCGTGAGGAAACGGCCCCGCACATCGGAAACGGCCTCGGTGAAAGGCGGCCGGACTGTGCCCAAAGACCGAGTACGGGCTTCTCTGCCGCAATCGCTCCAGAATGACGAATGGAGCCGACAGGATTGCCGCAATCGCGAAACAGCGTAACACGTGAATGATGTCTTCCCAATTGCGCAATGCCATCCGGAATATCCAGTAAAGGCCGAATCCGTCAAACATGACACCTGAGCGGTTGATGGCAGCGCTAACGGTTTGCCACTGCAGAACATAGACGGTCGATCCCACCAACATCCAGGCCAACACGAGTTTGTCCACGACGTTCCACTGCACCGAACGCATCTCGCTGCGCAACCACATCCGCAGGAAGCCCGCGAGAACGCAGAACCTCAGCGCCGTGAAATCCAGATCGGCGATGATGATTCTCTGATCCATGGGGACCAGACAGGCCGCGATGATATACGGCATCAGGAGATACTTCCGCGGCACAGCCATAACCGAGATGCACAGAGCAATGACAGCTACCAGGCTTGCTGAATTCACTGTTTGGCGCCTTTCGTACAGAAGATCGCATGCACAGAGGATTCGGACGACGCCCCCATCGAGCCGCTCTCCACCGGCAAGATAGAACGTCTTATGGAAGCGCTACGTTTCACGGGCGTTCCGCCTACCTCATATGCCATTGAGGGGCAAAGGGTAACACACATCAGAAGATGGAACCAGTTCGTTTCCGAGCCCGCCAAGAAACTCCTCTCGCAGCGTTGCCGGGCGGGCGTCTGACATCACGTGCGTGCGAACGCCACAACGTCATCGTCCGCCGAACGTCTTGATGACTTTCGCGGGAACGCCGACGGCCACCGACCAGGGCGGGACGTCTTTCGTAACGACGGCGTTGGCCCCAATGACGGCTCGCTCGCCGATCGTAACGCCCTTCAGGATGACCGCACCCTCGCCGATCCATGCCTCTCGCTCGATCACCACGGGGGCTGTTCTCAGCGGCGCCTTGATGGGCGCAACCGCCGGATCATCAAACGCATGATCATGATCGGACACATACACGCGGCCCGCGATCAGCACATTCTCCCCGATACTGACGCGCTCGGCCGCCCCACAATGGAAATACATCTGAATGGACGTTCCATCACCAATCGTAAGACGCGGCGTCTGACCGGCCCGAATCTCGAATGTCTCCAGGCGGGCTCCTTTGAGGATGCTCACCCGACGACCTATGGCAATGCCCTTCCCCCCCGTCACCATGTCGGGGCGTCTCAAGATACTGCCCCAACCAAACGCGCTGAAGGCAAGACGCCAGCGTCCGAAGCTGATGAGCTTCGCCAGGAGACTTCGCCCACGCTGGATCCAAGTCCGTCTCAACTCTATCCCCACACTCTATCACGAAACGCCCCGAACCAGGGCGACTTCAGAAACCCAAAGCTAATCGATACCGCCGCCACTTCAAGAGGGAGTCGCAACACACCCTTGAGCCGCGTCAAGCACGCGACCCGCGCGAAGAGACAGTTCTTCAAACGCCGCTTGCTATAGGCCGCCAATCCACGAAACAGGACCCAGAGAGAAAACCGCCGTCCGTCGATCTCGCAGTTCTTCTGCATCAGTTCGATCAGACGACACGCCTGACGAAACGCGCTGTCGTTGTGTGAATGGTACACCTGGGCTTCGGCCTGATACTGAAAGCAATACCCGGCCTGCAGCGCTTGGTAGGTCCAGACCCCCTCTTCCCCTCCCTGGATCTCTTCATCATAGGGAGACTGCTCCCAGAGGCGCCTGCGAATCGCGGCACAGGCGTTCGAGACGATCATGCCACGCCCGGATGGGTCGCAATTCTCTTCCAGCGTCTGGCGAACGCTCTGTTCGGGAAAGGTCCGCTGCAGACGTACGACCTCATCGATAGGCGCATCCGAGCGTGGGACCTGGCGTCCATATACGGCCGCCACCTTGTCATCCTCGAAGGGCTCGAGCATCGCCAGCAACCAACCCGCATCGACGGGGCAGGCATCTGCGGAAAGCAAGAGAATCATCTCGCCCGTAGCGGCGGCGATCCCCCTGTTCAAGGCTCTTCCCCACGAGAACTCGGCCCGGGACAGTGAGACGATCCGAGCGTCGTAGCGCCGGGCCACATCCGCCGAATCATCGGTCGATTCGTTATCGACGACAACGATCTCCAGTTCGCGCCCGGCCGGAAGCGTCTGCTCTCTCAGGCGCTGCAGGCAGCGCTGCAGATCTCCCGCCGCATTACGCACACGGACAACCACGGACACACACGGATTGGCCTGTAACTCGTCGGTCATCGTTGTATCATTTGCTCGCTCTACGCCGCCTGTGTTGGTCAATCGCACGCTCATACCACTCAAGGATCTTCGGCAGCACGACACGGTTGGCAAAGCGTGTCTCTGCGGTCCGTCTGGCTGCGATGGCCAGACGTTCGCGATCCTGATGGCTGGCGGCGAGCTGATTCATGGCGTCGGTCAGTGCGGACACACTGCCGGCCGGGACCAGCCAACCGTCCTCGCCGTGCGTCACGATCTCCGCGGGCCCGCCACAGCGCGTCGCGATGACGGGCGTCCCACACGCCATCGGCTCCAGAACCGTATACGAGAAACTCTCGAAGCCTCTCGTCGGCATGACCGCAAACATCGCGCGCTGCTGAAAACGCACGATGTCGTCAAGCGGAACATGCGATGCGAACAGCAAGCGTTCACGGAACGATTCAGGTACAAACGAACGGATCACATCCGACGCCATCCGACCTTTCGCGGACAACGCCGTCGGCGCTGGCCGATCCATTCCTACAAAGCGGACACGGATATCGCGATGCTCATCCAGCACAGGACCGAGCGCCTGAGCAAGGTCGAAGACTCCCTTGTTTTGCTCCAATCGACCCACATAGAGGATTTCTCGCTCACGGTCCCTTTCCTCGCCCGGACAGAACAGCTCCGTATCAATGGGATTCGGGATCACCGCAAAACGACTCAAAGGAATCGTCCAGCTTAGACTCAAATGATAGGCGAGCGCATCGCTTGGGGAGGCGAGCGCATCGGCGCGATTGGCCTGCTCCCTCTCGAGGCAATCCTGTTTCTGGAGCCCGCTGGGCATGGGCCAGGAGGAGGATTCCATCTGGTTAACGGACCATACGATATGGGCCGGGTTGTGACATCGAACCACGAGAGGTGCGGGACGATTCTCCAGAAAATGCCACCCCCAGGCGCCAAATTCCGCTGTTTCGACGACATCGAACGACTCGTCCTCCTGGAGCGTGTCAAACACGTGCCGCGCCGCCCACGACCAGGGATGACGAATCCCCCATAGAATCTGCCGCGCCTTCGTCTGGCAACGTCGCCATACGGTGCCGCGCGGATCGCAGAGCGGAACCTGAACAATCCGCACCCCGGAACATGCCACGGGATTCTGATCGTGCGTGACAACCGTCACGGGATGCCCCAGGGACGCGAAGCCGCGGGCCAGGTTGTACATGTACGAACCGATCCCGCAACCATACGGGGGCCACTCCATGGACAGCAAGGCTATGTTCATCGGCCCATGCACCTCTTGAGACCACGATGGAGACGGGGACATCGCATTTTGAGTCGCAGCGAGAGATAGCGGGTGCGCCAGCGCCGCATGGCGGGGTACTTCCCGACAAGGTACTCCGCTTCCTTGATCTGCCCCCGAGCCATGTAGTTATGGGCCATAACCAGGGCGTGTAGATCCAACCATCGCTCCAGGAGTTGGGCCTTCTCAGGAGGGCAACATTCTCGGATTGGGTCGGGCGTTGTCATAAACGGATGCAAAGGAAGTTCCCCTGCACGGACGCCAATCTCGGAATCCTCCAAGTGGTACCACCATAGAGGCTTCAAGATGCGATAGATCCGGCAGTTCAGGATAACCTTGAGCCACAGGTAGTAGTCTTCACCAAACGTGCAGCGGTCTGCCGTATAGAATCCACCGAATCGAACCAGGACCTCTCTTCGCGTCAGAATGCCGCACGAATGCACGGAATAGAGACAGCGTTCCAGATCGCTGTCCGAGATGCCCTCGTGGAGTGTCCACACCCCTTCGGTGATCCCGAAATCCCGGAAGGTCGACACGACATCCACCTTGTCGTGCCCCCGATAGTAGGCCGCAGCGGTAACGTCACAGTCCGGATGGTCTGTGAGCGCAGCAATGGATTCGGCGAGAAACTCAGGAAGCCACTCATCGTCCGCATCAAGAAACGCCACGTACGCGCCAGTCGATTCCGCCAATCCACGATTTCGGGCCGCGCCTGGGCCTTGATTCTCCTGGCGGATCATCCGCACGCGAGAATCCCTGCACCGAGCCACCAATTCGGGGCCGTGATCCAGAGAACCATCATCAATGACGATGGCCTCCCAGTCCTCATACGTCTGGTTCAGAACTGAGTCCAGAGTTCGCGTGACTTGCGCAGCCTTGTTGTACAAAGGAATGACAACGCTCACCTGCGGCACAGGATACCTTCAGCAGTCAATGAATTCCGTTAACATTCAACCGCCTCACAGAGACGGGCTCGCACCAAGTAGGTGTCGCACTCTTACCATGAAACGTCCCAGGCTATGGGCCGCGCTGTATTGCCGCTCGAAGAATACCTGCGGAGACATGCCGCGAGCGAATCTCGCTTTGCTCACACTGGCGCAGCATCGCACGGCGTGACTGAACAACCGGTACGTTGAGTCCGTTTTCGTCCCCGCCGCCAGCCAGGAGCGTTCCACCGAGGCGGCGCCATAATAGACGCGTCTGAGAACCCACCGTTTGCTCAACCGCGAGGCCGGAACAACGTGCCCAACCACAGCCCGCGGCTCGTAAACCGCAATGCCGCCGGCTTGGCGAATCCGGTTCATCAGGTCTTCCTCTTCTCCACACATCAGATTGTTGCCGCGCCGGCCCAAATCGCACGCGAACCCCCCCACCCGCAGAGCGATGTCGCGCAGCACCGAGAAGTTCAGTCCAAAGAAGGCTTTGTCGGTATCCACCAGAGGCTCAGGACCATGGTCCAATCGCGAGTACAAGAATTCGTGACACTCCGAGAGCCAAGCCGGACGTTCCACGCGTTCGGGGTATATCAAGAAACTGCGCCCCCCTACGACGGCTGCTGAATACCTCTCGAAAGCCGCGTGCACCGCCTCCAACCACCCCGGATCGACATCAACATCATCGTCGAGAAAGGACACGACCTGCCCTTTGGCCTCGGCCAGCGCACGATTGCGGGCGTGACTCAAGCCCTGTTGGGGCTCGAACACACTCCTCAGTCGCGGCGCCAGTATGTCCGCATACTGTTCGATCACGGCCGACGTGTCATCGTCGCTGTTGTTGTCCACAACAAGAATCTCGTACTGAGCCCCTTCAGGACATCGCAGGGAGCGTAGCGAATCCAACGTCCGGCGCAGTATGGCCGAGCGATTATACGTCTGTATGGTTATTGTTATCATCATCCTGCAGAACCGGATACGGGCCGCGAGGCGTCTGCACCACCGTGACAACCGTCCATCCCATCGTTTGGAGCAGCTGACGAAGGCGTCATAATAGGCCCGCCTTGCCAATGGGACAACAACTTTCCCGCCCTTCTTGCCTGCCTGTTTCCAGACCGTGCCAAACTTGCTGGGCCAGTACTCCGGTTCGAGCCGTGGCGCCCCGCATCCAACCGAAGAACCCGATCAGCGTTCGTCAACGAGCAACAGTTCCTGAATGTCTGCAACATGGACAGCGGGGACTTCCGGTCGAGACTGCTTGTTCCGGACGGGAATCCTCAACATGCCGCGAACAAGCCTTCCCAGTTTGTGTTTGGTGCTGAGTCCAATGATCCGACTGAGCCAGTAGTACGAGAAGAGGGGTGGGAGTTTTCCATCCGGAGAAACCCGCCTCGCATGCTTCAGATACAGGTTCGTCAGCCTTCTGTCATGGAGCGCGCACCGATGAGCCAAATAGGCGTAGCGCCGCGACAGACAACTGCGGTACTCATCGAGCAGGCCTCTGGCGGTCAGCTCCTTCTCAATACCCCGGATTACCCGAAACCGGGATTGGAACGCGATGCGTCCGTTGTTGCTGCTGACCGTCGCATGGGAATTCATGGGTTTGCGGTAGTACGCCCAGGCATTCGGGGCGAAGACGAGTCGACCGCCGCGAACGAGGAATCGCATCGCATATTCCCCGTCTTGATCGGCCTTGAGCTGTTCGTCCCAGGGGCCAAGCTCAACCAGATCGCTTCGCCGCCATAGCAGGCCGTGGACCGGCTCGGACCAGGTCCCTTCAACCCAACTCTTCAGAGCGCGATCCTCCTGAGTCTGGGTACTCGGTTTGTACAGTCCCAGGCCCTGATCCGTCATGACGAAGAAGCGCCAGGGGCCGTATGAGGCCGTACCGCCAGCACAGTCTGCCAAACACTCAACCTGCCGCTCGATCTTGAAAGGCGCCAGCACGTCGTCGCAATCCAGGAACTGGATGAACTCGCCGGAGGACTCTATGAGACCGTGGTTCCGAGCCACAGGACCTCCCTGATTCGACTGGCTGAGGCTACGCAAGCGGAACCCGCTGGCGTCATCGTGCCGTGCAGCCCAATCGTCGACCACCTCCAGGGTGTCGTCGGTCGAACCGTCATCGATCACGAGGACCTCCAGCGGCCTGTACGTCTGCCGGTAGACGGAGTCCAGCGTTTCAGCGATCAGATCTGCGGCGTTGTAAGCTGGAACGATCACCGTGGCCAAGCCCGCGGTGCAGGTCTCTGCCATCCACGTACCGTGACAGGTCTGTTCCGAGTAGTCACTCATCAATCGCTCTCCCACACCGATGCACGGTTCGCATCACCTCTCCACCTGTCACCTGACGCAGTGCCCAGAGCGTCTAATGACGCTTCAGCCCTCGTCTGAGAGGGAACCCGAGACGATATGGAACGACTGCCCAGGTACCGCCACAATAGCCGAGGATTCCCGCTACCGCCAGAATCGCCTTGGCCCCAAAGTCGCCATCCTGGCAGGTCCACACCAATCCACCAAGCAGTAGAACCGGTCCGAGCAGGAGTATGCCTTTCATGGCCCAACGATATCCCCTGGCGGAGACGAACTGGGCCAATATGAAACTCACCCCCGCGGCAAGCAGCACCTCTGCCCCGTAGATGACAGCTAACCCCAACCACATTGACCTTCGCACATGTAGGGCGGCCTCCTCCGAAAGGTGAACCGACCAATACGATTCAACCGGAAGGAACCTCGGAAAGAGCTTGCGCATTCGAAGGAGTCTACGATTGTCCAGGTAACGACGCGGTGTCGCATCTGCGAGGTCTCCCACCCGCACAACCTTCACGTCGTTTTGCCGGGAAAGCCATTGCAACGTCTGACTGAATTGTTCATATGTCATCGTACCACGCGCGGCATCGACCTCGCGGAAATCGTAGTTGTGCAGCAGCGCCATGACCACGGGGGCGCTGCCCGGGGCCTCACGAGCCTCCTTCACAGCGTCCTTGAGCTGGCCGAGCGACGTTGTCGCCGGGGCGAACAGAAGCGAGGAAGCAGCGTCTGCCGTCCCGATCGGATTGGCGGATAGGCACCGAAACTCAGCCGCCTCAAGAGCCCGGACCGTATTGGCGTCATAGCTATTCCATGGAGGAATGAATGTCGTCACCGATAGACCAAGCATGCGTTCCAAGACGTTCTTGCCCTCGGCGATCTTCTCCAATTGCTCTTCATAGGCCAGACCTTTGAATTCCGAAAACCACCCCTCCGTATGCCGTGAGTTGGTCTGATGTGAGTACCCATGGAGGCCGATCTCGAACAGCCCCTCCCGCGCCGACTCGGCCAGCGCCTCGGCGATTGGCTCCGTCAACGGGTGGAAGGACTGTTCCTTCGGATCGTGACTGTCTCCGGCACAGGCGAACGGTATCACCCCAACGGTGCAACACATCTCATGGCGCCGCAGGGCTTCCGCGAGCCGCGTAATCTCTTCGACAGGCGTCTTACCGGATGGATCGTCGTAGCGAAGAACGACCGTAATCTCTTTGTCAAAGCCCTCAGCGCGTACTCGCGTCATCCAGGGCGAATAACCCGTCAGGCAAAGGACACCCACCAGAACACCAACTCGAATGTGTCTAGTCATCCGTCTTCCTCCTCTCCCTGGCGTCAGCGACCCGCGCGGGCCGCTAGTTCGCCGTCAAGAGAACTCGGTACACATCGCCTGTCTGGGCACTGATCTGCGCGGGCGCCCAGAGTTCTGCTCGCTGACGGTTGTAACGCCCATAAGCGCTCAACTGACTGCGGTTGGCGAAGGCTTCCCGCATAGCGCAGGCCAAACCGTCGGGCCGTCGCATATCATAGAAGAAAGCGCCGCGCTCGTTGAGCACGGACTTGAACGCGCCGGCCTCCGGCGCGATACAGGGCCGACCGAAAGACACTGCAAGCATCACGGCTCCCGACGTCAGCACTTCCGAATAGGGAAAGACGATGACATCGGCTGCGGCCATGTACTTCTGAATGTCGTCATCGTCTATGAAGCCAAGTCTCAGTACGACGCGATGATCTCCGGCGATTTCGCTCTTGATATTGTCCAACAAGTCCTGGTCGTTGGCGGCCTTGCCGGCCACGAGAAGCTGAGTATCCGACTGATCGAACTCCCGGAACGCCTTGATTAACCCGGGCACCTGCTTGTATCTTCGGACCGTCCCGAGGAACACATAGCGCAATGCCGTGGGCGTCAACCCCAGCGTACGCTCAGCCTCCTCGCGGCTGATGCCGGAACGATACACGTCAATGTAGTGGGGATGCGGTACGACGGAAATACGCGATCGACCGATCAACCACGATCGATGGATCAGCTCGCGGGCCTGGGGGGAATGAACAATAACATGGCCAGCTATCGCTCCCAGGGCGATTCGCATCAGTTTGTCGACGTGCGGCCTTCGACATTCGTGGGCACGGTAGTTGTGAACCGTCCAAACCGTCTTGACGCCGCAGCGTCGTAGTTTTCGCAGTCCCTTGACAAACGCCGCTGTCTTCTTCAGAGCCGATCCCAACGGCGACGCCAGATTCAGGAAGTACAACCAGTGCAAGTGCAGGATGTCCGGGGAGATCTTCCCACTCATGATGTCGGTGTACGCGTCCCAGAAGAAAGCGTACTCCAACACCTTGTACCCGCGATCGCGCAGCCCCTTGACAATCTGAGCCTGGTACGGGTTCTTCGCGTCGTACGGCGTGAAGACCACGGTAGCTGCCGGCGCAATATCACACCGACAACTCTTGGGACTTTCGATTTGTTCTACCGGAACCGACACTGAATTCTCACTCTCCACAGGCGACCTGCCACGACGGAACACCGACACAGTTCCGGTCCAAAGCAACCTCAGGCAACCGGCGTGCAAACGCGATCAGTCTCTGTCGATATCGTTCGGTCTGCTGCCGAAGATGCGACCGGATCATCGCCGAATCTCGGCGTACGGACTCAAAGCAAGACATCAATTCGCCATTCTCGCATTCCGGACCGATGGTGTATGGAAGGTACTCGATGGACGCGGCGTAATCACGACACTTGGGCTCATAGGCGTAGCTGACGAACGGCGTATTAACGATCGTCGCCATGACGCCGGGATGTAGCTTGCCGGCGACCACAACATCGGCTTGTCCAATGATACTGAAGGCCTTGCTCACCGTCAGAGGTCGTGACGGTGCGTAAACCTTGTCCCGCGCCGCGGGCAGCATGCTGAGAATCTCCTGCTGAAACGGCATGTCATTGCTTCGTTGCGGCAGGAAAGCAACCGAATACCCCTCGTCCAATAGATACGTACACAGATAGGCGAACCTCTCGACCGCCTGAGCGCGCCATGACGAAGCCTTGTTCGGCGAGAAACCCACGCTCATCGCAACCAGGGGCTTGAGCCGACCGTACTGGAGCCTGCCCCGTATGCGGCACCACGAAGGCGCCTCGGATGCCAGAGCCGGATCGCCGACAATATCGATCTCATCGGGCTCGCACCCGCAATCGACGAGCAATTGCTTCGATTGAGGACCCCTTACTCCAGTCAGACGAGCGTAGCGAATGATGTCGGCCAGGCATTCTCTCGATTGCGGCGTGCTTGTCTTGGCTTCATCGGAAAAATCGGGCAGCACCCCCGTCCCGAAGATAACCAGGGGAATCCCCTGCTCCTTGATGCGACACAGGGCCTGAATCCACGCACTGTCCCAGGGACTCAGAAGCGTTCCTCCCCCGCAGACGAAAAGATCGTACCGACTGAGATCGCTATGGCTTCGCGCGGCGATGACCTTGCACCGTCCGGGCATGTGCCTTCTGATCAGAGACACAATGCTCATCTCAAGCAGATCGTCGCCCACATTGCGCTGGTTAACGAAGCCCAGATACCCTATCCGAAGCATCAATCACCTATCAAAGGCAGCACGAACCCGCCGATGCAGTGCGGATCGCACCCATCGCGCAAGAAACAGTGATGCTATGCTCTCTAATCTCGTCATGATAACTTCGCTTCGGCTGTCGCAGCAGGCTCCGTCCTCCTCTGCGCGGCCCGGCGCTACTAGTTCAGTGAGACTTCCTCAATCTGGATCCGTCCCTCTGCTTTCAGTTTCAGATAGATCCTGTCCTGCGCCTTGAGAGAATCGTATTGGTCCCGATCACGAGTTCTGATTATCTGAGCTGGATTCCCCCCCACCACAGCCATGGGCGGCACATCCCTTACCACCACAGCACCGGCTCCAACAACGGCCCCCTCACCAATCGTCACTCCAGGCACGATGACCACATCTCCACCAACCCAGACATTGCAACAGATGCGAACGGGCTGTAATAGAAAACGGCCGTCATAAGGGAGCGTCTCGGCATCCCGGTAATTGTGATTCGCGGTGTAGACGCGGAGTCGCGGCCCGATTACGACACCTCGGTCTATCTGAAGGCCGCCCGGAGTCGCCAGGCGGGCCTCCTCACCGATATGTACGTAGTCCCCCAGGAAAAGTCGCTCAGGATGAGTCACAACTATCGGCTCGCGAATCGTTACGTGGTCCCCGCGCCGCCCGTATACCGGTTCTGTTATCTTTCGACTTCTCAGTTTACGATACAGCTTCTTGAGCATGGCAAATCCGCGTCATCTGCGCGTGTGGCTATCTGAACAGGGATTCAATGGCCCTGCGCCTGCTGGATTCGTCAGGATTCCGAGTCGTCGCTGAGATCTCCGGCCCCACAGGAAATACGTAACAGGAAGCATCGCAAGCGCTGTCACTACGCGGCCCCCTCTGCAGGTTGCCCAAGCCCCGGGCCGCCGCCGGAACGGACCCAGGAGAGCATCTCCAACAGATGGTGCCGCAAGCGTTTGAAGAGCAATGCAAACACCAATAGCAGAAGAAGATGAACCACAGCGGCCACACAGAGCCCCTGCCAAGGCGCCAGGTAAGGAGACAAGACGGTCACCAGGAGACTGATGACGCCTCCTACAGCCACGCCGAGCCCCAAGTAAGGGACGATACATCGATACAAGTCTCGAGCGGAAATCATCCCTTTTCGACCGACGAACCAGATAAGCAGAGGCGTCCGTATCAGCGTGCCAGACAGACTGTAGGATATCGCCACTCCGAGAGCCCCCCACCTGAGGCCCAGTACGAACGAGGCAATCGTAAGACTGCTCCCGATAACACCCCATCTGAGCATGTCCTTTGTCCGGTCCTGGGTAACGAAGAGCCACCCCACGGTGCTGATGACGGCTTGCACAAGCCCGGCGATGCTGAGCCAGCGGAGTATCTGGCTTGCCGGCAACCACGCGGGCCCCAATAGGACTTCAATCACCCAATCCGACGTAGCGGCCAGGAAGGCAATCAGAGGCACCATTACGACGCACAACTTCTCCTGCACGGAGAAGAAGGCGCGCCGATACCGTGCTCGATCCCCCTGGATCCGGCTCAATGCCGGGATCGCCACGGCCGAAATCGGGTACGTCAGTTGTCTAATGGGCAACATGAAGAGACCGTACGCCTTGGCATACAACCCCAGTTCCACTGCTCCCCAAACACGTCCAATGAGAACATTGTCCGCGTTCCTGGAGAAGTAATTGAGAATATTGAACCCCGTGAGATTCCCGCCGAATTTGACCATTGAGCGAACTCCGGAACCCCGGACAGGCCGCCCCGGTCGCCACTTGCACGTTCCCCAAACACCCAAGACCATCGCGGCCGCAGCAACCAATTGCAGAATAACCAATGCCCAGTAGCCGGCTCCGTAGAGGGCCGCGATGATGCCGGCCACAACGCCGATCAACATCGCGAGCACCTGGACAACCGCCAGGGTGATGAAGCGAATCTGTCGTTGCAGCACCGCCTGGTGCTGTACGGCCAACCCGCCCAGAACCAGATGGACCGCCATCGCAAGCGTCACCCATGTCAGGCGCGGCTCGCTGTAGAACCACGAAATCACCGGAGCGCATCCAGCGAGCACGAGAGCGATCAGCGAACTGAAGGCCACGTTCAGCCAGAAGAGGGTACTGACCTGGCGGTGGTTCACCTCGGCGCGCTGCACGGTCGCCATGGAGAAGCCCAGGTCCTTGAAGACCGCCGCGAAGCCAGTGATGGCGGTCACCATCGCGATCAGGCCGAAATCGGCGGGCGTAAGCAGTCGCGCCAGGACCATAGTCGAGGCCGTCCGAATGACGAAGCTGGCCCCCTGGCCAAGGACGGTCGCGGCGCCGCCTCTGACAGAGCGACGCTTGAGATCGGACTTCAGGTGTTCCGTGTCAAAGAACGTATCTGGTCTTGAGGCCTCCGGGGCCGGCGCCGTGGGCATGCGATTATCCTGATTGTGATCCCTTGGTTGGTCCCGCAGCATCGCCGTCTGGCGTGGGCCGAGGAGATTCGTTTCTCACTGAGCGACCTGATCGCAGCGCCTGGCCAAGGCTCTGAGTCGTTCATAGGCCCCGGGGAGGTGCGTTCTGACGAGTGTTCGCAAGATGGCCGGCGAGGGGATTCGCCCGATAGGGTAACAGCTCTCTCTGACCGCTTGCGCCGCCGCCGCTCGCGCGGCCGTCCTGTCTCCACACTCGAGGTGCACGAGCGCCAACTGGCGGTAGTGACTCGACAAGACCCGGCTGATCAGACCGCAGTACCGACGATCCAATGCGCAACGGAAGCGGCGCAGCATTTCGATCGCCACGTTCAATTTGTGAAGGGTGGAGGTCATGCTGTACACGCCACCCTGATGCTGGCGATACATCCCCATCGGCTCATCGAGATAGCCGATGCGACCGTGCTGCGCATACAGAATGTGCTCCCACCAGTCCCCTACAGGGCCAACGAAATGCCACGCGGGGCGTTCCGGGAACACGCCTTTGCGATACATCGGCGAACAAGCGCCGATGAAGTTGTTTTCCAGAAGATCCTCCAGCGTGTAGCAGTCTCTGATTTGATGAGGGCGGAACACAGTAGCCTCTTGACTGCCGTCCTCCCAGACCATCCTGACACTGTGGAAACACAGGGCATACTCCGGATGGGCATCAAGCAAATCCGCTTGCCGCTGCAGTTTCTGGGGGCAGGTCCAGCAGTCGTCCCCATCGAAATAGGCCACGTACTCCCCCCGACACCACGCGTAGGCGCGGGCAGCCGTCCGTCGAGCCCCGATGTTGCGCCGGTTCAGGAACACGCGAATGCGGTCCGAGTGCTTCTCCCAATACTGCCGGATCACCTCGCGCGTCCCATCGGTGGAACAATCCTCCGCGACGACGAGTTCGCAAGGGAAATCCGTCTCCTGCGCGAGGAACCCCTCGATCGCCTCTCCCACGTAACGCTCGTGATTGAACGTGAGCATCAGGGCGCTGACTTTCACGTTGCTCGCCGTTGTTGGGCGTCGATTCACGTTCGGCCTCTTTGCCACACTACACTGCATTCGAAAGACTCATACGGGATAGCCGCGCCGACATCATCCGCCCCTTTGTGTCTCACACGTTCGAACCACGATCTCGCAGATGCGCCGGACCTGCTCCTGCTGCAGGTAGTCCGACATCGGCAGACATAGAACGCGATGAGACAGGTCGTAGGCGATTGGACAAGCGATTCGATCGCTGAACACGGTCTCCAGGCTCGGGTGGAAGTACTCGCGGGGATAGATGCCATGTTGCCGCAGTTCCTTCATGACCGCCTGTTTGCAGTCTTCGCTCCGAAATACAACCGGCATATAAGAGTAGTTGATCTCACCGGTCAGTTTCTGGAAGCGAATCTGATCTAGGCCTTCCAGCAAAGAAACATACAGCTCATAGCAGCGTTTCTTCTCTTCCAGATGCGCGGCGAAATACTTCAAACTGAGAATCCCCATCGCCGCATGGAGTTCACACATCTTCCCGTTCGTTCCCCATTGCTGCACGATGCGTTTCTGTTCATCCATCCCGTGATACGCCAGCCTCCGGGCACGCTTGATAAGCTCAGGGTCCCCCGCGAAGAGCCCCCCGCCTTCGAAGGTGTGCATACCCTTGGTGCCATGGAAGCTCACCGCCGAGATGTCACCGAACGACAAGACACTACGGTCATGCACACGAGTTCCAAAGGCGTGCGCTGCGTCGTATATCACTTTCAGATCATTCGCCCCGGCGATCCTCTCTATCTCCGTGACATCGCACGGGTTGCCGTACACGTGAACACCAAACACACTCGATGTCCGGTCGGTGAGGGCCGCCTCGATCAAGTTCGGATCGATGTTCAGGGTCTCCGGGTCGACATCAATATACACAGGTCGGCAACGCTCCCAGATCAGCGCATCGGAGGTCGCCACGTGCGTAAACGGCGTCGTGATAACATCGCTACCGGCCAGTTCCAACACATGGAGAGCCATCTGGAGAGCCAACGTTCCGTTGGCCAGGCAAACCAGGTTGGCGAGTTCTGTGTAGCGTCGCAGATCGTCTTCGAAACGCTGGTATAGCGGTCCATCGTTGGTCACGATATGCGTGGCCCAGATCTGACGAAGCAGTTCACAGTATTCTTCAAACGGAGGCAGGAAGACCTTCGTTACTTGAAGCGGCTCGGCGGCGGTCGGTGGTGGGACAGTGTCAGTCATGATGAGACGGGGCTCCTATCGAGAGGTGAAGATGAAATCCTTCTCAATGGACTTGAACGCGGGAGCCTCGAGATCCTTCGCCGAGACAATGGGATTGGTTATATTCCAGGTGATATTCAGATCAGGGTCATCAAATCGGATAGACCGCTCGCTTTCCTTGTGGTAGTAGGCGGTGCACTTGTACGCGAATGTCGCGGTCTCCGAAAGGACGGCGAAGCCATGGGCGAAGCCCGGCGGCAGCCAGAACTGGAAGCGGTTTTCGTCCGTCAGTTCAACCGCCACATGTCGGCCGAACGTGGGAGAGCCAAACCGCACGTCCACGGCCACATCGAGAACGCGGCCTTGAAGGACGGTCACCAGTTTGCCCTGGGCATACTGACCCACCTGATAATGCAGCCCTCGAACGGTCCCGTAGTGGGAAAAAGAGCAGTTGTCCTGGACAAAGTCGAATGCCAGACCAGCCTCCTCGTATCGCTTCCGATTGTAGGTCTCGAGAAAACACCCTCGGGCGTCACCGAACACATCCGGCTCGATCACGAGGAGATCTTCGATCGATGTCTCACGTACTTCCATGCGCGCCTTTCCTGGAGCCGGCTCGCTCCGACAAACGCCTCATCTTCCGACTGAAGCGCCTTCTGACTTCCGAGAAGAGACTGGGATACAGGCACCGCCTCAGTGCCTCAATCAACCGAGGATCGGCATCGACCGCCAGGGCTGTTTCGTAGTTCTGCGCCATGAGTGTATGCTGGACCTCGTGCGTCAATCTCAGATTCGCCACATCGTCATAGGAAAGAGGTTTCGCGAAAGACGGGCACCGGTCAAGGACCCCCGCCAATTCCAGATTGAGCATGGTCCGAATGCACTTCTCGCATGCGCCGCAATTGTAGGCGCCGTCCCGATTCTCCCAGCAGACGCGTAAGTGCTGCAGCGCCACGTCGGACTTCGCTATCCAATCGCGTACTTTGTCAATCCGAGTCGCTTCGGCTCCATCGTGAATGATCGAGACCGCCTCCGTCGACCAAAGGGGATCAACCAACGGATGCGTGCCGAGGGGGACAAGACAGTCATAGGTCTCTGAAGCAGGGATGAACACTCGATTCCAAACCCCCTGCCCGCCCAAGGCGAGAGCAGCCATGACCCCGCCGTGATACAGTTGCCAGCCGGCGAGCTCTTCAGGGACGACCTTCCGCACATTGGTCGAGCACGCCACCAGAGAGCCCCCCAACGCGGACACCGATTCCCGAATATGCCCGACCACCTGCTCGTGCAGCGCGCGATTGTCGAGGTCGATATCGAAACCCCAGGCAAAGATCAGGTGGCTGATTCTTCGCTCGGCGGGTGTACTCGCGGTCGTGTGCTTGAGTAGGGTATGGAACGAATCCACTCCCCCGGAGAAGAAACTGGCTACGGCAGGGCCGCCCTCGACATCCGGAGAAGCCGTGTCCGCAACAATCGCAATTCGTTTGGATTCTCTGTCCCACCGTTGCATGATGTCCATGAAGGTGTCGGTCGCCTCGAGCAGGCGCGGCGACACCGGCGCCTCGATGCGCAGGTCGTGCCCGAGTCGCATGGCGGGCCAGAGCATCGCGGCCAGCCACGGATCGCCTGATAACGTGAGCCGCCCCCGACATGTCTCCGGATAAGAGAACCACAAATCATGCCCATCAAGCGGCGTGCCCGGGCACGCCAATCGAGCGCTGAGTCTGACACCGCTGGAGACGTCCTCGGTATGGATTTGGGTCACTTCAAGCATGCTTCTTGCTCCGGATCAACAGGAACGTCGGGACTCGGCAGGACAGCCGTCAGAAGTCCCGTACGAACTCTACATCCGCCCACCCGGCCAAACTGTGCTCATAGACGGCCTCCAACTTGCCGAACGTAGTCGGATAGGCGTACACGCGCTTGCCCAACATGACGGCGGCCAGCATGCAGTGCAGACGATCGGTATGGACGACCTTGGCGGCCCGCAGAACCTCGAAGAAGTACGGGATCGGATCCTGGGCAATGTCGATCGCCCAAAACGGCCCGTCCGCTGCACTAATCGCGGCCGCCTTCTCAGTCTTGTTCACCTGACTGCACAACTTCCTGTGCGTGTCCAGCCACCGTTGAAGCCTCTTGGGCATCAGTCGCGAAAGTCCTCGGCGGTACTCGCCGATCGTGCGGGACCCTTCATGATCGTTCCGGAAGACGGCCAGGACGAACTCCTGAGAAGCCGCCTCTCTCTCAGCCCTGACAAGATCGGAATCTCGCAAGTAGAGCGCTGGATCGTGTGACAAGCCCAGGGCAACGTCCCCGGCAAACCCGCTCTTCTGCAGATGCGCGTAGCTCTCAGTGTCGCGCGCGAACAGACCCGCGATTCTCACCGGCGCCCTGCGAATGTCCTCGACCCAACTGGTCAGGCCAGGCTGGACCGTCATCGGGCCGACAGCGAACTCCTTGTCCCGGTAGGCAGCCCAGGTCTTCTTCCAGATGTCAACATTGGCCTGCCACATGGTCTGGTTGCCTCCCGGAATGAGGATCAGATCCGCCTTCTCCGGGTCCCGCGTGGTGCGAATGGACAGTTCGTGCAGCAGGTTCTCAGTTCCAAGCCAGATGAGCGTGTCCCCGGCGTTGCCGCGCCAGGGCTTCAGGTAAACTGTCTTGCCGCTGTTGTCGGCCAGAAACTGAACGTAAGGGTCCTCCTCAGTGAACATGGGGGCTCCTTCCGGGGAAGGGCAGATCGCAGCACCGGCCGCAAACATGCTTGTGGGTGGACATTTCATCAGATCTGCTTTCAACAGGCGGGAGCCCCGCCAGAATATGGAACATTGTCAGCGTGTGAAGGAGGTCGATGACAGAGAACATCGGTCCAATCTCTTCTCGCTGGTGCGATTACTCCAACTTGGGCGCCCGCGGCCCGCCGCTGGGAGCGCCTTCTACGCCGGGCACGACGCCTAGCTGAACTCTCCCACTCGGTAGGCGGGGAAATATGCGCCGGCCTCATCTCCCTGACCGTGAGAGAGCGTTTGGTAGGTCTCTCGATCCAGGATGCGACCGCAGAAGTACGCAGGGCGCGTCGCCTTCG
>JANQFY010000044.1 GCA_028277585.1 Sedimentisphaerales bacterium
GCTGCTGGGTGTCCTGTCGCTGGGCATCGGCCTAACGGCCCATCTGCGCCGCCTGGCGGTCGAGCATCGAGACCCGCGTCCCGACGATGTGCCCGACTGGTTCGACGACGTCCTGGCGCGATGTGCGCAGGAGATCAGGCTCCGCCGCGTTCCGCGCGTGGTCTTCAGTACAAAGGTCTGCTGTCCGGCGGTGTTCGGCCTGTTTCGTCCCGTGCTGCTGATCCCAGCCGATCAGGTCACGACCATGACCCGATCCGAAGCACGGCACATCCTGCTCCACGAACTGGCGCACATCAAGCGGGGTGACCTGCTGACCCACGGCGCGTACATAGTCCTGGTCACGCTGTACTGGTTCAACCCCCTGCTCTGGCTGATCCGCAAGCACATACAGAACCTGCGCGAACTCTGTTGCGACGCGACCGTCGCGCGGCGTCTTCGCGAAGAAACGGGCGCTTATCGCGACACGCTGCTGGCCACGGGTCGAGCACTGCTGGCCCGCCCGCTCGAGCCGGGCCTGGGCCTGCTCGGTCTGTTCGAGGACGCTCACTGGCTGTCGGTCCGCCTGCACTGGCTCACCAAGCGGACCTGGCGCTACCCCTGGCTGCGCCGGAGCCTTGTCGCAACCGTGGTCGCCCTGATGCTCTGCTGCGTCCTGCCCATGGCCTCCTTGCGCGCCGCCGTCGACGTCGACGATGACGCGACATCCAGCGAGTGCAAGGTAACGCTTCCCAATGGCGCCGTCATCGAACTCGTCGGCCTGTACAACGAGAAGGCCGGACGCTGGTGGAGTCCAAATGGTCAGCCGCTTGAAGAAGGGCTATGCGATCAGGATTTGCCACACGGGCCGCCCTCGAAAGAAGAAGACTGCACGAAGATCTTCCTGCGTTATGAGAACTTGCCCGACGGCGCCGTCGGCGGTTTCGGTATCGATCCGGGGCAAGCCTACTGGGGCGGAGGGATCCCGATCTTACGACACCTCAAGGCCAAGAGAAACGGCGTACCCGTTGAGAACGTCACCTGGGTGGAGGCCACCTTGGAGGAGGGCGCGGATACGACATCCGTGAAGGTCAAACTGGCGATGGGCCCTTGGCAGGACCATCTCACCCTGCCGTTGGCTCATTCCGACGGTTGGAGCAGTTATTCCACTGGGAAAGTCACCTTCTTCCAACCCTACGAGCGTGACGGCCAGACAAGGATACCGATTGTTCACACCATCAGAGACCGCGACGTTCGCATCATCGCGATCGATGTCAATGACGTTGAACACGAATCGCTCACTCATGGCGGTACTAGCTCAGAGGACGTCCATACTACGACGGCCATATTCGATCTGCCCCTGGACGATATCGCCCAGATCCGTGTCCAGAAGCGCCCCTACTCACGAATCGAATTCAGGAACGTCTCAGTGGTTCCGGGCGGACCCCAGAAGATCGAGATTGTCACGACGGGGCCCTGGCGGTCCAAGTCCATGCCATCGAAGGGGTCGGGCGAGGATGGGGCATTGACGGGCAAATGGACGTGGACACAGGAATACCCGGACCCGCCAGTGACCTGGCACGGTGAATTCGTCCTGGAGAAGGATGGGGATTCCTATAAGGGCGACCTCGACGACATCAGCGAAGGGACGCACGGAGACATCATCAGGGATGTGACCGTCGTCGACGACCAGATCTCGTTTACGCGCCAAGGTCAATGGGGCCTGCAGCAGTGGAAAGGTACGCTCAAGAAAGAGGACGGCGGGTTGGTCATCGTGGACGGCCACTGGACCAAAGAGGGCGGGATCGAAGGCAGTTGGTCCGCGCGCAAGATCGACTGATTTCCTAAGGGATGCGAAGGAGATGGCCAGGCCGCGACAAGTGTGCCTGGAATCGCAGGAACCGGGCGGTCGAACGGTGAGGCCCGGCCGGGGTTGTTCACTCGGCGCTGTGGCGCGCACCATCGGGGTTTCCCTATGAACGTACCGCGGAAAACGGCATGGGGCAAACCCAAACCATCACCACGTTCCAGGTCCAAGAGTCAGACAGGAAGGTGCAGAAATGAAGTGGTTTCGAGCATTCGAAGTCCGAAGAATTGAGCTGGCCTGCGCAGCGACTCTCGCACTCATCAGCATTTATTACGCAGGTACCACAGCCCTCGCCCCTGAGATCAGGTACATCCGCCAGGCTTACTTGGCCAAATCGAACAACCCCGTTGAAACACGTCCCGCAGAAGTGGCTTGTCATCTCCCAGATGGCTGGCAGGCAGATTGGCGGGGAGAGGTGCTTTGGATCACGCACTACAACCAGGATGGCGCCGTCGCCGATGCACTGCCCTTCCATAGCCTCGAAGGTCTCTACGATTGGGTCGAAGATCACCCTGACTTCTGCGACGTCAATGTCGAGAAACGTGACGCGTCCATGTGCGCAACCACACAGCGCCCAGGGGAATGCAAGGGTGTCGAGAATTAGAGATTTCCGGTATCTTCCTGCCTGGCTTTCAACGATCTGACTACCGGGACGCCCTGCCGGAACATGCGGAGATCGGTCGGCCCATGCGAAACACAGTACTTTTTGCGGGAGAGCTAATATGAGACAATCGTTCAGACTACCAAGAGTGTTCTCCGTGGTCTCCACCGCGGGCAAGGTGCGTATCATCCGAAACGAGTGCATTGCTTGTGGCGTGAGGGGGACGGTTATCGCGCTGCTGGTCCTCCTGGCGGTGTTCTGCCAGGTCGGATCGGCTGCACTGACCGCCGATCAGATGTTGGAAGAGTTGCACGGCATTCCCAGGCCCGACGAGACGATCAACGATCGCGGCCTGAGGATTGAGGCGCTGATAGAGTATGTCGACAAGTATGTTGGACAGGCCGCCCGGTTCCGACAGCACTTCCCCGACCACCCGCGGGCGGCCGAGATCGCCGATCAGGAGGTCTCGCTGGTGATACAGATGCAGAGCCGGTCGCTGGTTCCGGCGCAGAAGTGGGACGCGCATCTGGCGGAGTTGAAGCGCTGGAATCCCGAAGTCGTGGCGCGGAACAACTTCTTCCGTCGGGACCAAGTATCTCGTCTCCTCGACCGCGCCAGGGAGGCGCGGGAGGATTCACCCGAGACCTTTCGCAAAGCGTGCCGCGAAGCCTTCAATTGGACGGCCGCCAACGCAGACTACGGGATGAGCCCCGATTGCGCCTACGAGATCGTTACCGGACTGGGGCAGCGCTGGTCGGAGGCCGAATCGGACGAGTGGTTTGAGCGGTTTCGCCAGGCCTTCCCTGACGACCCGCGTAGTCAGGCCAAGCCCGACCCAAACCCGGCGGTGGAGATCGGCCAGGCGCTGACGCTCACGTTCAAGGATGTTCAGGGCCGTGAAATCGACACCGGCGCGCTCAAGGGCAAGGTCGTCGTGATCGATTTCTGGGCCACCTGGTGCGGGCCGTGCCATGCGGCCGCCAAGGTTCTGAAGGAGTTGTACGCCGAGTATGGGAATACCGGCCGGTTGGAGATCATCGGGGTCAGCATGGACAGGAAGAAGGAAGACCTGGACAAGTTCCTGGCCGGCAGCCCCTATCCCTGGCCCATCGCCTGGGACGCAAAGGGGTACTACTCCAAACGGTGGAAGTTCGGCGCGATTCCGCATTTCCTGATCATCGATCAGGGGGGCGTCCTTCGTTTCAATGGCAACACGAGTCAGGTTCGCAAAGAAGTGCTCAAATACCTCGATCCGCTGGCCGTGCATGGCAAGGAAGAGATCCCGGGGTTTCCGGCGGAAGTTTGCGAACCTTTAACAGAACCCAATGCTTCGGCCGACGAGATGTTCGAGGCCCTGGAGACAACCGACGAACCAGATCGGGACGCCCTCGCAGCCCAGTTGGGCAGTGAGACGGTGCGGGATGTGTTTCCTCTATACGAAGCTGCGCATGCAGCCAAGTTGTGCGATACGGCGTGGACATTTCTCCAGAGGTATCGCAACGATCCTCGGTGCGGCCGGGTGCTGGAAATCTGGGCCGGGTGGATCAACGACAAGAAGATAGCCGCCAACCCGGGGGTTGTCACCCGAGTCATGGGGGACGATCATCCGGATTTCGCGCGGCAAATTGCATGGCTTCGGGGCGTCTACGGGCGGGACCATTCCCGCCTGATCGATCTGGCCGAGTTGATTCACGACGCTCAAACCGCCGAGGCACTCGGGCGCCAGTCCAAAGTGTACGGCGCCATGAAGAAGCGTATCACCGATTTCTGTGAAGCCAGGCCTGACGATCGACTCAACGTGCCGGCCTTCTTCCGCACAATGGGAGCCCTCGAGCGTGCCTTTATGCGTCGTGATCCAGCCAAGGAGTGTTCGGTTCCGCTGCGCCTGATGGCGACGGATTTGCAGGGACGCGCGATCGATTCGGCCGCGTGGCAGGGCAAGGTCGTCTTCGTCTATTTCAGTTACTATCCCCAGTCCCATCTGCCGATGTTGCGTGAGCTTTGGCGCAGGTTCCACGGCCGGGGGCTGGAGATCGTTGAGATCAATGTCGATTCTGATCGGTCAAACGTCGAAGCATATGTGCGAACGGGCAAGGCGCCCTTTAGGAGTCTTCCGAGCACTGCCGCAGCACCTATCCCCTGGCCCGTGGTCATGGAACAGGAGAACCCGCCGCGCTGGTGCCTTAGCTGGCGCCACGGCGGCTATGCTAGTATGTGCGTCGTGAATCAGCAGGGGTATATCTGCCATACCGCTTCGGGTTGGGCCAGTGGCGGGATCAAACTGTCAAATGGGTGGTATCGCATCGATCCTGGCGATGTCGTCGAGGTGATTGAATCGCTGCTGAATCAATGACGTGGAACGCGAGAGGCGAGCCGGCCCGGTGGTCTTCGCTCGTTCGTTAACACGAACGGGGCAGACCACCTGGAGACGCTGAGACCCGAGGGCCGAAACACACGCGCCAGCCCTGGCGTCCGGTCAATCACATCGGGCCCAGTCCTGGTTGGGGCTGGGCCCCATTTCCAGGGTCAGGGTTCCGCCGGACTGGACCTCTTTGGCGGTGAGCCACCAGCGGTCTAGGGGCTGGCCGTTGAAGGTGGCGGATTGGACGTATTGGTTGAGCCGCGAAGTGTTCTTGGCGACGATTGTCAGAGTCCGACCCGGATAGTAGTCCGGATGCAGGCGAATCGTGACCTTCTCGTACCGCGGGCTGCCGATCTCGTAGATGGGCTCGACACGACAGCCCCCGTCGGTCTGGAACAGGCCGATCGCGCTCATCAGGAACCATGCGCTCATCTGCCCCTGGTCCTCGTCGCCCGGATACCCGTCGCTGGGCCCGATCCCATAGTACCGCTCGACGATCGCGCGGGACCATTTCTGGGTCAGCCAGGGGGCACCGGCATGATTGAACAGCCAGGCGACCTGCATGCTGGGCTGGTTGCCATGATTGATCGGGTAGTCCGCCATCCGATCGCCCGTCGCATTGAAGCGCGAGGGCACGGACTTGACCAGGCCGTCGTTGAGTCGCTCAATGAAACGGTCGGGTCCCATCGCCTTGGCCAAGCCCTCCACATCCTGCGGCACGAACCAGGTGAACTGCCAGGGATTGCCCTCGACCCAGCCGCCTTTGCCGCTGTAGGGATCGAAGTCTTCGAGCCAGCGCCCATCGGCGTGACGCGGCCGGGCGAAGCCGGACTCGGGATCGAAGATATTGCGCCAGTAAGCCCCCCGCTTGCGGAACGTCTCATACGTCTCCTGCACGCCCAGGGCCTTGGCCAGTTGTGAGACACACCAATCATCGTAGGCGTATTCGAGCGTGTTGGACGCATACCCCTTGCCCAGGGGGATGTACCCATACTTGAGATAGGGCTCCAACTGGACGTTGCCCACGTGTCCCCCGCCCGGATGGGGCTGGGCCGGCGTGGTCTGGGCGTGGACGCAAGCGGCCAGGGCTTTCTCGACGTCGTAGCCCCGAATGCCATGCTGATAGGCGGCGACAATCAGCGGTATCGCGTGCTCGGCGACCATGATGCTGGTGTACTCGACGCCGGCTGGGCCCTTGGCGAGCCAGCCGCCCTGGTCGTAGATCTCCAGCAACGAGCGAACCCACTTCTCCGAGACGTCGGGAGCGATCAGGTTCCAGAGCTGGTTAAGATTCCAGAACGTGTTCCAGAAGGCGTCGCAACCGAGGACGGGGAAATCGGGGTCAGGTATGCGCTGGACACGTTCGTACATGTCCACATACTGACCGTTGACATCGCTCATGATCGTCCGAGCACAGAAGGCGCGGTAGAAGTTCGTGTAGAACTTGACCTTCTGCAGATGGTCGTCCGTCTCGATCTGTATCCGACTGAACAGGTCGGTCCATGTCTTACGCTGATGGTTCACGACGGCCTGGAAATCCCAGTCGAACGGTTCGATCAGCTCGCGCATCAGATTCAGTCGCGCGTTGGCGACGCTGACGAACGAAACCGCGCTGCGGATCGAGATCGTCTCATTCCTACCGGTCCTGAAGTTGAGAAAGACCCCGATGTCACCGGCCCCGGCAACGCGCGAAACGTCGTGGCGTACCGCGCCGGCGTTCCAGGTTCCCATCGACCGGAACGGCTTGCTCGTCTGGACCACGAAGAACAACGTGTAGTCCTGATAGCGGCTGCCCCGCCGGCCGGCGAATTTGGAGTAGCCCGCGATCTCGCTATCGGTGATGCGTTCGATACATCCCTCCACCATCTCATTGCGGTAAGGGTCCTCCGCCGGGAAGTCCAGGTCGATCAGAACGCGCGCTTGGCGCGATTTGGGAAAAGTGTAGCGCTGCAACGCGGCCCGGGTCGTGCCCGTCAACTCGGCCTTGATGTCGTAGTCCTTCAGGTCGACCTCATAGAAGCCGATCCCCGCCCTTTCCGAGTCATGACTGATGCGGCTGCGGTACCCCTGGTCAGGGTCGTGCGAAGGCCCAGGTTGGGTCTGGAGCGGACCGACGGTCGGCATCGTGAGCAGGCCCGCCATCGTCCAGGAATGGATGTGATCGAAGCCCATGATGTTCTCGATGCGATACTCGTAACCCGCCTTCCACTTCCAGTCCTCATTGATCGGACTGATCTTGACCATACTGAACGGCATCCACGGCCCCGGCGTGAGCATCCAGCGCGAGTCGGCCGTCCCGGTGAAGAGATCGACGTAATCAGCCGGGGTGACCGGCGCCACGGCGCTACGCACGATCTTCGTCTCCTGCAATGTCACGTCACCGGATCGAATGGCGACGCGCGCCTCTTCCGGCGTCGTCACGAGGGGCATATCAATCTCTACGACGCTTCGCCCGGGCTCAACTCGCTTGGTCTGCGCCCCAATGCCGTTAATGGCAACCGTCAGATCGGTCGTCGCATCCAGTTGGGTCACATCGACCAACAACGGCTGGACCTGCCGCCCTTCCCGATTGACCGAGAACAGCGCCGCCCAGACCTTGTGGATCAGAGTCTCCCGTACCGGACCCGCTTGAACATCGTCGCTCCCCTCGAAACGCAGCGCGTCGAAGACCACCCAGCTACCATCAAGGTGCACGAGGTGGATCGTGTTCAGCCCGACTCGCAGTTCAGCGCCGGGGACATCGACCAGCAGGACGTGCTCTTCGCCCTCGTCAAGCCGTCCGTGAATGGGCCCCTCAGCGCCGGCGGGCAACTGGAAATCGTGGTGATGACCGTTAACGGAGACACGTAGCAACGGCGGGCGACTCGGGTGAATCCCGGCGTAATCGATCACCAATCGGCACCGACTGCGGGTCGAGACGCGGGCCAACTGGAAATGGATGGGCAGCGTGTTGATCTTGTTGTTGCCCCCGCCCCAGGCGTCGGCCGGGCCGGCCAGACAGTAGGGCCAGCGCTGCGAATCGAGTGACTTGCCCACCACATAGAACTGGTCGTGATAGCCGAACCGATCGCCGAAGTCCGCATAACGATTCGGCCCCAGGGCCAGGTCACGCGTGTCGTTATCCGACCGGCCGATCTGCCAGAGTGTCCCTGCCGAAGCCGAAAGACTCGCCAGAGTCAGTACGCACCCGACCAGGCCCATTCGCCATATGTTCATTCGCATCGTCGCATCTCCGAACTGTCTGGTGCTTGCCCAGTCTTCGGGGCTCCCCGGCATCCTTACCGGCACAGGCCTAAGAACCCGGGGCCGATAGCGGCAGGACAATCTTGAAGGTCACCCCCTCACCAGGGCGGTTGAGAATCTCAATCTCGCCATCGTATCGATCGAGGATATGCTCGACCACGCAGAGCCCGAGCCCGGTGCCCCCGGCGTCCGCCTTCGTGGTGAAGAACGGCTTAAGGATCCGCTCCACGTTCTCAGCCGCAATCCCGCCGCAGTTGTCTTCGAAGTCCAGTTCAATCTTCTGATCCAGCGTCCGCCCCGTCACAACGACGCGGCGCTCCGTCTGCCCGTCCGCCGCCTGGATCGCGTTCATCAGCAGCGCGAAGAACAATTGCTCCATGTCCTTGGGGCGGGCGCTGAACGGGGGCAACGTAGCGAGGCCGCAATGCGTTACCGCAACGCGGGCCCGCTGAGCCGCCTCGGCGGTCAGCCCAATCATATGCGCGGCGATCTCCGACAGATCGACGTCACAGCGGTGTCCCGGGGAGGACGCCCGGGCGAATCCCCGGAATCGCTCGATGATCTCGGTCATCGTGGCAATCTCGTCGAGCGTACCGTCCAGATCCTCCTGGACCACCGATGCTTCGGAGCCGATGCGCAGCGCCTCCAGGGCGTTCTGCAGCGACAGTCGCACCACGGTCAGCGGTTGGGTCAATTCATGAGCGACCATGGCGCTCATGGTTCCCAGCGACGCCAGACGATCCGCACGCGTCATCTGATCGCGATACTCCTCCAACTGCCTCCTGGCCTGCACGAGATCGTCAATGTCGCGCGCAATGATCAACACGGCGTTCGTGCGGCCCAGTTCCAGCGGCTCGAAGGTCGCGTTGAACCAACGGGCACGCCCGCCCACCCGGGCGGGACTGGTGAGGTTCACCCCTTTGCCGTTGGCGACCACCTCGCGAATGCGCGACACCTGAACACCGGCGAACGATTCGGGAAAGAAGTCCTTCATATGCCTGCCGATCATCGCCTCCGGTGTGACGCCGAACTGACGGGCCACGGTGGTATTGACGAAGAGAATGGTGCCGTCCTCCGAGACCGTAGCGATGGCGTCGCCGGCGCTTTCGACCAGCGTCCGGTATTTCTTCTCGCTCTCCCGCAATTCGCGTTCGACCTGTCGACGGCGATCGATCTCGGCTTCGAGGTGCTCGTTCGACGCCTCCAATTCCGCCGTTCGTCCCCGAACCCGATGCTCCAATTCCCGCTTGGCCTCTTTCAGCGCCTCTTCCGCCCGCTTGCGTTCGGTGATATCCGTCACCGTCCCGAGAATCGCCGGACGGCCCCCGTAGCGAATCAGTTTGGTCGCCAGAATCACGTCGATCCGGCATCCGTCCCGCGTCTGCAATGCGTACTCGATCGGGGGCACGTCTCGGCCGGCCGCGTGCTCGCGAAAGTTCGCCATCACACGATCGCGGTGCTCCGGCACGATCAGTTCGAGGAAGTTGAAGCCGGGGGCGTAGAACTCCTCCTTCGCGTATCCCATGCACTCTTCGCAGCGCGGATTCACGTAGACGACGCGCCCGGCCTGATTGATGAAGATCATGCTCGGCGCCTGTTCGGCCAGACTGCGGAACTTCTCCTCCGACTCCTTCAGCCCCTCCTGGGCCTCTCGACGAGCCGTGACATCGATGCTGAGCCCGAGCATGCCGCGGACCTCATTCCCTTCGAGTATTGGCGCGATCACATACTGGTAGTACACCTTCGCACCGTGCGGTTCGAGTACGGTCTCGCCCTGCACCGTCTCGCCGGCAAGCACGCGTCGACGGTTCTCCTGCCAGAGGGCCAGCGCCGCCTCGTCCAGATCCATATCCTCCGGGCGCCGACCGAGGAAGTCGCCCCAGTTCTCCCGGCTGCCCGAGTTCTGCATCACGTACCGCCCCTCTTCGTCCAGCACGAAGAACTCAAAGGGCAGATTCTCGACCGCCGCGTGCAATCGAGCTTCGCTTTCACGGAGGCTCTCTTCAGCTTGAACGCGAGGCGTGATGTCAATATTGAGACCCAGGATCCCCTGAATCTGGTCCCCATCCCTGATCGGCGAGACGATGTTATAGTAATGTCGCTTGACCCCGTGCGGCGCCAGTTCCACCTGCCCTCTGACGACCTCTCCGGCCAGAGCCCGACGGTTGTTGTCCTGCCAGAGGGCCAGAGTTTCCGGATCAACATCCAAATCTTCAGGCCGCTTGCCTTCAACGTTCCCCCAGTCCCCGCGACAAGCGGAATTCACCAGAACGTAGCGTCCGTCGTTGTCGAGCATGAAGAAACCGAAGGGCAAGCTCTCCACGGCCGCCAACAACCGGACCTGTCCGGCGCGAACCTCCTGCTCAGCGAGGTAGTGGTCGGTGATGTCCTCCGCGACTCCGACCACGCGACAGACCTCTCCGTCCGCGTCGCGCACAGGATACGCCCGGTCCGAGATCCAGCGGACCGTCCCATCCGGGTGGACCACGCGATACTGTCGCGGCTGCCCCCCGCCGGTCTCAATGACCTGGGCAAACGAAGCCTGAGCCTGCTCCCGATCGTCCGGATGCAGCGCGTCACTCCAATCCTCGTAGCGATCGTACAGCGACTGAACCGACCGTCCCCAGATCTCCTCATAGGCCGGGCTGGCGTACAGCACCCGCTGCTCGCGCCAGTCGAAGATCCAGAAGACGTCCCGAATGGTGCTTGCCATTTCCAGCAGATCCGCCTCGCCCACTCCCCTCGGCGCCGACATGCGCCCGCACTCGCGACACAGGCCGGTTGAATCCCCGCTTTCCCTCGACGCTTCCAGTTCGGCGACCCGGCGCCGCAGCGTCTCGACTTCCCGTTGCAGCGCCGCGACAGTCTGTGGCTCGTGACGGTCTCGCCCCTCAGTGGTCATATCGATCCACCTCCAAGACACCGAAAGAAGTCGAACCCATCCAACACCGGGCGCCCCCTGAACCAGCGCCCTTCGGGTGCGTTCTTACCCCTGAAATTCTATCAGGAACCAAGACATTTGTCATCCGTTGTCTGTGAAAACACCCCAAGACCTCCCCCTCGGTTGCCGGATGATCGCGTACGCCGGCGGCTTGAACCAGCATTCGACCGGAGACTCCAGATCCTGCAGCGGTTGCGCGTCATGGTTCACCACCCACGTCACCGCCGGCGCCCGCTGCTGCATCAGCGTGCCGTCAAGGATGCGGCCTATGTCGTGCGAGCCGCCCGCCTCTAAGGCATGGTGGGAGTTCCCGTGCAGCGGCGCGTCGAACGCGGAATCGCCGCGCCGCGGCGATGACTTCCTCAACTTTGCCCTTTGCTCTTTACACTCTGATCTGCTTTTCGGCGTCTTCCAGTTCCCCCTTCCGCCGGCCGCCCTTGTCATCCTGAGCCAAAGCGAAGGATCTGGCCCCGAACAAGACATCACACAGAGCCGCGGAATCGCCGTCTCGCAACGGTGACCGCCTCAATCCTGCATCTGGTCCGGCCAATTCTTCGCCGCGCGTTCGGCGTCTTCCAACTCTTCCTTCCGCCTGCCGTACCCACATTCCTCAATCAACTCCCGCGCCTTGACCAGTTCCGCCTTATCACGAAACAGCCGCGCCCGATGCAAATGCACGTCCGCCATAAATAGTCGCATCGCCCCCCGCTCCGCAATCTCCCAAGCCTCCTCCAAATCGGCCCGACACCCCGCCTCATCCCTCGCCACAAATCGCAACATCGCCCGACTGAACAGGCCAGGCGGCACATACTGGAGCTGCCCGGCCCGGCGCAGGCCATCCACGGCTTCGCTGAGGCGAGAAGCAGCCTTAGCGAGTTTCGAACTCGGAGTGTCGCGCGGTGAGCTCTCCAGGATGATCCTGTACAGGCCCGCCCGGCCCAGACTGAGGTGGTTGAAGGCAATGTCCAGCAGCAAGCGCCGAGCAATGGCCCATTCAAGGGTCTGAACGGCGCGTGGTTCGACAGCGTCGCAGGCCGATACTAGCGCATTGGGCCCCGAGCCTCGAGTATCAAGTTGGAGCAGAGTTTGCCAGGCCACCCGTTCGGCCGGGGCCAGGAACAGATCGCAGTACAGGAAGCCCCTTTGTGAATAGAGCAGAGGGTACTCGGGCTGGCGGTCCGCCTGCATGGTCTCGGCTTCGCGGAAGAGATCGGCAGCCTTGTCTACCTGCCCCGCCTGATACTGGGCGTTGGCCAGCGTCGTCCGTCTCGCCATCTGCAGGAACGCATCGGCGCTGCGATCGGCGTACTCCACGCTCCGCTCGGCGTCCTCCACAGCCTCGGTCACCTGGCCCAGTGTCAGTTCCAACTCGCTGAGGTTGCCGGACCCTATAGCAGCATTATCCCAATGTTCCTTCTTGGCTTCGAGTTCTGTCGCAGCGCGCATGGGCTCCAGGGCTTCGCTCAGGCGACCCAGGGCCCGTAGACCACAGGCGGCATCGTTCAGCAGCCACGCCTGGTCGGACTCCGACAATTGACCCGAGAGAGTCGTCCATGGCTCTTCGAAGAAGCAGGCTACCGCGGCCAGATCCGAGCCGATCGCCCCGAGCGTGCTGGTGCTGTAGAAACCGTCCGAACCCGTGCCCCGCAGAATGCGGTCACGGTAGACCTTGGCACGGGCCTCCTGGTACATCCCGGCCAGACAGCCATGCGCCACGGCCTGGTACAGGGGCTGGAGATCTTCCAGTTTCGCGTCCGGTTTGTCCGGCGTAGTCTCCGTCAAATACGCGTACAGCCGCTTGTGCCCCTCTCGCCACGCCTTGGGAGCCTGCTCGCGCAGTTGGCTGGCGAAGTACGTGCGCACGAGCGGATGAGCGTCGACCGAAGATTCACCGCATTCCGAGGAGATGAGGCCGCACTCCCGCAGACGCGAGAGCGTGATGTTCCACTGCGCGTCGGTAAGACCCGCCAGCGGTTCGGTCAGTCCTTTGATCTTCGGCTTCTTACGCAGAGCTGAAAGGCATCCGCTGTCAGCGGGCCGGTCAAACAAGCCCAGCAGGCGCAGAACAGCCAGTTGCCGCTCGCCGTCCTCTCCGCCTTCGGCCAGCCAGTTCTCGTAAGTCGCCAGTACTCGGAACGCGTGTCCCCCCTGGACCTCGGGATCGGCTTCCTCCAGCTTCACGAGATCGCGCTGGCGAATGTCCCCACCGTGAGCCAACTTGAGATAGTTGCCCAGTAGGCGCAGGGTAAGGGCGTGGCCTTTGGCTTCGCGGGCCGCGTCTTTCAGCTCCTGGTCAGTCTCTTGAATCGCTGCATTCCCGGCCCGAGTGACACCGGCGTTGAAGAGCAGGTGAGCGCCGGCGACATCCGATAGATGCTCCAGGCCCCACTTCGGCGCCGTGGTGTCCTCCCAGGACGCGAGGTCTTCGACGCGCTCGCGCGTCGTCACCAGGCAGAGCCCCTGATTGTGCCGAGCCAGGCCTCGGAGCAAGGCTTCCAGCGCCGGGTCCTTCAAGCGCCCCCCTACCGGGCCCGGCGGATACTGTAAGGGCTCCATGCCATCGAGGACAAGCAAAGACCGCCACTCGGCTACGAGTTGCGCCAAACGAGCGCCCTTGTCCCAAGGCGAGGCGGCACTGGTTGCCATCTCGGGGTCACCGAAGAACTCCAGCGCGTCAGTCACGAAGGTATCGGCCGAGGCGGCGCCCCCTTCGCGCGTGCCCTGGCTGTAGAAGGACCATTCGAACACGCGCTCGGCCCCGCACCAACCGGCCTGGGCCATCCGCGCCATCCACTCGACCGCCAGCGACGTCTTGCCCACCCCGCCCCAGGCAACCGTCGTCACCACGTGGATCTTTGCGTTGTCCCACTGCCTGTCCAGCCAGGCCAGTTCGGTCTCCCGCCCCACCAAATGATCCGCCCCATGCCGCAAGCGCGAGGGCGATATCTGTGGACCACAAGTCGCCGGTCCCACAACCCCGGCACTCGCCGGTGGCGATGCCTCGAGGCGTTCGTTCACATCATTCAACGTGTCGCTGATGTTGTTCAGCTTCGTGACGACCGTCTTCTTGAATATGGGCTCGTAGGCGACACACACGTCATAGGTCTTCTGGGCGAGTCTCGCCAGGTCTGCGGCGGCGTCCGGCTCCTCTAGCCGATAGAACGCTTGCGGTTCTTCGACGTTGTCCCGCACCCACCGCCAACTCTCCAGGAACAGTTCGCGCCACATCTCCTGAGGGGGCGGTTCCTTGTCCTTCAGCCAATCCTGCACGGCGCAGAAACAGGGTCTCTCTTCGGGCACGGCCTGCCCAATCCCCTTATACAGCGACGCCGGCACGAGATGTCGGTCAGGAGGAAGGCTCTTCGCCCACTCGCCGATCGCTTTGTCGAGCTGTCTGCCGAGTTCGTCGTTAGAGGCCAGGTACTTCAGGGCCCCATCGCCCAACTTGCCGCACAACCAGCTCAGGAAACCGCCTGTTATCGGATCAACCATGTCTCAGCATCCGTTTCGCTCGTGCATGTGCTGTCTCCCAATTGTCTCATCCCGTGTCCGAGACTCACTATAGCACAGAGCCCCGGGTGAAACAATTGCCGGCCGCCTGGGGTTTCGCAGGGTAGGTCGTGCGTCCCCGCACGACTGAGGCGAGCGGGGACGCTCGCCCTACTTTCGCATAGAACGCGCAGCGCTTTTTCTCCCAAAGCCGGTGACATGGAAGATTTTTTCTATTGCTGTTGCGGCCGGGAGTTGCGCGATTCGGCCTGGCGGGATTTGGCGATTTTTTCGCAAAGAACGTGCAGTTCGGCCCCATTATAGAGAGGTCTCTTTCTCGGCGCGGCCGAGAAAGGAAATCAAAAGGTAAACCGCAAAATGCGAAATTGAGGAAGTCATCGCCGCACCACGGCGATTCAGAGATTTTGATATCCGATCTTTGAAATTTGATTTGAAGGTTGCGGTTCCTCCGGCCGACGGCCTCCGGTCTCCCGCCTGAGGTGATTTGACAAAACAAACCCAATTATCCCCGTTTCTGGGCTATGAACGGGGATTCCGCGAAGTAACGAACCCAATCGAAGCCAATCTACCCAGCCAGACCCGCTAGCGGCTTGGGTACTGCTTGCGGAGGGCCTCCAACTCCTTCTGCGTGATCGGGATCATGCTGCAGTGCTTGGCGCCGTCGGGCGTGGTGACGTCGATCTTGGTGAAGTTGACGAAGTCGGTGGTCTCCCAGGCCTGGAGGGGGCTGCGGAAGGGGTCCCCATAGATGTACCACTTGTCCCGGCCGATCAGCTTGATCACTTCGGGCCCCTCGGTCGGCTTGACCTCGCCCTTGAAGACGACCTTGCCATGCCCGTCGCGGGCGAAGCTGTCCTTCTTCGGGTCGAGGCTCCGAACCGTCGAGAGGCGGTTGCCCATCTTGTCGTCGACGTCGCCCGGCTTGTGGAACCCGTAGTAGGTCCCCTCGTGCTTGACGATGGTCAGGTCGATGTTGTGAATCCCGATGTCGTACCAGACGGCCGAACGCTCGGGCGTGATATCCGTCCAGTCGCAGGTCGTGACATAGTGGATCGCGTTGTGCCCGTTGTGAATGGACGCCCAGTGCACGTAGAACAGGTCCTCGTCCGGCTCGTAGAAGAACTCCGGCGCCCAGGCCCGCTTGCCGGCCGGCGGCACGACGTCGATGGGCCCGCCCGTCCAGTGGATCAGGTCGGTCGATTCCCAGTGAAAGATCGTCGGATGGTCCCAGCCCTTGGTGTGGACCATGTGGAACTTGCCTTGGGCGCGATGGAGATACGGGTCGCGCAGCCGCACCTTGGCGTCGAAGACCGGCTTGCCCCCGTTCAGCGCTTCCCAGTGCCGGGCGTCGTCGCTGGCGGCGTAGAACAGCTTCTCTTCGGGGCCAAAGTAGGCCATCAGATACGCGACGTGCTTCTCAGCAGACGCCTCCTTCTCCAGCTTGGTGAAGAAGTCCCGGAAGATCGGGTCGCGGCGGACGAAGTTGACCACGCGGATCAGGTGCCGGCTTCGATCGAAGCTGATCGTGTAGTTGTCGGTGACGATCGGACTGTGCACCAGATCGGAGGGCAGCCAGCGGGCGTCGATGAGCCACGCGATGGCGGTCATGTCCCAAAGGACCTTGGACCAGCCGAAGTGGTCTCTGCGGTAGTCCTTGAAGATTTCCAGCAGGTAGTCGCCGATCGGCCCGCGCCCGGCGACGTAGCGTTCCATTTCGGGCACAGTCGTCGTCAAGTGCGTCACCACGGGCGTGCAGGGCAACTGCACGAACGGCACGCCGGAGTCGAAGATCAGACGAGACGCCGGCAGATCCTGACGGTAGTTGAACTCCCTCTGATGGGGCCAGTCGTGACCATTGCCGCCCAGCCAGACGACCACGATATTGCGGATGATCGACGGATCGATCGCGATGGCGTTGCTGACGTTCGTGATCGCACCGACGGCCGCGACATAGAGCGGATCTTCGGGGCTGCTCTTCCTGGCCCGCGCGATCAGGTCCAGCGCCGCCGGGCTCTTCTCCGGCTTCTTCGGGTCGGCCAGATACTTCGTACTGCCCCGAAACGCGAACCCTTCGGGCGAACGGCCCAGCTTCTCCAGAACGCGGAGGATCTCCTCGTAGCTCTTCTCCATCCCGTCGCCCGGGCCCTTCGAGCGGCTGTTCGTAAACGGAGCGGCATAGACCGCCTGGACGTCCAACTCCGGCGAGATCAGCGCGTAGACCAGCGCGAACTGATCGTCGATCTCATTATAGGTGTCGGTATCGAAGACCATCCGTACGGGCCGATCCGTGGGCGGGTTGAGCATCGCCAACCGCTGCGCCTCGGAGATCCGGGGGAAGTCCTGAGCCAGCAGAGACACGCTCGAAGACAGAACCAGAACAATACTCAACAGAACCTTCATATGCACTTCCTTTCACTCAGTATCCGGGCGACTCGTGCCCACGACGTCATCACGGGCCGCCAGGAGCATGTCACGAACCGCCTCCGGCTCGGAAAGACCGTACAGAGCCGCCTCGGGGACGCCCTGCCCCATTCCCGCGGTCTGGATGCGCAGTTCCCAGATGCCGCACAGTTTCATCAAAGGCCCCTGCGCCAGCACGACATCCGTGACGCGATCCAGCGGGATGGCCTTGCGTTTCAGGAAGAAGACCCCCTGATCGACACGCAGCGTACCGCCCTCCAGCCAATAATGCAATGCCTGCGACTGCTTGCGGGACAGCCAGGGCCCCAGCGTGAAGGAATGGAGGATCGCCATCACGACGCCCGCACCGCAGAACCAGATGCCGAAAATGACCAGCGAAACGATCTGGATCCAGTAGAAGTACCGCGCCGCTTGACGCCTCTGAATGGAGAACTCACTGACAGCCGATCCATCCATCTGCATCACCTCCCAATCGCCGGCCGGAATCCTGATTCCCACTTGATGGCGTCCCGACCTCATAACAGCGACCCAGATCCTCCAGTTGGGAGGTCATGGTCGAGAGGATCTGCCCGAGGTCCTCCAGGAATTGGTCGTCCGAGACGCGGTCGGACGCGGCATCGACAATGAGAGATCGAAAATCGTCCTGGAACGTACCGACAACCTCTTTCGCGGACAGCAGTACAGCCCGGGAGGCCACCTGCCGGTGTCGAAGGATCTCCGACTGCTGCCGCCGGCGACTCCGAGCCCGCCAGAGATCCGCGAGACATCCCAGAGCGACAAGAATGAGTCCCACGACCACCTCATCGACCTGATACCGCTCGAAGCGAGCGAGAACGCCGGCGATCGTCTCGAAGACCTCCACGCTAGTGAATGTTGAGACCAGATAGATGAGAAGACCGAGAACCGCCCCGACGATTGTCAATCTGAAGTCAACCAGAGTCCGTATCCATCTGCTTCTTTGCATGCCGCACCTCCCTGTCACGTTCCCTAGGTCCCTACCAGACCCCAACGAAACGACGTCCGGAGCATTACCCGCAAAGACGAACTCCCACCGCGTATGAGGCATTATGCTCAAAGGTATCAGGAAGCACAAGGAGGAAAACTGAAATGCCGCGCCTTCATCGTGACGGCGGCGTCACTCGTCGGGTGACCAGGTCGGTATGTCAAACTCGGGGCTCGCTTCCATGAGCGAGAACGCCACCGGCGCTTTCGGCTCGACGCTGACGTAGGAGAAGACGATTTCCATCCAGATGACACTGTCGTGCGCTAACAATTCGATCAAGATCGAAGAGAAGCGATCCTCTTCGTCACTCGCAACCGGTGTTTCCAGCAGAGGCGATGTGTTGATCTCGGCACAGAGGAAAACCGCATAGGCCTCGCCAGGATCGTGCACCTGTGTCGGCGGATCCTCCTCGATGTGGAATGCGACCACGTTCTCGAACGTGCATGTGAAGTCCGCGCTGAGGTATTCGAACTCGCCGTCTGCCTGAAGGTGTTTGATATTGGGGCAGTTCAGCCCGACAACAACGGTCTTTAGATCCGGCCTGATCTCGCAGAAATCCACTGTCCCATCATGAAAGAAATCCGAACAGAAGTACTTCCAAAGGGCATCCTTAGAGGACTTGGAGAACTGTTTGAGGTGGTCGAGATAGGCCTTCTCACCCTCTTCCCACGAAGTGTCGTCACCCAGCTTACGTATTCGAGAGGTCATGCTCCAGTCTCCAGAGCTACAGGGTAGCGGGTGCGAAACGTGGTGCCCTCTGTATCGCTGGTGGTGAACGAGACGCGGCCCTTGAGGTAGCGTTCGGTCAGTAGCTTGATGCTGTAGCACCCCAAACCTCGCCCGTTGCCTTTGGTCGAGAACGAGCGTTGAAACACCTGCAATTGCACGTCACGGGGCATGGAGCCCGGGTTGTGCAATTGCAGGTCTTTCAACGCTCGTTCTCGACCAAGGGCAACGGCCGAGGCCTGGGCTGTTACAGCATCAAGCTGTTGACCGAACGCTACCTCAAGGGCCGCGTCTCGTTCACCACCAGCGATACAGAGGG
>JANQFY010000077.1 GCA_028277585.1 Sedimentisphaerales bacterium
CAATCCCCTCGACATGGCGGAACTGCTCTTCCTCAGCGGGCGCCCCGCCAAGGCCGCCGTCTTCTACCGAAGAGCGCTCGATCGTTTGACCTCCGGAGAACCCAGCCAGGACGAGGATCGCGCCTGGATCCTCTTCCAGTTGGGCAATTGCCTGCGTGAGACCGATATGGCCCAGGCCAAAGCCAGCTACATGAAGCTGATCTCTCAATACCCCGGTTCGCCCTGGACGGAACTGGCCAAGGCCCACGGGCGTCTCATCACCTGGTATCAGGGTGCGAATCCCCAACAGTGGATGCCAACGAAAGAGACGCCGTAACCGGTCGAAGACGACAAGACCGAGCTGACGACCCCAATGGGAGACCTCGAGCGTGAGGAACACCGAGATCTGCAGTAACAATACCGTGGAACCGCGATACGACAACATCAGCGTCCTGATCGTTGAGGATGAGCCGCAAACAGCGCGGTTTCTGCTCGAGATCCTGGCGCATAAGGGTACCAGCGCCCAACTGGCCACGCACAGTAAGGCCGCCCGCGACGCGCTCGACAAGAACCGCTACGATCTGGTCTTCATCAGCACCAAGCTCGGTGGCAACGGCAATGGAACCGATGGCTTCGGCCTGCTCGACGCCGTTCGGGCCGACGCACCGGAGACACCGATCGTGATGGTCGCCGGGCCCGGAGCAATCTGCGCCGAATCCGATCGTGAGGCGGACCTGCTTCGCTTGGGAACCGAAACAGCGGTTCGCGCCATTCAGGCCGGCTGCCGGGACTTCCTCCTCAAGCCCCTTGAGAAGCAGAGCGTTGAGAATCTCCTGGAGGCCTTGCTGCCCAACCATCGCGTGGCGGCCGTCGCGGCGGCCCACGAAGGGGACCAGTGCCTCTACCAAATCGTCGGCAAGAGTTCCAAGCTCGCCCAGACAGTTGCGCTAGCCGAACGGATCGCGCCGACGTCCGTCCCGGTCCTCATCAGCGGCGAAAGTGGAACGGGCAAGGAGCTGGTCTCCCGCCTGATCCATCACAGGAGCAGGCGGGCCCTCGGACCGTTCGTCCATGTCAACTGCGCCGCCTTGACCGACACCCTGCTCGAGAGCGAACTGTTCGGCCATGAGAAGGGCGCCTTCACCGGCGCCTACACGCGGCGCAAAGGACGTTTCGAGCGAGCCCACGGCGGCACGCTGCTGCTCGACGAAATCACGGAAACACCGCCCCAGTTCCAGGCCAAGCTCCTCCGCATCCTGGAGGAACAGGAATTCGAACGCGTCGGCGGCAGTGAGAACATCCGAGTGAACGTGCGCATCATCAGCACGACCAATCGCGATCTGCTCAATGAAGTTCAAATGGGCCGGTTCCGTCAGGACCTTTACTACCGACTCAGTGCCGCCCGGCTGGTGATCTCGCCGCTGCGCGAGCGTCCCGAAGACCTGAACGAACTGGTGTGGCACTTCGTGAACCTGTATGCCCGCGAGGCGCAACGGCGCATCACCAAACTGGACCCGTCGATGATGAGCATCCTGGCTGAATACAGTTGGCCGGGCAACGTGCGACAGCTTCGCAATGTCGTACTGACCTCGCTGATTCTGGGGGTCGGCAGTACCCTGTCGCTGGCGGATGTCTCCTGGCTCTTCGATGAGATGCAGCCCCGCCCCCAGCAAGGGCCGAGCCTGCCGGCGACCGAGGTGCAGAACGAGTCGTCTGCCGGAGTGGGCGGCATTCCCCTGGCCGACCTGGAGCGTCGGGCGATTCTGGAGACCCTGCGTCAGACCTCGGGCAATCAGACCAAGGCGGCCAAGGTCCTGGGAACCAGCGATCGAACACTACGCGAGAAAGTGCGGCGCTATCGCAAGGCCGAGTGTCTTCAGGCGGTCTCCTGAGGCGTATCCGGTCACGTTGAAGAAGAAAGAGAAGCCATAGGGTAAGGAACAAGAAGAAATGGCAGAGCCAGAGAATACTGAGGAACCAAAACAAGAGACGACGGAGGAGGCTCTTCAAAAGGGAGGCCTCGCCAAACTCATGCCCTGGCTGGCTCCAGCCCTGGCGCTGCTGGTCTGCGCCGGCGCCGGCTTTGCCGTCAGCCGCATGTTTGGCACGCGCGGTGACGCTCAGAACGTCGCGGCGGCCGAAGACCCGGCGATCAGCCAGCTGCCCCCACTGGACGAAGCCGACGCCGGTGACGTCTGGTATTTCGACCTGGAACCTGTCGTGGCGAACCTGAACGAGCCGGGCGTGACGCGCTACGTGCGTGTGACAGTCACGATGGAGATGGGCAACGGCATGGCGGAAAAGGACGGCTTGCCCTTCCTGCAGCAGCGAACACCGCTTCTGAAGAACTGGTTGACACTCTTCCTGTCTAACCTGACACTGGAAGACACGCGGGGAGAACAGGGACTCCGTCAGATGCAGGCCCAAATCGCCGGCACCTTCAACGAAGGGCTGTTTCCCAACGCCAAACCTTGCGTGACCCGGATTCTCTTCAAGGAACTGTCGATCCAATGACCTCGTCGCCTCCCAATTTGAGTCGCGATCGAATCGCCAGCCTGCTGGCGGCCGTTGGGTCTTCACCGACGGCCGGCCTTGAGGAGCCGGAGGCCGTGCTGTATGACTGGCGCGACCCTCACTACTTCAATGAGGACCAGCACAATCGACTGGCCGCCGTGATGAGTCAGGCCGCCGCCTTGCTGAGCGAACGGTTCGTCCACTTCTACAAGACCGAGTTCAAGGTCAGCCCCACGTCCATCAATCAGCACTTCGCCGAGGAGTTGCCTCGCCTGGTCGATCCCGATCAAGGATTCTCACTGTCGATGGGGACAACGCCGGATCGCCCCAGCGGCTTTCTGGCCGTCGCGGCCCAGACCGCGCTCGATTGGGCGACACGTTTGCTCGGCGATTCAGAAGCAGACAACGATCCGAACCGCGCCATTTCCTCTTTGGAGGAATCGCTGCTTTCGGACCTGCTGACCTCCCTCGTCGAGGCCTTTGTCTGTTCCCTGGCTGACGCGGGAGGCTGGCAGGTGGGCGAGAGCATTGTCAAGGGCACGCCGGCGATGCCCTATGAGCCGACTGAAGCGATCTGTCGAATCGTCTTCCAGGTGCAACAGGCGGATGAGACGCCGGTGGAGATCTCCTTCGTGTTGTCAGGCAGCGCCCTGGCGGGGGTCGTCGGCAAAGCCTTGCCGCCACCTGTCTCGGCGACTCAGGAGCAGTTGGCTCCCCTGCTGATGGAACACGTTCAGGAAATGCCCGTCACCGTTACGGCGCGATTGGCCGACACGCGACTTAGCTTCGAAGAGATCCTTCATGTGGGTCCCGACGACATCCTGCTTGTCGAGAAACCGATCTCCGAGCCGATGGACATCATCGTTGACGGCCGAGCGGTCTTCCGCGGCCGCCCTGCTCAGTCAGCAGGGAAGTACGCAGTCTTCGTAACCGAGTGCACGGCCGGCGGATCAGGCGACGCCGCCGCAACACCAGCAACTCCTTGACCGAACGAAAGGAAGAATGGTCATGCCCGATACGGCAGAAGCCCCGACACAAGAAGAACAGCAGCAGGCGCCGGACGACGCGACGCAAGCACACTCGGTGGAACTTCCGGAGGCGCCCGAAGGCGCCGCGGCGGCGTCAGGCGGGCAGCTCGACATTCTTCTGGATATGGACGTTCCAGTGTCCGTCGTGCTCGGCAAGACCCAAATCCCGGTACGGCGTCTTCTTCAGTTGGGTCCCGGTGCGGTGCTGAAGTTGGAGAAGCCGATTGAAGCCCCGGCGGATCTGTATCTGAAGGACTCGAAATTCGCCGAGGCCGAAGTCGTCGTGGTCGAGAATCGCTTCGCCGTGCGGATTAAAGAGATCACGGGCGCGGCCCCGCGGCCGGCCGAAGGCTGAGGTTCCATCAAGTCAGGCGCGTTTAGGAATTAGGTTGGTTATATGGCATCGAGTCAGTCCAACGCATCAGGGCACGGAACCGGCCAGGAGGGCCTGCTCAATACGCCCCTTGCCGCCCATAGCAACACCGTTCTGGCCATAGGGTTGGTGGCCATCCTGGGGACCCTGATCATTCCCCTGCCCACCGCCATTCTGGATATGCTGCTGGCATGCAGTATCTCTCTGGCCATCGCGGTCCTGATTATCACACTCTCCTCGAAGGAAGCACTAGACCTTTCGTCGTTCCCCTCCCTCCTGCTCTTCGTCACACTGTTCCGGCTCTCTCTGAACGTCGCGTCCACGCGACTGATCCTTCTGCAGGGCGACGCAGGCCGGATCATTCAGACCTTCGGCGGCTTCGTCGCCGGCGGCAGTTTCGTCGTCGGTTTGGTCATCTTCCTGATTCTCGTCATCATTCAGTTCATCGTGATCACCAAGGGATCCGAGCGCATCAGTGAGGTTTCGGCGCGTTTCACCCTCGACGCCATGCCGGGCAAGCAGATGGCGATCGACGCCGACCTCAACGCCGGAGCCATCACCGAGAAGGAGGCCAACGACCGTCGCAGCAAGATCGTGAAGGAAAGCGAGTTCTACGGGGCGATGGATGGCGCCAGCAAGTTCATTCGCGGCGACGCCAAAGCCGGTATCATCATCACGGCCGTGAACATCATCGGCGGGATCGCCATGGGCTATTCCCGCGGCATGAACATCACCATGGCCCTGAAAACCTACTCGATCCTCTCGATTGGTGATGGTCTTGTCAGCCAGATCCCCTCGCTGGTGATCTCCATCAGTTCAGGCTTCCTGGTCACCAAGATCTCGTCGAGCCATAGCGTCGGTCAGGACATCTCCAAGCAGTTCCTGCGAGCAGGCCAACCGCTGACGGCCGCGGCCTGCGTTATCGCCGCGATGTCCTTTGTCCCCGGCATGCCCCGCATCCAGTTTCTGGCCCTGGCGGCCGGCGTGGGCCTGCTGGGACGCACGGCCACGCGAGCCGAGAAGGCGCCGGCCAAGGCCACGCCCGCGGCGCCGAAGAAAGCGGACAAGGAACCCGTAGAGGACCTGCTCGATGTCGACAGGGTCTCCGTCCACGTGGGGGTTCGTCTGATCACTCTGGTCGATCCGCGCAAGAGCAACACCATCTTCGAACGGATCGGCGCCCTGCGTCGGCAGTTCGCCCAGCAGATGGGCCTGGTGATCCCGCTCGTTCGGCTGCGCGACGACTTGAACCTCGATCCCAACGCCTACGAAATCCGTCTCTCGGAGATCCCCGTAGCCAAAGGTTCGCTGGAGCCTGAGATGTTCCTGGCGATGGATCCCGGCGCCGTGGCCCAGAAGATCGAGGGGATCCCCACGACCGAACCGGTCTACGGCCTGCCCGCCCTCTGGGTTGCCTCCGACAAGAAGGAGGAGGCGGAACTGAGCGGCTACACGGTCATCGACGCCGAGTCGGTCTTCATCACCCATCTATCCGAGACGCTCAAACGACACGCTGAGGAAATGCTCACTCGCGAGGACGTGCAACTCTTGATCGATCGACTGCGTAAGAACCAGCCCTCGCTAGTCGGCGAACTGGTCGGCACAGACGGCGTCGTATCGATCGGACTGGTCCAGCGGGTGCTGAAGAATCTGCTCCACAGCGGTATTCCGATTCGGGAACTGACGGCGATCCTGGAATCGCTGGCCGAGAACGCTCCCAAGACCAAGAATCCCGGCACACTCACCGAGATCGTTCGCAAATCATTGAGCCGGACCATAACCGAACTGTACAAGACCGAAGACGGGCGGATCACCGCCATCACGTTTGATCCGGCCCTCGAGCATCAGATGACCGCGACGCTGGGGCAGGAAGGTGGAGAACTGACCCTGAATGTTCCCACCGAAGTCGCAATGGAAGTCAATCGCCGAGTCAGCAACGCCTGGCGTTCGGCCATGGACCAGGGCCTCGAGAAGATCGTGTTGCTCTGCGACGCACGCTTGCGCGGTCCTTTAGCCAAGATGCTCTCGCGGACGCTGCAGATGCTGCCCGTGATGGCATACGACGAAATCGTCTTAGGAACCGAGGTAAACTCGATCGAAACGATCACATCCGAGCAGGAGGAACCGATAGCGGCTGGAGCCCCGCAGGAGATGGCCCCGGCGTAGCGGCAGGACTCTCGTATGAACGCGACAAGCACAACCCGAATAAGCAGGCGCAACGATACACGGCGTGAACGCGGCGTGGGTGACTGAGCCATGGTGGTACAGACTCGATCCATCGCATTCAGCATCGCCGTCGTCGGGTTCTTCGCCCTGAGTATCGTCGGTTCGTTGGGTGGTCTCTCGCCCGAGACCTGCTGCAAGCGCGCGCTGTTCGGGGCCGTCATAACGTATGTCGCAGCCGTCATGGCGTTGCGAGCTGTCAACATGATTCTCACCCAGGCCATGATCGCAAGTCAGGTGGACAAGGACAGAACTGGTGACAACGAAGACTGAAGACATCCCGGATATGAGCGGTCGCACCGCGCTCGAGCCAGCGCCCGATACGGGCGATCATCTCAAGGCGGTCGCCCTACGGGCCTACTCGGGCCATAGGCACCGCGTGATCAGCGATGATGACATCGTCGAGTTGCTGCCCATGGTCCACAAGATCGCACGACGAACGGTGCGCTACTTGCGGCCCCCGCTGTCCTTCGACGACCTCGTCTCGGCCGGCACGGTCGGCCTGCTCAAAGCAGCCCGTGACTTCGACGCCTCGCGTCAGGCCGAATTCAAGACCTACGCCTACATCCGCATCAAGGGCGCCGTGCTCGATGAACTGCGTCGCGCCTCGCTGCTGCCCTCCGGTGTGAACCGGCAGGTCGCACAAGCCCTGCGTTTGAGTCAGGAAATCACTCAGCAGACGGGCAGCGTCCCGACCGATGAGGAATTGGCGGAAAAGCTCGGCATCTCGGTCGAAGAAGTCTACACCCTGTTCGAGAACGCCCGCGCCCGCCATTTTGTATCGATCGACGGCTCCACGGAGGAACAGCCGGCCCTGGGCGAGATCCTCGCCACGGCTGAAGGCACCGGCCCGGAAAGCCGAATCGAGAAGGCCGAAATGCTGGAGAAGCTAAAGGCCGCGATGCAGCAACTCGAGCCGCGGCGGCTGCAAATCATTGTTCTTTATTATCATCAACACTTGACGATGAAGCAAATCGCCGATTTGCTGGAAATCACCGAGTCCCGTGTCAGTCAGTTGCACGCCAGTGCATTGGTGAATCTTTCCGCGTTATTGGGAGAATACCACGATGGCGGACAGTGATTATAGTGTGATTAAGCCCGTTGAGAGTCTTCCTACCATCCAGGGTATGGAGCCGGCCAAACGCAGACAGGAACGGAAGCGCCGACAGCCGGCGCCGAACCAGCACCACGAAGAGCCTGAAACCGAAGAGACCCCAGAGCCTGAGGCGCGCCACAATGACGATGACCCTCATTCGATTGACTACTGCGCCTAGAAGGCGTTCGAGCAAACGCGACCGGCCTGGTGTGTAAGCCAAGGAAGAAGCCAAGAACCATGCGACATGTTCTCAAAGCCAACGAAGTGCAGTTCGCCGGCCCGTTGCGGCTATCACTGGACGCGGAGACGGCCCCTGCGGTCGGCTGCTCAGCTCAGAATTCTGAGCCTGCGCAGATACGCATCGCCGAGAACCATCCAGAGTATGCCCTCGTCGAGGTCATCTGCTCGTGCGGAAAGATCACCCATGTCCGATGCGACTACGCGCCCGCGCCGGCCTAGGACCTCGGCCCACCAGGAGGCATCGAAATGATCCGAATAAGACGAATGATTCCATTGTTCCTCGCATCGCTGATCCTGATCGCCAGCGGCTGTACGACATCCCCTCAGGGCCGGCAGCGTGCGACACCGACCGACCCCAGTCAGCGTCCTACCAACAACGCAGCTACAGCCAAGCGTTTCCAGGACACTCCGCTGGAGGGGCGCACGGCGGTCGAATCGGCGATCGAACTGTCGGAGAAATACGCCCGACTGTCTGACCAAACGATCGCCTTGCGGGAAGAGAACCAGCAACTGGTCGTCGAGAACGAGGCGCTCCAGCAGCAGATCGCCACCCTTGAAGCGAAACTACGGCAGACACAGAAGGAACTCGGTGAGGCGAACGATCTGCTCATCGAGATGCTGACGGAGCTGAACAACTGGAAGACCAACATTCTCGGTTTTCGTGGGGAAATGCGCCAGGCCGCGAAGGCTCAGTTGGAGGCGCTGCTCAAGGTCCTGGAGATCCTCGGCGGCGAAGCCGGCAGCCTGGAGAGCCAACATGCCGGCGTGCTGAACCCGGGGTCCGCCGATACGTCTCTGCCGAACAGTTCGGCAACAGGAGAGCCCAATGCACCGTAAACCGGTTCACTCCAGTCACACAAAGATGATGCGACGCGCTCTGCGCGCGCGGGCCGGGCTCGCTCTGGCGTCGTTGGCGTTCCTGACCTTGACCTGCGGCTGTGAGACCCCGCTCAACAACAACGGGATGAGTAATTCCTATTACCTCAACCCCTACAAGGACTTGAGCACGCTCGGTCGAGTCGCCCTGGTCGAATTTGACAACGATTCGGGCTATCCGAACATCTCAAGCGACATGACCCAGGCCCTGTTCACGGCGCTGCAGAAGAAGCAGATCTTCGGCCTGACCATCGTGCGCCATGACGATCCTCAATGGCGCGGCCTTCAGGACAATATAGACTCCCTTCAGGCCCTCAAAAAGCTGCTCGCCATGCGGGAGGCCCTCAAATGCAACGGCCTGCTCGTGGCCACCGTCACGGAGTACCAGCCGTATCCCCGCCTTGTGGTCGGCCTGCGTCTGAAACTGCTCGACCTGACCGACGGGCAACTGCTCTGGGGGCTCGAACAGGTCTGGGATACCGCCGACAAGAGCATTGAGAGGCGGATCAAACACTATTTCCAGAGCGAACAGCGCTCGGGCTTGGCCTCTCTTCGCGAGGAACTGGTAATCATCAGTTCCCTGCGATTCGCCAAATTCGTCGCCTATGAAGTCGTCGACACGCTGGACCACAGTCAGGATTGACCGCGAGTAACCGGGGGCCTGAAATATTCTCACGAAACCACGCGTACAGCACTATCAAAGCGTGTTTTTTGCCCGAAACGGCCTAAAGGTTCCGCCCGATCGAACGAGAAGAGAAGTAGAAACGCGGATATTGAAGGAAGATACGCGATGATTAACAATATCAATTCGAATCAGATTGGGCCTCTCATGGGGCAGCCACCGCTGCCGAACACCGATCCGGCCGCTTCGCGCCCTGCCGAAGACGCTGACGCCGCTCTGCAGGTTCGCTTCGGCGACCTGATCAGTCAGGCCAAGCAGTCCGACAAGACCGATACCGACGCCGTGAAAGAGGCGCGCGAACTCCTGCGGTCCGGCCGTCTGACCAGCCCAGAGAACATCGCCTCGGCGGCTGAAAACATGCTAACCTACGGTATATAAAGTCCTTAATACACTCCCGATCGTGTCGCGGGGCCTGCCAAGGATGGTGCAAAGGCCCCCTTTTTTATGCGCAGAACTCAAGCCTGAATCGCTGGCAGAGGGTGGAGAGGGCCCGAAAGAGCACTACAGATAGCAGTCGAGCAACGTACCGATCGGCATCTGCCCCGTGGTGGACCTGACGGTTGGCATGGGGCGAACCGCGGGCAGCGCGTCGCCATAGCTGCGGACGTGAACGTCTACCCGAACGGAATCGCCTGATTCGACCCGACCCGGTAGCAGTCGGCGCGCGAAAGGCCGCGCGGCAGCCGCCAAGTCGTTCAAATCAAACGGTTTTTGTACGCTCAGGTTCATCATCCACATCGCCTTAGTAGACTAGTATTGTACCACGCCGATGAGGGCCGAATCAAAAGATTTCTACGCTCGCTAGGTCCGAGAAGTTTTCCACTTCCGACCGTTACCACCTCAGGATTGGGCGCCTTCTTATTATCAGACGGATCCCTACCTGTCGAGCAGGGAAAAACGGAATGAAGCTCAGAATATTTGCCCCGTGTGGACGACAATAGGGGTAGAGCAAACTCCTAAGTTACTTTGAAACAGAAGGTTATCGGATGCACATTATCGCCAGATGCCCACGTTGCGGCTATCGCTGGTGGCTGGACGCCACCGGCGCCGACCGCCGTATGCGCTGTCGGAAGTGTTGGCGTTTGCTCCGAGTCCCCGACCTGACCGAGGTGCCCAAGGCCGCCGAGGTCATCAGCCAGGCCCAGTCCGAGCTATACGTCGATGACTCGGGCCGGACCTATGGCTGATACATCCCGACTACCAGGCCGCTAGTCCGGCACGAATCCCAAGACGTCCCAGCGTCCCGTTCTGACGTTGAACACGTACAGGTCGCCAGTGGTAGTATTCAACACCCAAACATCGCTCCCGTCCTCCTCGACCGTCGCCTGATACGTCCCCACGGGGCGACTCGAACGTTTCTTGGCCCCCAAGGCCAGCGTCAAACAACTGCCCAGGAGCACACCAATAACAAGGATGAAAACTGTGTGTCGCTTCATGGTTCTTCTCCTTCCCACAACAGGTTCTTACCCCCAAGAATGGAGGACTGTACTGCACTCCAGAACTCAGTATTCAATGGTCGACCCAACTCCGACCCGCGGCAGTGCATGACAAACACATTCAGGATCAGACGCTACCGGCCGTCTTGGGCGGCGCCGAATCCGAACGTGCGATCGCGAGCATCACGCTCGTCCGGCGTCAGAAACGACATCAGCGCCGAACGCAACATCTCGGCGATGATCAGCAGATCAACGGGTGAGGCATCTTCGCTCAACTCGGGCAGTTCATCAAGCGCGCAGCCCTCGACCTTCTCCGAGAACTCACGGAGAAGGCGATTCATGATGGCAATCGTCCTCACCGACGGGGTCAACCCGTTTGGCACGGTGCAGCGCAGCCCCGTGCACAAACCCTCCAGTTCGAAAGCCATCACCAACAAGGAAGATCGATTGATTTGTCCCTCTTCTGTCATTGCAGTCCTAATCCTAATAGAAGGTTCTGTTTCTCAGTCATCCGTCCATGTACTGAACCCGCTCCATCACGGCCCATCAGCGTCTCGGTCGAACGAGCAGTCGGCCGGACTGACCAGGATGAACGTCGGCAAACGTCATCAGGATCTGTTCAGCCTCACTCGGCGCCTCGGGCCAGATGACATTGACTGTGTAGCTGGCGTCCGCGTCGAAGACGCGAGGTGTGAATCGCGAGGAGGTCATTCGTGACATGCTCACGATTCGACCCTGATCGTCCAGGACCTGGACAACGGGTCGGTCCTCTCGGTTCCAACGACGCAGCGTCACCGTGGGCAGGGTCGGATTGGCCGCCCCGGCGCACTCGTCCGCGCTGACCTTGACGGGCCAACCCGGGTACATGTCACTCTGTCGACGATTGGTGACATCGGCGCCGACGGGCCAGGCTTCCAAGGTGAAGGCGCCCTCTTGTTTGTGGACGCGAACGATGCCGAAGCCGGCGGACTTCTGCCGGCCCGTCTCCAGTCGCGTCTTGGCGGTCCGCTTCAGCGGCGGATTGGCCACGGCCCAAACATCGATACGATTTCCGAAACCATCGGCGTAGGACCCCGTATTGGCGCGATTGTCATGGCGCGCCCCGGCGCGAGTCATCGCATCAATCTCTTCCGGACGCCACCACCGCTGGTAGCCGGTCGCGCCGGCCGGAACACAAAAGGAAAAACCGGCGTCGTGATGCTTCTCAATGCCGTGCTGAATCACCGTGGGCAGGTGCTGATCGCCCCCCAGCATCAAGGCGTATCCCCGACGAACGATGTCGAGCGCCCGGCTGCGACCCGACTGAGGCCAGCCGTTGGAGTCCATGTCCGCCACCAGGAAGTGGTTTGGTCCTCCATGATGGGTCGCCGCGTTGCAGAAGATCGTCTGCGAGACTGTCATCTTCATGTCAACGTCGCGCCAATCGCCGATCCAGTCACGCAAGAACGTCAACTGACGGTCACCAAGCAACTTGGCGGCCGGCACGTCAGCGGCCCGGGCCGCGGCACGATCAGTGATCCAGTCCGGCCGATGGCTCTGATGCCGGAAGACGCTCATCGGACCCGACTTGAACTTCCGATCTTCAAGAATCGCGAAGCTGACGCGTCCGTAGTTCAGCGCCGTGTAGTAGACGCCAATGCCCTGATCAACGGGCGTCGGGTCATACGGGTCGGGCAGATGGGCCGTCTGCGTCCGCTCGACAGCAATGACGAAGTCGGCCGGCTGGACATATCCACCCATATTGCCGACACAGGCTGAGTTCTTGTAGTCGGTTCGGCTAGACCACTCTTCGAGACTGATCTTGCGCCCTTCGGCGCCCCAGACGTTGCCGTGATAGACATCGTGGTCGTCCGGCATCCAAACCGTGGGCCGGTCTCTGGTCAGATCGCGGAAGCTCCAGCCCAGCAAGGCGATCTTGCGCAGGTAGTTGACCATCATCCGCTTGATGTCTCCTTGGCGAATGATCCCGAAACCGCCGACCCCCTCGTAGATCTGGTCCCCCGTGAAGAACATGATATCCGGGTCGGATTCCCGCGTCTGCTCGGCGATCGCAACATTGGGGAAAAGGTAATCAACGAAGCAACAGTAGCCGGCGACGACGATCTCGCGCTTGTCCTTGGGGTCCTTGCGCACCGTTCCGGCATAGGTATGCTCTTCGCGGGCGCCGTCGGTGTACTTCTGCGTCCAGCAGACGCGATAGGGAATATCGCGAGTATCGTCCCAGTCCGGCACTCGGAAGGTTGCGGTGCAAGCCAACGGGTCGATCTTCGCACCGGCGACGGTGGTCCAACCAGCGTCCGACTGAATCTGGAGGTGGGCGGTGTCACTATCCGCGTCCCCTACCGGGGGCATTTGGGCTGTCATCTTCATGACCCGATTGCTCAGCGTATACAGCGTCCAAAGGACCGGTCCGAACGCCTGATCCGGCGTCGCAGCAATCTTTGAGCCGGCGATCGTCCAGTCGGAGAAGGCGTACAGCCCGGCCGGCGCAGTCTCAACCACTTTCTGCGGAAGGTTGTTCGCGATCGCGATGTTGCCCGCCAGGACCTCAGACGCGATCCCCCCCGCCTGGACTGTCGCGTAGGCCGTGTCGTCCTCGGAGCCGATAGCCTTCAGTTCCAGAGAGTAGGTATTCTTGTTCGTTTCGGGGCGGATTCGACACACCAGGCGAACGGGCTTGCCGGCCGCGAGAGCTTGAGCGAGCGGCGCCGATGTGGTGCGATGATCAGGGTCGATTATCAGTTCGCCTGCTCCCGTCAGGCCGACATTGAGCCCGGCGCCGAACAGCAGACGACTGCGGTAATCGTCGATCGGATCATTGACCCTAATCCCCAGCGCGAAGCCTGCCGAGCCAAGCGCCTCATCGTGCTGAGTCCGGGCCGCCTGACGGACAAGCCCTTCTCCCGTCTCGCTGGTCGTCTTCGAGCCGCAGTACTGGATAGTGACCGCGATCTCAGCAGTGCCCTTGCCTTCGTTCAGTTGGTGCGTCAGACAGTGGACCGTGCGATTGCCCTTGCCGGTCTTGGTGCAGACCAGCTTGCCCCCCTGAATCTGCCAATCCTCCCAGGGGTTGGCCCACGTGGCGGGGCCCGTCCAATACCGGTCGGGCATGCGATGCCATTGAGAGCGGTAGGCGTCGTCTCCCCTATCGGCGGGTCGGGCCATCAGTTCGGAGATCGTAGTCGTCCCTCCGGCACAAGCGATGGTGGATACGGCAACTGCGGTCCTGACGAATTGACGACGCGAGATGTTGTCCATATTGGCTCCGTTTCTCCCATGTGAGTATCTGCGGCCCGGCGCCTTTCGGGAAGGCGTTTCCAGCAGTTCCGGGCTCGGGCGATTATAATGGCGAGGCGTCTGCGCCGCGACCCGTTTCTCGGATCGATCCCGGGCTGCAGTTGGGTTTATCGGACACATTCAAGCCCTCCACTGCCAGAATCGGAAAGAAACACCGACACCACTATCGGACCTTGACCCCCACCTCGGCGACTGATACAATCGAACCAACAAGGAACCACTGAAAACTGGATTCTTGGGCCACTAGGAGGGTGCAAGCCGGCAACTGGCTTGCGACACGCCCAAACGGCCTATAAGGCAGGCCGGAATTTCACAAGGAGGTGTCTGGCAAGGGGTCTCGTCGGATGGCGCGCGCGGCGACCGACGTGCCGCGCTGGGCGTCCGTCAGGCCCGACGGAGCCATCACAATCATCACAGAACTCACAAAGCAAGCGGTCAAAACGCGGGGTAAGACAACGGGGCAAAATTATGGAAAACGCGTTACGAACTGCACCGCTGATGGCACTAATCTGAGTCAGTCATATGTCCGACAATCAGAATCGGAACAGGATTCGTAGAATTGTACAGGTATTGTACAGGTTTAGAGAGGAGTGAAAAATGAACGGTCTGAGCAAAGCGCGTCCGAGAAACATGCTGGTCGTCCTGGCGGTCCTGGGTATGCTGGCCTCCGTGGCACACGCGGCCCCGGTCGAACTGACCAACGGAGTCCCTCTGACCGGCCTTTCCGGGACGATCGGGAGTGAGCAGTTCTACATGATTGCCGTTCCCGCGGGCCAGGATGAGCTGGATATCGCCATTTCGGGCGGAACGGGCGATTGCGATCTTTACGTCCGTCGAGGCGCCCTGCCCACGACCACCAGCTACGATTACCGCCCTTACCAGGTGGGCAATGCTGAGGATGTGCATATCGACAGCCCCGCCGACGGCATATGGTATATCATGCTGCGGGGCTATACCGCCTATTCGGGCCTGACGCTTGCGGCCACCTATTCGGCCAGTGTCAGTATCGTCCCTCTGGCCAACGGCGTTCCCGTGCCGGGGCTGGCCGGCGCGACGGGCAGCGAATTGTACTTCACCATCGAAGTGCCTGCGGGGCAGTCCAAATTGCAGATCGCGACCTCCAACGGCACCGGCGACTGCGACTTGTACGTCAAACAAGGCGCCCTGCCGACCCTCTCCGACTACGACTACCGACCGTTCCTGTTGGGCAATAATGAGACCGTTACCGTGGACAATCCGACCCCCGGGACGTGGTACATCATGCTCCGGGGTTACAACGCTTATGCGGGCGTCACGCTGCTGGCGAGCCACGGCGGCGGTGTGGGAACCGAACTACAGAACGGCGTGCCCGTGCCCAATCTGGCCGGGGCGGCGAGCAGTGAGAAGGTGTACCGCATCGAAGTGCCGGCTGGCCAAAGCAATCTGGAGATCATGATCTCCGGCGGAACCGGCGACGCGGACCTCTATGTCAAGCTCGGCGCTCGACCTACAACGTCCGACTATGATTACCGTCCCTTCCTGGCAGGCAACGACGAGACGGTTGCCATCGAGAACCCGGCTGCCGGGACCTGGTACATTGTCATTCGCGGCTACAGCAACTATTCCGGCGTCACACTGAGAGCCATGTACGGCGACGTCCTGGCCCTGCAGGACGACGTTCCTGTCCCGAACCTCTCGGCCGCACTGAATGAACTGATCTTCTACAAGATCGACGTGCCGTCCGGACAGGCGGCGCTGGAAATCAAGACCTTCGGCGGAACCGGCAACTGCGATCTCTACGTCAAGTGGGGCGCCAAGCCCAGCGTGGTCGATTGGCAGTATCGTCCGTATCTGCCGGGCAACGATGAGACCGTCACCATCAACAACCCGCAGAGCGGCACCTGGTACATCATGCTTCGCGCCCGCCAGGCGTTCAGCAATGTCACTCTCAATGCCGACTACTGGTTCATGGGCACCGTGACCCTCCTGAGCAACGGTGTTCCCGTCACAAATATCAACGGGCTCGAGGGCAGTGAGAAGTACTATCGCTTCATCGTGCCCAGCGACCAGACCAAGCTGGAATTCGAGATCTCCGGCGGCACCGGTGACGCGGACCTCTACGTTCAGTTGGATTCCCCGCCGACCACGACAGACTACGACTACCGTCCCTATCAAATCGGCAACAACGAGAAGGTCACCATCGACAATCCGCCTTACGGCAACTGGTTGGTCATGATCCGAGGCTATCACGACTATGCCGGCCTGACCCTCGTCGGGACCTTTGAGAACACCGGCGGCGGTGGCGGCGACGCGATTCCGCTCAGCAACGGCGTCCCCGTGCCCAATCTGGCCGGAGCGGCGGGCAGCCAGGTCTTCTACAAGATCGACGTGCCCAGCGGCCAGGCCCAGTTGGATATCCAGATCTCCGGCGGCACGGGCGACGTGGACCTCTATGTCCGCGAGGGCGCCAAACCGACCACAACGGAGTGGGACTATCGTCCTTACCTGCTTGGCAATGACGAGACGGTCACCATCAACACGCCTACGGCCGGAACGTACTACATCATGCTGAACGCTTACAGCCCCTACACCGGCGTAACTCTGGTAGCGACCTATACGCCGCTCGTGGAGGAAGTCATCACGCTGACCAACGGCGTCCCGGTAACGCACCTGACCGGCACCACCGGCAGTGAGGCGTTCTACAAGATCGTCGTGCCTGCGGGCCAGGATTTCCTGAACATCGCGATCTCCGGTGGCACGGGCGACTGTGACCTGCACGTCAAGAAGGGCTCCAAGCCCACGGCGTCGAGCTGGGACTATCGGCCGTACCTGATCGGGAACAATGAGACCGTCGAAATCGTCAATCCGGCGGCAGCCACGTACTACATCATGCTGAGCGCCTACCAGGCGTACGCCGACATGAGCCTCGTCGCCACCTACGGCGTCACGGCGGTCGGCGTACGCCTGGTAGGCGCTCAGCATGATGTAGTACGTGGCTGCCGCCGGATTGACGATTTCGACCGTCTCATTGTTCCCGATCAGGTA
>JANQFY010000294.1 GCA_028277585.1 Sedimentisphaerales bacterium
TTGGCGTAGAACGTGTGGTTGCGCAGATCGTCGATTACGATCCGCTCGACCTTGGCGCCGAGGTGGTCGATGACGCTGGCCAACAGATCGTGCGTCATCGGTCGCGGCGGTTCAATGCCCTTGAGACGGCGGTCGATGGCGAAGATCTCGACGATACCGATCACGATCGGAAAGGCGCGGGGACCCTGGCGTTCCTTCAGGACGATGATCTGCTGGTCGGACGTTTCATTGATGATGATGCGGGATAGTTCGACTTCCACGTCCATCTCTGATCTCCCGTGATCGGATCAATCTTTGAGTTCGGCCAGCAGGGCCTCCACGGCCTTCAGTTGTTCTTGAAACTGCTCGAGCCGTTCGCGGGCCTGCGCGACGACCTCCGGCTTGGCGCGGTTCACGAAATTCTCGTTTGCCAGCTTGCCTTCGGTCGCCTTCTTACCCCGCTCGATCTCCTGCTTCTGCTTTTCGAGTCGGGCTAGTTCCGCCTCGCGATCGATGACATCGTGTACGTACAGCTTCGTCTCTTCTACTAGCGTCGTCGCCGCGTTGTTCGGCTTCGGCGCGCCCTGAGATGCCTGGAAGCTTTCGAGAAGAGCCAACTGACACACGAGTTGACTGTGTCGATTCAGTATTTGAGCCATCGCCTCTGGAGCGTCGGCCGAAGCGGTCAGCGATTCGCTCGCTTTGTTATACTTGTTGCGGATGTCACGAACGGCGCGAATCGTCTCCTGGACGACCCGAATCTCCTCTTCGATGTCACTGTCGATCTGTCCGTCTAGGCCGGCGGGCCATTGCGAAACGGTCAGGGCCTGCGCCGCGTCGGCCGGAGCAATGCCCGTCAAGCCGCGGCCCGGCGCCACCTCGCTGAGTTTCTGATAGATACCCTCGGTGATGAAGGGAACGAACGGATGCAGTAGACGCAGCACGCGGTCCAGGACGAACGCCAGTACGTTCTGCGCGGTCGCTTTCTGCGCTTCGTCGCGCATGCGAAACTTGGCCCATTCCAGATACCAATCGCACAGATCGTTCCAGAAGAACCGGTAGAGCAACGACAGTGGTTCACTGAACTTGAAGGCGTCCAGTGCCGCCGTGACTTCCGACTGGGTCGCGGCCAGTCGCGACAGGATCCATCGATCTGTCACGTCCATTCGCGCTGCGTCGAACCCGGCCGGGTCGAAGCCTTCGAGGTTCATCATCGCGAAGCGCGATGCGTTCCAGAGCTTATTGCAGAAATTGCGGCCCACGTCGAACTTGGGAGACGTATTGACCTCGCGCCCATCGGGCAGCGTCATCGGCGCCACGGGCATGCGGATGTCCTGTGTGTCGGTGGTCATGCTGGCCAGCGTGAAGCGCATCGCGTCGGCGCCGTGGCTGTCGATCGCGACGAGCGGATCGATCCCATTGCCCAGGCTCTTGGACATCTTGCGGCCTTGGCCGTCCTGAATCATCGCGTGGATGTAAACGTCTTTGAAGGGGATGTCGCCGACACAGTACTGGCCCATCATCACCATACGCGAGACCCAGAGGGTGATGATCTCGCGGGCCGTGCAGAGCACGTCGCCTGGGTAGAACGTCTTCAGTTCCGGCGTCTCCTCCGGCCAGCCCATTGTACTGAACGGCCAGAGCGCCGATGAGAACCACGTGTCCAGCACGTCGTTGTCACGGATCCAGCCCGCGGCTTCCAGAGACGCCTCTTGATCCTCGTGACCCGGCGCCGGGCAAACAAACGTCACCGGCCCCTCATCCGATTCGGCGCTGATCGATTGGATCGCGTCGGCCCCTGCGCATTGGTCGGGCAGTGGGGCGTCGCGCCCGGCCTTGGACCAGATTGGAATCCGATGTCCCCACCAGAGTTGGCGGCTGATGGGCCAGTCGCGCAGGTTCTCGAGCCAGTTCTGGTATGTCTTGCTGTAGCGTTCGGGAATGAACTGCAGGCGACCGTCCACTAGCGGTTTCAGTGCCAGGCCCGCCAGGGAGTTGGCGGGGACATCCGTGCCCTCGATGAGTCCCGCGCCGAACTTCTCGGCCAGATGCTCGATCGGTTTCTTGACGGCGATATACCACTGATCGGACAGGTACGGTTCGATCGGCACATGGCTGCGATAGCTATGGCCCACCTCGTGCGCGTAGTCGCGAACGTCTTCGAGAAGCTTCTCCTGGCGGAACCACTCGACGATTGCCTCCCGCGCCTCGAAGCGGTCCATGCCCAGCAGGTTCTGGGCCTCCGGTTCGGTCGCATCCTCCCAGCCGTACTTGTCACTGATGGAGCCGTCAGGCGCCATGACGTTGATGATGGGCAGGTCGTGCCGCTGGCCGATCTGCCAGTCGTCGGGATCGTGGGCCGGTGTGACTTTCAGAAAACCCGTGGAGAAGCGTGCCTTCTCGTCGTCACTCTCAGGGTTGGGAAGGACTACGTGCTCGTCGGCGATGATGGGAATCAGTCGACCGACGATGGGCAGCCGCACCCGTTGGCCCACCAGTGCTGCTGCGCGGGGATCACCCGGGTTCATCGCGATCGCGGTATCGCCCAGCATGGTCTCAGGACGCGTGGTCGCCACGGTGACGTGGTCGATCTGCCGGCCGTCAACCTCAACCGGCGTCGCGAGCGGATAGCGCAGATACCAGAAGTGCCCCTGGACTGTTTCGTGTTCGACCTCGTCATCGGCCAGGACTGTCTGGGTGGCCGGGTCCCAGTTGACCAGACGCTTGCCGCGGTAGATCAGACCGTCCTTGAAGAGTTTGAAGAAGTTGGCGCGGACGGCCTTGGCGCAGACGTCATCCATGGTGAAGCGCGTCCGTTGCCAGTCACACGAACAGCCCATTGCCTTGAGCTGGCCGATGATCGTGGCTTCGTACTCGTCCTTCCATGCCTGCACGCGCCCGATGAAGGCGTCTCGCTCGAAGTCGGTCCGCCGTTTGCCTTCCTCAGCCAGGATGCGTTTCTCCACCACTGTCTGGGTGGCGATCCCGGCGTGGTCCGTGCCGGGCATCCAGAGCGTTCGAAACTGCTGCATACGGCGGAAACGAATCAGAATGTCTTGGAGCGTATTGTTCAGAGCGTGTCCGAGGTGCAGCGCCGCCGTGACATTGGGGGGCGGGATCACGATCGTGTAGGCCTTGCAGTCGGCGGCGCCGTCGGACGGGGCCGGATGAAAATAGGGAGCCGATGCCCAGAGGGCGTTGACCTGTGCTTCGACGGTCTGCGGATCGTAGGCCTTGGCTAACTGCTCTGTCATGGCATTCTCAACTTCAAGGGTCGGCAAAAAAAAAACCGGCAGACGCGCGCCTGCCGGTTCTCATAGTACTGTTCTGCGGTCACCGTGTAAAGGCCCGATCAAGCTACATTGCCGCGTCTTTCGTTGCGCGGGTCGGACCCTTGTCCCCGAAGGGATGCGGCGCGAACGCTAGTCCATATTCATGGTCATCAGGAATTCGCCATTGCTGCGCGTCTTGGCGAGTCGGCTCTTGAGCAGTTCCACCGCCTCGACCGGGTTGAGGTCGCTGAGCACGCGTCGCAGGCGGTACACCAGCGGCAGCTCCTTCGGATCGAGGAGCAGTTCCTCGCGTCGCGTGCCGCTGCGGCTGATGTCGATGGCCGGATACACGCGGCGGTCGACCAGTCGTCGGTCGAGATGCAGTTCCATATTGCCCGTGGCTTTGAACTCTTCGAAGATGACCTCGTCCATTTTGGAGCCGGTGTCGATCAGGGCGGTGGCGAAGATGCTCAGCGAGCCGCCTTCTTCGACGTTACGGGCGGCGCCGAAGAACTTCTTCGGCATCTGCATGGCGCCGGCGTCGACACCACCGGTCAGGATGCGGCCGGAGTGGGGCGTCTCGTTGTTGTAAGCTCGTGCCAGACGGGTGATGGAGTCGAGCAGAATGACGACGTCCTGGCCGTACTCGACCAGACGCTTGGCCTTGTCGATAACGATCTCGGCGACCTGGCAATGCCGGGCGGCCGGCTCGTCAAAGGTCGAGCTGATCACCTCGACGTCGTCGGCGGTCTTGCGCGCCATCTCCGTCACTTCTTCCGGCCGTTCGTCGATCAGCAGGACGATCAGTTTCACTTCCGGATGATTCTCGGTGATCGCGTTCGCCATCTTCTGGAGGAGGACTGTCTTACCGGTTCGCGGGGGAGCGACGATCAGACCACGCTGTCCCTTACCGACCGGTGTCACGATGTCGATGATCCGCATGCTCATCTCATCGCCGGAGGTCTCCAGGACGAGTCGATTCTCGGGATGCAGCGGCGTCAGGTCGCTGAAGACGATCTTATCCGCCAGGGCATCGGGATTCTCAAAGTTAATGGCTTCGACGCGGAGCAAAGCGAAGTACTTCTCCGAATCCTTCGGCGGGCGGATCTGTCCCGACACGACGTTGCCCGTGCGGAGTCCGAACCGGCGAATCTGAGACGGGGACACATAGATGTCGTCGGACGAGGAGAGGTAGTTGTAGTCAGGGTTGCGCAGGAAGCCGTAACCGTCGGGCAGGACTTCGAGGACGCCCTCGCCGTACATCAAGCCGTTCTGGCGAATGCGTTCTTTGAGGATTCGGAAGATCAGATCCTGCTTCTTCAGAGCGCTGTATTCGACGAGGCCTTCATTCTTGGCGATCTCGTGGAGCTCGGCGACGGTCAGCTTCTGCAGGTCCGTCAGGTACAGGTTACCCTTCTTGATGCGCTCGTACTTGGCGTGCGTGGATTCCTCTCCCGTGGTTTCGCCGTCATTGCCGGTTTCATCCGCATCGGCCAGCGCCGTGGCGGCCTCGGCCTCCTGCACTTCTTCGGCGCGTTCAGCGGCAGCCTTGGGAGCGGCGGCTTTCTTCCGGGTCTTTTTCTTCTTCTTGGTTGTCTTGGCCTTCGCCATAATTGCTCCTTCTGCACGGCACGCGAGTTTCGCAGTCACCTTTTGACCAGGGGTTGCGAAATAAGGAACCTGCCCCAGCGGTGAGGGTGACGACCCTGTTGCCAATATGGACCACCTTCTCCTCGTGGTTCGACGGGATTTGAGCTTCGGAGCGGACACTTTCGTGCCTGCAACTCAAGGAGACAACAGGGCTACGCGCAACTTCTACTGAACCACGGCAACTATTCTTAAGTTATGCAAGAGAAGATAAACTGGATTTGCTTGACCAACGTCGAGAAGCCTGAATTGTTGTCAATGGTATTATCGGCCAGGGCTGCTTTGGTGTCCAGCGAAATCTGAAAATTTTCCCGAATTTTGATCTCTGCGGCGCTCAGTCCGTGCGTCCGCTGGGCGCGGGCCAAACGCTGCTCTCGATCGCAATCGACGAATACGATTCTGTCGCAGCGATCGGCCCAGCCGACTTCCACCAGAAGCGGCATATCAAGGACGATCGCTCTGATGGTTTCGTCACGCGCGTAGCGAGCGATCCGTTCCTCGGTCTGGGCGAAGACGTACGGATGAATGATGTCGTTCAGGGTCGTGAGTTTCTCCCGGTCGCCGAAGACGCTCTCGGCTACTTTGCGTCGGTCGATCTTCTGCGAATCGTCCAGGACGGCGCGCCCGAACTCCTCCACGATGGCGTCTCGAATGGCGCTCGTATCGAGCGCTTGGTGGGCGATGGCGTCGGCGTCGATGACAGCGCAACCCAGCTTCGCGAACTCGGCCGCGACCGTGCTCTTGCCCGACGCAATCCCGCCAATGATCCCGATCAGTGGTCTTCTCCCAGTGTGGCTCACGTTCATGGGCGTTCGTGTTTGCTCGCAGTTCATTGCCGGGTGGGCAGGTGATCCGAATACCGCCTTACCCGCACGCTCCACTCAAACCAGAAGCGATGTCTCTCGCTATTTCAATTGGCTTCGAATCGCCTCGACATGTTCGGCCGAAACCTCCGCGCCGAGTCTCTGAGCGAGGCTGATATGCTCCCACGCCAGGTCGTATTGCTTGAGCATATAGAGGCCGTACGCCAGCCCGTGATGGGCCTCACCCATGTCCGGATCGATCTTGAGCGCCTGTCGGTAAGCCAGGATCGCCTCGGTGAAGTCACTCGCATTGGAATAGGCCGATCCCAGGTTGTAGTGAATCCACGGGTCATCAGGCCGCAGCTCGATCGCCCGTAAATAGTACTGAACGGCCGAGTTGAAGTCCTTGCGACCGAAGTAAGCGTTGCCCAAGTTCACCACGGCCACCAGCAGGTTCGGCTTGATCGCCAGGGCATTCTTGTACGCTTGGATCTCGTTTGAAGTCTGTCCAAGTTGGCGATAGCACTGGGCGAGCCCGCTATAGGCATCCGCGGAGTCGCGCTTGAATCGCAGGGCCTTCTGGAAGTAGGTGATGGCGTTCTGGTACTGCTTCAGACGAAGGTAGAGATCGCCCATGTGATTGTAGATGTCCGCATTCTCCGGCTCCAGGGCCGCGGCCTGGCGCAACTCGGACAGGGCGTTGGCGTAGTGCTTTGTTCGGGTGAAGACCAGTGCGAGATTGCGGTAGGCGTCGACGAAATTCGGATCGAGCGCCAGGGACTGCCGGTAGGAGGCGACGGCAAAACTATGATGGTCCAGCTCCATGTACCCGTTGCCCAGGTTGTTGTGGGTCTTCGGGTCGTTGGGGTTCATTTCGAGGGCGGCGCGGTATTGACGAATGGCGTCTTCGGGCCGGCCTTTCTCCAGGTAGATATTCCCGAGGTTCGCCCGTGACTCGGACAGTGACGGGTTGATCTCCACGGCGCGTTCCAGCGCCACCTGGGCGGTGTCGATGTCACCAATATCGTTGTAGACGTTGCCCAGGTTGTTGAAGAAACAGCCCAGCGACTGGCGCTTGGTGAGGTTCTTCATGTAGAGCGTGTGTTGGCCGTTGTTGGGAACATTGAACTTCTGAAGATAGTGGTTGTCCGGAGGGGTCGCGCCGCCGGATGTGGTCTCGATGTTGAACCGTATCCGGCCGCTCTCGTAGCGGACGAAGAAGTGTCCCGGCACGACTACGCCGTAGACAGGCAGACCCAGTCGCTCAGCCAGCGCCAGATACAACACGGAAAGACTCAGACAATATCCCCGGCGGCCGTCCATAACCGAGTGGAGGAACAGATCGTTTGGATCGTCCGCATGGGAGATCGTGCTGTATCCAAGTTCGTTGAAGAGGTAGTTGTTGATGATGGGAATGGCGTGATGATTCATCCGGTGGCGCTGCTCCACCACGCGGGCGCGAATCTCCAGCGCCATCGCGTCCAGTTGCTCGAGATAACGGCGGCCGGGCACGATGCCGCTCCAGTGCTCCGAGGCGATCAAGGCCGCCGTCGCCAGGTCTACCTCGTCGTCCTGCAGACGCAGAACCTGATCCAGGCGTGTGACGTAGAGACCGGCTTTGTTCCGGTTGGCCAGTCGCCCGCTCTGGGCCTGGACCGAACCACCGGCGAGAATCCATAGAACGATAATTGCCAGGAAACCCTTCTGCATTGGCCCTTCCCTGTGGAGAATGCTGTTATCGACGACACCCCAGATCTTCATCGAATTCCGACCTTCGGACTGCTCTGCTGGAATCCGCCTAAGTGTCTGCTCATACGTCCTTTATCGGCCCGGTGTTCTCTCCGCTTGAGGCATTTGTCCTAATCGGAGAAATCTGTTGGTCCGATGATCGACCTTCAGTATAATTGTAGCCTTCCGTAAGTCCTTTTCCAAGGGAATTTAGATTGTCAGGAGGACAGTATGAGCGTGACTACCTTGCGTAGGTCTTGGCGTTGTGGCGGCTTCGTAACGACCGCGTTGGTCTTGGGTGTCTTGCTGGTCGGATGCCAGACGACATGTCAGGAGGAAGTCTCTTCTCCCTGCTGTTCCCAGGCGACCGAGACGCCGGCTGTGACTGAGCCGACGGCTCCTGCTGAGGTCGAGACGGTCGAATCAGCCACTCCGGAACCGGACCTGGAGTTTCGCCCCGGCAAGGAAGTGAGCCTCTTCGACGGCAAGACGCTCGGACTGTGGAAGGTGACAGACTTCGGCGGGCAGGGGGATGTGCATGTCAAGGACGAGGCGATCTACCTGGAGATGGGCAACTACGCGACCGGCATCACCTGGACGGGACCTCTCGTTCGCATGGACTACGAGATTTCCCTCGAGGCGATGCGCGTCGACGGCTCGGATTTCTTCTGCGCTCTGACCTTCCCGGTCGGCGAGAATCCGTGCACGCTCGTGCTGGGCGGTTGGGGGGGGACGCTGTGCGGCCTGTCCAACATCGGTTTCTACGATGCTTCCGAGAATGAGACGACGACGTTCTATTCGTTCAAGAACAAGACGTGGTATCACGTCCGGTTGCGGGTTCGGCCGGAGCGCATTCAGGTCTGGCTCGACGAAGAGGATCTGATCGACGTCGAAACGAAGGACAAGAAGATCGACATCCGACCTGAGATGGATCTCTGTCAACCGTTGGGGGTCGCGACCTGGGTAACAGCCGGCGCAGTCCGCAACATCTACATGAAGCAATTGCCCGAACCGATCGACTGATTCAGGGTCGTCCGGGTCAAAGCACCGCTGAAGCTATGCCGAGTCGAGGCCCTGTTCCATCGAGACGGCGGTCGCGGTGGGGTCGTCCTTGAACAGATCGATGTCCATCCATCGCCCGTTCTTGAAACGCCAACGGTTTGCCAGGCCGACGACAACGATACTGAACGCGGCCAGGTACCAGGGGCCCAGCGGCCCAAGACTGGGGAAACACCACACGATGATGACACCGCCCAGGGCGAGAACGCCGATCGCCCCGACGCCTGAAATCAGGGCCAGCCAGAGCGTGTCCCCGGCGCCGCGCAGGGCGCCGCCGTAGATGATGCGCGTCGCATGGAAGACCTGGTACAGCGCGGCGCAGACCAGAATCCTGGACCCGACCGCTGTGACGTTGGGGTCCTGCGACCAGAAGACCATGAGCGTATCGCGCAGGGCGAGGAAGGCGGCGCCGACCAGCCCCATGTAGATCAGGCCGATGCGGAGACAGACCCTTGTCTGTTGGATGGCCAGTTCCTTGCGGCCGGCGCCGATGGCTTTGCCGACCGCGGCGGTCAGCGCGGTCGATATTCCCACGATGGGCATGACCGAGAGGTTGGTGTAAGCCAGCACGGCGCTACTGGCGGCCAGCGCCTCCTTGCCGAATCGACCGACGAGTACGAACAGGACCGCACCCCAGAGCGCGACGTTCACCATCAGACCAACGCCGGCGGGCAGGCCGACTTGCAGGAGACTGCGCATCTTGATCAGATCGATCCCCAGCGTCCGGCGTGAGGCATACTGTTGGTTCACGCGTCCGCTCGAGAGGATCGCCAGATTGATGGTCGCCGCTACGGCGATGCCGGTGAAGGTACCCCAACCGGCGCCGGCGATTCCCAGGGCCGGGCAACCGAATTTGCCGAAGATCAGGGCGTAATTGGCGACGACGTTGACGCACTGGCCGCACAGGGACGAACACATCGTGACGATCGGCGTGTGGATGCCCATGAAGAACTGATTGCTGGACCAGTTGATGACCGCGACCATCTGGGCGCACAGCATGATGCGAAAGTACACCACTTCCATGTCCACCACGTCGGCCGGCTGGCCCATCAGGTTGAAGATCAATGGGGCGGCCGGCCAGAGCAGAGCCATGACCAGTGCCGAATAGGTCAGGCCCAGGTAGACCGTTTGCCAGAAGTAGCTGGAGCATTCCGACCGTGCCCCGCGGCCCAGGCTTTGGCTGACGAAGGTGTTGAGGCTCGTGATGGCGCCCATCGCGAGTCCCCCGGTCAGGAACGCCACGTAGCCGGCCGGCAAGACCGCCGCCAGAGCGCTCGTGCCCAGACGGGAGACCATGAATCGATCCACAAATTGCATTATCGTGAAGGAAATCGTCGAGACCACCATCGGGCCGGCCAGCCTGAGCATGTAAGTCAGAGAGGTCTCGGGGGCTGAAGGGGCGGCGGAGATGGGCGGAGGTTTCGAGGTCATCAGGTCTCTCAGGGATTCAGGCCCAGTTTCTCCAACAAGGTTTCGGGCGAGACACCGACGATCTGCACGTGTTTGACCGGGTTGGTCTGTCCGGCGACGATCTGGATATCGTTCTTCCTGACGCCAAGCCGCTTGGCCAGGAAGGCGATCAGATTCTGATTGGCCTTGCCCTTCTCTGGCGGCGCGGCAACCTTGATTTTCACCATGCTCTCCAGCAGACCCACGACGGCAGTTCGACTGCTTCCCGGCACAATCTTGGCGACGAACTGAATTGTGTCGCCGTCGCTCTGGAGTTCAAGCTTGGACATAGTCTGTAATCGCGTAGCCGTCTGGAGTGTTACGTCGCCGGGCCAACAAAGTGGGAGCAGGGAGGGCGGGTTCTCGGGGGAGTCGATCCATGCCTATTCGACGTTCTCCCGCAGGTTCGTGCCGATCGCCAGTTGCACGTACTTCTCGACCTCCTCGGCCAACTCACCCAGGGAGGGCAACTGGAAGTCCTCATAGAATCCCGGCACGAATTCGCCGTTCAGCGCCTTCTTGAAGATGCGCACGCGAATGACGGGCGCCTGATCCGACGTCCGGCTGAAGTCGTTATCCCGGTGTTCGGTCAGCTCGACCCGCCATTCCTCGCTGATGAACACGAGGCACTTGCCTGTGTAAACGGCGGTCGGGAAGTAGTCCCGCAGTAATCTCAAAGTTTCCATGGTGGTTCTATCGATTCCCATCGGTTCCAACAGGTCTTATTGGTCGAATAGGACCTATGGGACCTATTGTTTTGTCGGTTCTCCAAACGGCGACACATCTCCATAGAGGACGCGGGAATGCTGCTCCCAGGCCGTCATGGAGCGTTTCAGATTGTCATAGGCGTCGCCGCCGATGCCATAGGTCTGCAATCCTATCGGCCCAGTATAACCGGCCCGGCCCAGTGTCTTCAAGAAGCCTTTCACATCGAATGTGCCCTGGTCGAGCAATTGGATCAAGGTCTTCCAATCCGACCCGCCGACATCGGCGCCGTTGACGCTGACGGCGAAGAGCCGATCTCCGGCCAGCTTGACGAGTGATTCGGCGCTGACTTCGGGATTGACTTTCAGCCAGTGGCACAGGTTGAAAGTAACCCCCACGTTGGGTCGATTCACCTTTCTGGCGATACGCACGGCGTCCTCGACGCGTTCGAGCCAGAAGTTGTTGTGCGGGTACAGGGCGATGCGCACCTTGTGCTGGGCTGCTACCTTGGCCAGCTTCCTGATGATCTCAACGGCGCGTTCATCTCCAGCCGGCGAGGACGGCTTGTGTTGTTTGCTGAGACCGAACAGCCAGAGCATCACATTGCGCCCCTCCATGGCGTTGATCGCCTCTATGAGTTTGTCGTCGTATGGGGGCTCCCCGGGATCGATGTTGACGCCCGTGTACACCGTGAACAATCGCAGCTCACGGCGATCGAGTTCGGCCAGCATCTCGGGAAGGGCCGGCCCGCGACCGAGGCCCACGCTGATACCGGCGTAGCCCAACTCGTCCAGCGCCTCCACTTGGGCGCGGGCGGTCTTGTGTTTCTCGTCCTGGATTCCATAGTCCATCGCGAAGAGCGGATTGGCGTCGGCCGGGGCCAACCAGATGTTGCGATACGCCACGGGACCGTGGTCGCCCTGGAGCATCAGAGGGCCGGTGGGGCGTTCATCGTTGAAGGCGCCGGCGCGAGTTGGCCCCGTCAACTCGATATCCTCGTGCACGATCACGCCGTTGTGAACGACCTTCTCGAAGCGGGCGTTGGCAATTTTCTTACCGCTCGTGTCGAAGCGAGGGGCTCGAAAGATGACGTCGAAGGTCTGCCACTGTCCGGGTTCGCGCGACGCGTTGACGCGTGGTGAGTGACCTTCGAATCCCTTGGGATCTCGTTGGTTGTCCCAGCGCTGGTAGATCCCGCCGCATTCGATGCCGGGATAGGGCGATTCTTTCTTCCAACTGTCGAAGACCTGAATCTCGTAGCGGCCCATGAAGTACACGCCGGAGTTGGAGTCCTTGGCAACCTTGAACTCGAGGTGGGCGCGAACGTCCCCGAACTCCTGCTTGCTGAGCAGGTGCTTCGTTCGGCCCGTCGGACCATTGAGCATGGCGCCGGCGCCCGGCGTGCCTGCGAGCAATTTGGGATTGCCGTCATTCAGATGCGCGTCGCCCACAATCTGCCATTGGCCCGTGTCGCCGCGCCAGCCGGAGAGATCATCGCCGGTCAGGTGGAGCTTGTGGCACTCGCTACAGTTCTTCGCGGACGTGAACGAAGTAATAGTCAGCACGAGCATGACGAGAACGATCCGATGCGCCTTCATGGTCGAGTCCTCTACTTGGTGTTTGGGTGACTGGCTCAGCGCAGACGCCAGGGACTGCGCGCGGCCCGTTTGAGCATGCGGTTCGCTTCGGCATTGCCGACGAAACGCTCGTTATCCGGGTCCCACCTAAGTTTCTGACCCAGCGTCATGGCGATGTTCCCGATATGGGCGATGGTGAAGCAACGCTGCCCAATCTCCGGGGGGAAGTAGCACGCCTGCCGCGATTTGACGCAGTCGAGGAAGTTGCGCTGTTCGCCGCCGGGGCAGGTGTAGAGATGCGTCTCCTCGGGCCCGATCACTGATTTCAGAATAGCCGGCGAACTGGCCTGCAGCGGCGCACGCCACCCGCGATTGCCCACCCAGCCGTCACTGCCCTCGAAACGCAGGCTCGGATTGCCCGAGTCGACGATCAGCTTGACGCCGTCAGCATAGGTGTATTCCAGGTGGAATGCCTTCGCGGTATCGTACAGTCCTTTCGTCCAGTAGACACCTTTGCCTTCGACCTCGACCGGGCCGGTGTGTTCGGTGTCGTTGCCCCATTGCGCGCCGTCGAGCAGGTGGGCGCCCCAGTCGGTGAGCATGCCGCCGGAGTAATCGGAGATCCAGCGGAAGTTCCAGTGACAGCGGTCCTTGGTGTACGGCGCCCAGGGGGCCGGGCCGAGCCACATGTCGTAGTCGAAGCCTTCGGGGATGGGCATGGGGTCGGGATGGCCCGGACTGCCAGGGCCGGCCGGCAACTCCACCTTGATCGTGTGCACCTTGCCGATTCGCCCGTTGCGCACCAGTTCGCACATGCGGTGGTATACATCGACGGCGCGATCCTCGGTAGACCACTGGAAGACGCGACCGTAGCGATTCACCGCCTCGACAAGACGTCGGCCCTCGTCGATGGTTAGCGTGGGTTTCTCACACTCGACGTCCTTGCCCGCCTCGATCGCGGCGATGGAGATGGGTACATGCCAGTGGTCGGGTGTCGAGATCATTACCGCATCGATGTCGGGACGCGCCAGGATCTCGCGGAAGTCCTGGGTCGTCATGCAATCGGTGTTTTCGTATTTCTCGTTAACCTCGTCCTGGGCTTTCTTGAGGTTGACCGGGTCGACGTCGCAGACGGCGACCGCCTGCGCATCGGGCTGGCCCAGGAAGGTCCGCAGATTCATCGCAATGCCGTGCCCGCCGGTCCCGATGAAGCCCACGGTGATCCGTTCGCTGGCCACGACCGTGCCCGCTTTGCCGAGGGCCGATGGACGAACGAAGTAGGGGAAACCGACCGCGCCGAGTGCGGCGCCGGTAGCCGTCTTGAGAAACGAACGACGGTTCATCTGTCGCCTTTCATCTGTAGGTTGTCCGGCGTGTCAGTTAGAACGACAGCAGGAGTTGCCAGATGTACATGTTGCCCAGCGAATCGACATCCTCCCAGACCTGCTGAACCAGCGCCTTGTCGCCCGTGATCTCGGGCAAGTCCTTGAGACGCTCTTCCCAGGGCAGGCACGCGCCCGGCTTGACCCTGGGGGTCGGCTGGCCCGCCATGCCCGTGACCTTCTCCCGCGACGCAACCGAAGAGGGCAGATCGCAGGGCGGCGTGGCGGTCGGTGTCTCATAGCTGCCCGCCGAGTAGACGCCATGCTCGCGGCAGACCTGCGTCAACATCTTCATGTTCTCGATACTGGTGTCGTCCTGCATGATCGCCCCGGCGTCCATGATGTACCCGCCGTTGGGCGCGACCTCGTTGATGACGCGCAGGACGAACTCTCGGACTTCCTCGGGGGCGCCATAGCTCAGCAGCATGTTGGGAATCCCGCCGCTGATAGCGAAGCGGTCGTGCAGTTTGCGATGAGCCTCGAAGACATCGTCCTGGTCGCAGTGGAAGACGATGCTCCGCTCGGGCAGTTCGCGGAATGTGTCGAAGTGGTAGTTCCACTTGCCCTCGGCGTAGAACATCGTCTGATGGCCGTGCTTCCAGAACTCCTCAATGCAGGGCTTGAGCGTGGGCCAGTAGTGGGAGTCGAACTGCTGGGGGTTGATGAAGGGCACGCACCCGCGGTGCATCCAGTAGCCGATGGGGACCTGCTTGTTCGGGTCGGCGGTCGTGAGCCCCACGTTGACCATGTGGGGCATGATCGCTTCGGCCGCCTTGAGCACTTTCTCCGGCTGCGTCTGCATGTCCATGGTCAAACCCAGGTAGCCGCGCATCTTGTCGGCGATGATATCGAAGGGCGACTTGAAGATCCCCGCAATGGCGGACGCCGTCCCGCATTCGGATTTCAGCCGCGCGATCTGGGGGCCGAACGCATAGAAGTATTGCATCATCGCCATCGCGCTCTTGACCAGTGCGACGTTGTTCTGATACGTCGAGGGCTCCCCGATCTTGCTGACCTCGGTCGAGACGCGCGGCAGCCAGGTATTGTAGAGGAACCCCGTCGGGTCGTCGATCAGTTCGTCGTATTCGTCTTCGTGCATAAACGCCTGGTCTTCGGGCGGTTCGATGTAGTTGAAGCCGGTCGTGTGGGGAATGTTGATGCCCGGGATGCCGTAGTAGCGCAGCCCCGCCGCCTGGGCCAGTCCCGTCCAGACGTAGACCATGTTCGCCACGACGGCGTCCCAGTCGAAGTCCTTGGCGCACTTGACCGCCGCCTCGAAGGCGCGGGTGTAGTCGTGCGCGACGTCCTGGCATGTCATACCGGCGTACTTGGCCGTGAACTCGGCGACGAAGGGGCGGATCGGAATCATATCCGGCTTCTCGTTCCGCAACGCCGTGACGTATCGGCTCAGGCGCTCGTTGTAGAGCGTTTCCATGTCCTTGCCCATATGCTATCTCCCCTGTAAGAGTTGCTGGAAATGCCGAAACGAGACCGTCAGTCTCGGGTGCTTGCATGCGATCAAGTTGTGACAGGCCGACACCATTGTCATCCTCGGTACTCCAATTGGCTGGCTCAACACATCTCCAAACTATCCCAAATCCGCTACCACATCAACTCCAATCTCGTCGCCGCTACCGCCCATGTTACGTCCTCGCCCCCAGGGGCGGCCCCTCTCCACGGTTCTCGGCGGACCCAGTCGTCTTCCCGTGAGATGGAA
>JANQFY010000334.1 GCA_028277585.1 Sedimentisphaerales bacterium
ACCGGACAAGGAGTACCTGTTCTTCACCCGCAGCAACGGTTGGCATCCTCTAAAGCACAGCGCGGACATCTACTGGGTGGCGCTCAAGGAGTATCTGCCCGCAGCCTATCGCCAATGAACCGTAGGGGCAGGTCCCCGTGCCTGCCCGCAATATCGACCGGAGAGAGGGGCGGCCACGGGGAGCCGCCCCTGCAGGAGAGTCCAATGGTGAGAACGACACAATCGCGGGCCATCGCCGGGTCCGTGGCATTGATGATCTGCTCTGTTGCGTTCGCCGAGCCCTTCGCCACGGGCCCGTACCTGGGACAGACCCCGCCCGGACCCACGGCCCAGGTCTTTGCCCCCGGACTGGTCAGCGATACGCGGCCACAAATGTGGGAATCCCATGGAACATTCTCTGCCGACGGGAACACATTTTGTTACTTGCGGAGTGCTATTGATCGTTCTGGCCGAGTCGGGGGTGTTTTCATCACAGAAAAGACCAGCCAGGGCTGGACTAACCCCCAACTCATAGAGCGCATTGGAGACAAAGAACATTCGACTTGGGCGCCTTGTCTGGCCCCGGATGCCAACAGCATTTACTTTGCCAGAGCCTTGCCTAACCAGGGGTCCACAGCCGATTTATATCGTTGCGATCGAACAGCACATGGGTGGACTGTACCACGGGTACTCGGACCACCACTCAGTTCTCCGGCCGCGGAATGGGGATTCTCTATCGCCGCGGATAACAGTTTCTACCTCGCTTCCACGCGCCAGGGGGGACGTGGCGGAGGAGATGTATGGTACGTTCCTTTTGTAGATAACACTTGGTCACAGGCCATCAATATTGCTGCTATAAACACTCGCTACAGCGACGGTGCCCCGGGTGTTGCACCGGATAAGTCCTTTTTGATATTCAATTCCGTTCGACCGAGACGACGGGGCGGTGCGGATCTATACCTGAGCTTACGCCAATCGGATGGAACCTGGACCACGCCGAGAAATCTAGGCCCCCGAGTCAATTCCGCCTATTTGGACATTTGCCCTTCTATCTCGCCAGACAAGAAGTATCTGTTCTTCACGCGCAGCGACGGCTTTGATCCTAGAAAATACAGCGCAGACATCTACTGGGTGGCGCTGAAAGAACACCTCCCGGAATCCCATAGATAGTGTGAGGGCACATCAAGGGAGCCAGAAAAGGAGACTTGCCATGAAGCGGAGAACGAGCGAAATCCTGTTGTACACCGGCACCCGCGGCGGCGGTTACGTCGACTGCCTCGACGTTCCCGAGGGGCAGACCGTGGAGAAGCTCTTTCATGAGCACATGGCGGGCGAACGAATGGAGCACTTCGCCATCTGCGTCAATCATCAGCCTGTCGATCCCGACACGGTGCTCCAGGAAGGGGACCGGGTGGCCATCACGCCGCTCGAGACGGATGAGGCGCGGGCCTGACCAGCGCCGCCCGCAAGTATCATATCTCACGGCAGACGGTGACAGAAAGAGCTTCAATCTTACCAAATGGTGATTGCCGAGTGAAGCAGACGAAGAGTCGGATCATTAGATCTGAAACGACTAAAGGGCAGATGCACGCGCTCGTGTTTGTCCTTTGTCTTGTCCTGGCGGGCATAGCACACTCTGGGCAGAGCGACGCCTATTGGCCGCAATTTCACGGGCCGAATCGAGACAACATCTCGGCCGAAAAGGGGCTTCCGAAGCAGTGGCCCCGCGGTGGTCCTGCTCTACTGTGGACCGCCCAGGGGTTGGGGCACGGGTATTCCAGCATCTCCATCGCTGATGGGATGATCTATACGGCCAGTAGCCTGGGTGGGCACACAGTCGTCATCGCCTTGAACCTGGAAGGCGAGGTTCTCTGGCAAGTCAAGAACGGCGCGGCCTGGACGGGACCCTATCCCGGTTCCCGGGGAACCCCAACGATCGATGGGCGCAGACTGTATCATCAGAGCCCCCTGGGGAATCTCATCTGTCTGGACGCCAAGACCGGGGATACGATCTGGCAGTTCAATATCATTGAGAAGGTCAGAAGCAGGGTCCCAAGATGGGCTTTGGCCGAATCGCTGTTGGTCGACGGAAACCATCTGATCTCTTGTCCGGGAGGTCCTCAGGCCCATATGGTTGCCTTGAACAAGGAGAACGGATCGCTTATCTGGAAGTCGCCCAGCACAGGGGAATTGGCCGGTTACGCCTCTCCGATTCTGTTGGAGCACGCAGGACTGCGCATGATCACCACGCTGACGGCCAAGAGCTTCATTGGAATCAACGCCGATACGGGCGATCTTCTGTGGCGCGTCAGACACGAATCGCCGTACGATGAGAACATCATGACACCGATCTTCCATGACGGCTGCGTGTTCATAAGCACGCCTCTTGCCGGCTCCGTTAAGTGGAAAGTCAACGTCCACAATGGCAAGGTCTCGCTCGAAGAGCTATGGCGCACGCGCGAACTTGACAATCACCACGGCGGAGTCATCCTCGTCAACGGCAACCTCTATGGTTCGAGTACGGCCCGTAACAAGAACTTATTCGTGTGCCTGGACTGGAAGAGCGGCCGGCGCAGATACCGGGGCAAATGTGTCGGGAAAGCGTCGCTTACGTACGCCGACGGAATGCTCTACGCGCTGAGCATAGACGGTAATGTGGGTCTGGTTCAGCCGACATCCACCGGCCACCGGCTGGTCAGCCACTTCAGAATCCCCCACGGGGGCAAAGGTAAGAGTTGGGCGCATCCGGTCGTCTGTGGGGGCAGGCTCTATATACGTCACGGCGCGTTCCTATATGCCTACGACCTGAGGCAAAGGCAGGGATCGGTTTCGCCTGAGGGGATGTGAAAGGAGATCGGCTGTGAAACGGACAAGGCATCAGATTCTATGGCTCGTCGTTCTCTGGCGAGCAGGTTCCGTTGGCCTATGCGCCGAGCCCTTCGCCGTGGGGCCTTACCTGGGACAGACCCCGCCCGGATCCACGGCTCAGGTCTTTGCCCCCGGCCTGATCTGCCGCACAGGGTATCGCCACTGGGAATCCAATGGGACCTTCTCCGCCGACGTGAAGACCTTCTGTTACAAGCAACGCCGGAGAGTCTACATCACAGAGAATACCGATCAGGGTTGGACAACGCCCAAGCATATAGCTAGTATTCCCGCCAACAACTGGTCGCCCTGCCTGTCTCCCGATGGAAACAGTGTCTACTTCAGTCTGGCTTACCTCAATCAGCCCGGCCGGTTCAGTCGCTTCAATCTGTTTCGCTGCAGCCGAACAGCTCGCGGGTGGGCCCAACCGCAGGAACTCGGCCCACCCCTCAGTTCCTCGGGCTGCGAATGGGGTTTCTCCATCGCTGCGGATGACAGTTTCTACTTCTCGTCCACCCGCAAGGGGGGATGCGGGGGCGACGATATATGGCATGCTCCCTTTGTTGACGATACCTGGTCGCAGGCCATCCACCTTCCTGCTCTGGCCACTGCCTACAACGACGCTGGGCCCGGCATTGCCCCGGATGAGTCCTTCATGGTGTTCAACTCCATCAAGCCGGGAGGGCTGGGCGGCGCGGATCTCTACCTGACCCTGCGACGACCCGATGGGACGTGGACCGCACCCAGAAATCTGGGCCCCAGAGTCAATTCCGCCTATCATGACTTCGGGGCCTTCATCTCACCCGACAAGAAGTACCTGTTCTTCACGCGCCGCACCGGCGGCAATCCAAGCCGTGACGCCGCGGACATCTACTGGGTGGCGCTCAAGGCGTACCTGCCCGCATCACACGCCCGGTAGATCGCATCAGTGTGTGCAAGCAAGGGTGGTGGGGCGAGCGGGATGGCGAACCTGCCGGGCCTGGCAGCGTAGTCAATGGCTGATCGTTAAGACTATCAGACATTTGTCGGGAGGCTAAGACTGCTATGGCGAAACTACAGGTGGTATTCTACAGCATGTACGGGCACGTCCATCGGCTGGCGCAGGCCGTCGCCGAGGGGGCGGGCGAGGTTCCAGGGACCGAAGTCCAGTTGCTCCAGGTGCCCGAGCTGATTCCGCAAGAGAAATTGGAGCAAGCGGGCGCCGCTCAGGCGCGGGCCGCCTTTGCGGATGTCCCCGTCGCCGAGCCGGGGCAGCTCGCCGAGGCGGACGCGATCATCTTCGGAACCCCCACGCGCTTCGGGAACATGTGCGCCCAGATGCGCAACTTCCTCGACCAGACCACGCAACTCTGGCTCAAAGGCGCCCTGGTCGGCAAGGTGGGCAGTGTGTTTGTCAGCACCGCCAGCCAGCACGGGGGCCAGGAGACGACGATCACGAGCTTTCACACGACCTTGCTCCATCAGGGCATGATCATTGTCGGGGTCCCCTACGCCGAGCCCCGCCTGTTGAACATGGACGAGATCTCCGGCGGCACTCCCTACGGCGCTTCGACGCTGGCCAATGGCGACGGATCCCGCCAACCTTCGGAGAACGAACTGGCGATCGCCCAATTCCAGGGCCGCCACGTCGCCCAGATCACGCAGCGCTTGACCGGTTCGTGACATCGATTCGGGAGCCGCGCGCTATCCGGC
>JANQFY010000409.1 GCA_028277585.1 Sedimentisphaerales bacterium
CTTGACGCTGAACCGGCTCGGAGCGCGCTTCAACGATTTCGGTCATTACACCGAGCAGTTCGCCGCGACGATGGTTCTCTCGGAGTTGCTCGTCCAGAGCGTGGGCGATACAATTCGCGTGTTCCCGGCTTGGCCCCGCGAGCGGAACGCCCGCTTTCGGCAACTGCGTACGCAGGGCGGATTCCTGGTCTCCTCGGCCTGGACGGATGGCGCGGTCGGCCCGGTCGAAGTGGAATCCACCGTCGGCGGAGCACTGCGACTGGTCAGTCCATGGAAGACGATCGTCGTTCGTCCGCTTGCGGGCGGACAGACGCGAAAACTGACACCGGATGCGCGAGGGATCGTCGAGGTCGCCACGCGAAAGGGCGATCGCCTGGTTTTCGAATCCGGCCGTACGCAATGAACTGGGACGACGACATTCTGGAGAAACGGCCATGAACACAACGCGACGCACGTTCTTGAAACGCATGGGGCTGGGCACGGCCTCGATGACTCTGGCGCCGGTACTCTCTCAGATGTCCTGCGCCGTTGCGGGGGCGTCACCGTGTCCCAATGTACTGTTCATCTTCACGGACGACCAGCGTCCCGACACGATTCACGCGCTGGGCAACGACGCGATCATCACGCCGAATCTGGACCGTCTGGCCCGGCGGGGGTTCGCCTTCAACAACACGTACTGTCTGGGCGCCAACGTCGGCGCAGTCTGTTTGCCCAGCCGCAACATGTTGATGAGCGGCCGGGCGTATTTCCGTCACACGGGCAAGCTGGGCAGGGACAGGCGAAACTACGCGTTGGCCTCGAAGCCGAACTTTCCGGACGCCATGAAAGCCGCCGGCTACGAGACCTATCATCACGGCAAGAAGGGCAATACGGCCCGACTAATCCACGAGCGATTCGATCATTCGAAATATGTGATTCATCACAACACCTTCAAGAGCGTTGAGCCGGGCAAGATCGTCGTCGACGAGGCTGTTGACTTTCTCACGTCCCGTTCCGAGGAGAAGCCGTTCTTCATGTATCTCGCTGTCTCCGAGCCGCACGACCGCCGCAACCCCGTCCAGAAGTACCTCGACATGTACCGACGCGAGGACATCCCGTTGCCCGAGGACTATCTGCCCGTGCATCCGTTCGACAACGGTGAGATGACGGTTCGCGATGAGTGTCTGGAGACCTGGCCGCGCACGCGCGAAGCGATCCGGCGCCATCTGCACGAGTACTACGGTATGATCACGGGGCTCGACTATCATGTCGGTCGCCTCGTTCAGACGCTCAAGGAACTGGGCCAGTTCCAGAACACGATCATCATCTTCTCTTCCGACAACGGACTCGCCGTCGGCAGCCATGGGTTGATGGGCAAGCAGTCGCTATACGAGCATTCCGCCAAGGTTCCGCTGATCATCGCTGGCCCCGGCATCCGGCGGGGACACTCCGACGCACTGGTGTACCTGATGGATATCTTCCCCACCGTTTGCGAGTTGATCGATCGCGCCGTGCCCGAGGGGCTCGATGGTCGCAGCCTCGCCCCGGTCCTGGCCGGCCGCAAGCGGGGCGTACGGGGCAGTCTGTTCTGTTCCTATCGCCAGTGCCAACGCGCGGTGCGCGACAAGCGGTGGAAACTGATTCGCTATCCCCAGATTAATAGGACGCAGCTATTCGATCTGAAGAATGATCCACATGAGACGCGCGACCTGTCGGACGACCCGGCCCACGCCGGGCGGATCGAGCGGATGATGACGCAACTGGCGCGTTGGCAAAAGGAACTGGGCGACGACCAGCCTCTGACGTCGGACAATCCTCAGCCAGGGGAGGTCAGCGCCGAACTGCTGAAGCAGAAAGCCGCACCCAAGAAGAAACGGAAGTAGGCGCTAATCGTTCATCCACGTCTGCAGATTGGCCTGGACGAATTCGTCGTCGGTCAGGTGAGGGTAGTTCTCGATGATGCTGTCGATTCGTTCCGCCTGGCCGGGCGAGAGGCGCTCGTGTGGATCCAGGGAATTCGTGTTGGCGAGCAGACCCTGGCGTTTCAGGACATGAGAGATGCCCGGGATGCAGCCGGTGAAGTTGTGGTCCGCGTCAAAGATCGCTTTGTTGGCGAGCGTCACTTGGCTCGCCAGCGTCAGCATCTCGGGGGGAACGGGGCTGTCTTCATCGCGGATTGCGCGGATGTCCTCCAGCAATTCCACCGCTCGTTGCGTCCAGCAGGCCCACTGGCCCAGCAGGCCCCCGACGATTCTGATGCTGACGTCACGATCCTGAACGGTAAACGCGTGACGGGTCAGCAGGTCGAGGACGATGTTGTCGTCGTTGCCCGTGTAGAGAGCGATTTCTTCCGCTCGCCCCGACATCGCGACGGCCTCGAGGACGTCGAGCGTCTGGTAGCGATGGAAGGGCGCGATCTTGATTCCCACGACGTTCGGGATCTCCACGAACTGGCCCCAGAACGCACCGGGCAGAATCATGCCGCTGATAGCTGATTGCAGATAGAAGCCCATCACGGGGATCACCTGGGCAATCTTCTGGGCGTGCTCGATCAGTTCACCGATGGACTTGCCCTTCAGAGCGGTCAGTGACAGCAGGCCAATATCGTAACCCAACTCCACGGCCAGTTCCGCCTCGCGCAGCGCCTGGTCCGTTTGGCCTACGATCCCGGCGATCATGATGGGTTCGTCCAACCCTTCGGACGCACCAGACGCACTCGCCGTCTCCCGTGCCAACTCGAGGACGGACCTGTAGAGCCCGACCTGAGGGTCGTGGATCGCGAACTGGGTCGTGTGCACGCCGACCGCCAGGCCGCCTGCGCCCGCGGCGAGGTAGTAGCGGGTCAACGCCCGCTGACGGCGTTCATCGATGTGGTTCTGCTCATCGAGCGCCAAGGGATGGGCGGGAATGACACAACCTTGTCGCAATCTGCTACGTTTGGAGGAGTCGAGCATCGGGAGCCGTCCTAGAATTTGCCGTCGCGGACATCATACTTCGTCGGTTTGTTGAGTACTTCCTTGCCGGCCGCCACCCAATCCACGATCTGCGCGATCATCGCATCCAACGTCACGGCCGGGGCGCCCAAAGTGTCGATACAGTAGGAGGCGTTCGAGAGCAGGGCGGTCGGCGCCTCCTCGGAGGTGAAGGTCGGTTCCTTGTTGAGCAATTGACCGATCCGGGCTGCCAGATCGCGAATCGCGATTGTCTCGGGGCCCGTGACATTGAGAATCGCGGGGGGGCTGGCCGCCAGTTTCAGTGCGGCGATGATGTAGTTGTTCGCGTCGCCTTGCCAGATGAGATTGACTGAGCCCATCGTGACATCGATGGGCGTGTCACTGAGGACCTTTCGGGTCAGATCGACGATGATCCCATACCGCGGCTCGTTGGCGTAGTTGAGTCGGATCAGTGCCGTAGCGGTGCCGTGGACCTGTGAGAAATGCTGGAACATGCGCTCGCGTCCCAGGCAAGACTGAGCGTACTCGCCGACGGGGCCGGGCGGGTCCTCTTCCCGCGCGCCGCCACTGACGGGGTCCATAAAGGGATACACGTTTCCTGTCGAGAGCGCCACGATCCGGGCGTTCTTGTAGTGCTGCGCCACCAGGGCGGGCAGATGCACGTTCATCGCCCAGGTCAAAGGCTGCTTGTCGGTCGCGCCGAACTTCATCCCCGCCAGATAGAACACGTTCGGGACCTCGGGCAGGCGCGTGTACATCGATTCGTCGAGCAGATCGGCCGTGATCGTCTCGACGCCGCAAGCCTCGATGCGGGCCTTGGCGGCCTGGTTGCTGAACCGCGAGACGGCATAGAT
>JANQFY010000490.1 GCA_028277585.1 Sedimentisphaerales bacterium
GTTGTAGAGGCCGATGGCCACGACGTTCTCGAGATCCCCGCTGCCGAAGGCGTCGCCGGCGTAACCGCGCAGCTCAACGTAATGGCGCGCCCCCGCCCACCAGCTGTTCGCGCCTTCGGCGGGCAGGTAGAAATCGAACTCGATCTCAAGGGGGTAGCTGTCGTCCGTACAGTTGAAGTCGCCCCCCAGGTTGAGTACCAGCCGGCCCTGGTAGTTGAGTTCCGGGCTGGGCATCTCGTACGAGGGCTCGGGATTGCCCGTCAACGCATCCAGGTGATAGTAGGGGTTCCAGGTTCCCGAAGCGCTCCAGACGGCGTTTAGCTGGCCGTCGGTCACGTACGAAAACGGCTCTACGAGCAGCGCGACCGGGTCCTGCAGGTTACCCGGCCCGGTGATGATGAGCGGGGCGCTGACGCCGCCGCTCCCGATGTCGTAGTACCCGGCATGGCGCGCGGCGGCAGCCGCGGAGTCGTACTGCTGCGCGACGCCTGCGGGCGAGCTGACGAAGCTCGCGTCTGTCCGGAGCGCCAACTCGATCGGGTTGCCGTCGCCAAAGACGGCGCCAGCGTCTATTTGAAGCGTCACCGTGCCGATTTCGTGGACGCCGGGGCCAAGAACCGAGCCAGTCGGCGACCGCTGCCAACTGATCTGCTGAAGTGTGGCATCGAGTCGGCCTGGCGTGGACAGGTCCGTCCAATCGGCCGGCAGCACCTGCGTGTCCGTCTGCCAGAGGCGTAGCTCCTCGAGGAACTGCGCCTCGAACGCACCGACCTCTTCGGGGCCCAGCGGGTCGGCAGGACCGAACACGTCCACGTAAACATGAACCGTGACGTAGTCGGATGGGTATGCCCCCGTGTATTCCGTCGCGCCACCATCGAATGACATCCATATCAACGACGCGTTTGCCGGAGCGGCAAGCGCGGCAACTGCGAGTATCGTGAGTGCCTTGTTCATGATGATCCCCCTTGCGGTAGATGAAACTTGCGGTCGTCACATTCGCCGGACATTCACTCGCCAAACCCTGCACGTTCTTGAATCTCGCTGGGCGGCATCGCTGGCAGCCTGTGGACAATGCCTGCGAGCCCGCAGCGTTACGTGCGATGACGTGTGCGTTGACATTCTCGACTTGCCGTCGCTTTGCTGTTGTGAAGTGGATCTCGTCCGCGGCGCGGCGCCCGACGTGAGCCGATACTGTTGAGAGAGATGTGGCCCGCCTCGGGCAGGTCCGTGGCCCGCGGATCCCACCGCGCTTGGCAGCGATGAAGATACCATACTAATAGAAACCAATGCAATCATTTTGGATAGTTATCATGGCTTGCTGGCGGAGTTAGCACGCGGGGCAACCGCTGATCATGCTCGGACCGGTGAACGCTCCGCGGAGAGTCCCGACCGAATCCAGTATCACTTGACGGAGATGGGCAGACAAACTCGGTGGTCCGAGGTGGGCTATGGACTCGACCTGGTATACGCTATTGCCGCCACCGTGTTTACGCGGGATGGTTTGTGGCATGTCTCTGGCGACACGGAAAAGGCGGTCCACCAGGGTAGTGCCTCGCAAAGATCGCAAGGTATGTGAGCGACGGAATCGGGAGTTCCCGGGTCCTGGAACCAATATCGCGGCGATCCGTTGGTTGGAGTTTTAATGAAGCACTGGACCGGTCCGCCCGGCGGCTCCGCGCGGAGGACACCCGCCGTGCAGATAGCTTGGCGCCGAAGGATCGGCGGCGCGGGGGCGCCGTCCACGAGGCGCAGCAGTCCGCAGCCGTACGTGCTCGACCGTGGCCGGCATCGCCGATATGATCGTCCTGTCGCTACTTCGCAAGGATCTCCGGAGCGTGGCGATGAGCGGTGATGCCTGGCTTGTTCGTGAGCGTGCATGAAGGTACTCAACCGGCTGAAACACCGTTGGCTTCGAGTCGCCATCTTCCTGCTCGCTATGGTGGTCGTTGTGCCGTTCGCACTCAGCCGGGCGATGAGCCCGCTGCGCCGCGTAGTCGTTCACGAGATTGCCGGCGTTGACAGGTCAGAAGACGCAGCCACGGGTGCGACACTCCGCCTTGCGGCATACAACATCGCACACGGCCGAGGGCTCGCGGATTCCAACTGGGATACAGGCCCACCGAGCGAGCGAATCAGTCGCCTTGACGATATTGCCCGGTTGCTGCGCACGATTGATGCGGACATCGTGGTACTTAACGAAGTGGATTTCGATTGTAGTTGGAGTCGATCCGTCAATCAGGCCTTGTACCTTGCCGAACACGCCGGCTATCGGTTCCGTGCCGAGCAGCGCAACCTTGATGTGCGTTTCGCGTTCTGGACCTGGCGGTTCGGCAACGCGATCCTCTCAAAGTACCCGATTACGCGGGCACAGGTAGTCGATCTGCCGGGATACTCACGATGGGAAACACTCGTCGCGGGCAAGAAAAAGGGCCTGATGTGCGAGATTCAGTGGGCTGATCAACCGGTTCGAGTGATCGGCGCGCATCTATCGCATCGCAGCGAGTCCCTGCGCGTGCAGTCAGTCAGCGACATCGTGGACCTGATGGCTGAACAGCAAGGCATACCTACGATTCTCGCAGGCGATCTGAACTCCACCCCGTCGGGCTACCCGCACTCCAAACAGGATGTCACGGGTGCCAACGCGATCGACCTGCTGGACCGTTCGGCATTCTTCCGACGGTCTCCAGACGGTGCGCACACGACGGATGCGAGTTTCACGTTCCCCGCCGTTCGGCCGGATCGCGTGATTGACTGGATTATGATACCGCCCGCGTGGCAGTTCGTAGAGTATGACGTTGATCCCTCACAGCATTCGGATCACCGCGCGGTGCTCAGTTCGATTAAGCCGAAGGCACCAGACGCACGATAGTCCCTGGACCACAATCTCCTGCGGGCCAGCCGCCGGCGACTGCGCGGTCGACCATCGCTCGCGGGGTGCGGGATTGGACGGGCCGCGCCGTACAGACGGATTTTCGGGGATTACAATATTAGCTGGTTTTTTCAATAGGCAACGCACCTGCCGAGCGGTCACACTGTATAAGGATATGATCGGCGCCGCGCTGTCCCGCGTCGCTGGTCCGCGTCGAACCTCGCTTCGGGCGACGGTGGTCCGCATCCGCCGACGGGAGGCCCATCGTGACTTGGCTTTTGGTTTCCACGTACTCAGATCCGCTCAGGAGGACTCTCCATGCGTAGACTGTGGGAGCGCGGGCATGTGTCGATCATTGTGGCGATGCTTGCCGGACCGGTGTTGGGAGCGGACTTGCGGAATGAGCCCGTGGAGCGCACGCCGCTCAACACGATGACGGGCGTCGTCGTCTCGAAGGAGGATGGCAAACCGCTCTCCGGTGTACATGTCGTCCTGGCGCACGCCGAGCGTGCGTTCGTGTCGATTGGCAACGAGGCGGAGATCTGGGCGTACGGGCCGGAGGACAAAGTACTCTTCTTCTTCTCAAGGCGCAATGGCAAGAGCGTGTGCGAAGCGGACACGGATGAGAACGGGCGGTTCACGCTGCGCGGGTTCGCGTCGCCGAACGCGAAGCACAACCTGGTGGTCGGTCACAAGGACCAGGGCATCGCCGTCGTGCGGAACGTCGTGCCCGCCGCGCACGGGGACGAGTTACTACGGGTCGAGATCGCAAGGCCGACGTACATCGAGGCGACCGCTTCGCCCCTGGGGCGTGACAGATCTCGCTGGCAGTACGTCCGGGCTTACGAGAACGTGCAGGGGACTGAACCAGCCGACGAGAACATTCGCTGCAACCTGTATGGTTTTGTCACCACGCCGAACGATCTCGCAGCAGAGGCAGAGAGCCGAGACGTTCGGCTGGGGCCTTTGGTCAGCGGAGAGTCCTTCCGAGTGGGCGAATACGCATCGATCCGCGGGTACACGGCGACGGTGTTCCAAACGACTACGCGGGTCGAGAGCGGCAAGACGGTCAAGGTCTCACTGGGATCGAAGGAGGGAACGACGCTCAGCGGCGCGATCACGGACACCGACGGCCGCGCATTGGCCGATGTCAACGTGACCGTTCGGCCAGTGGAGCGGGACGACTCGGACCTGGTTATTGGCGCGTTGACCGACGAGAAGGGACGTTACACGCTGGCCGGCGTACCGCCGGGCAAGTACGAACTGGGCTTACTGCGACACGCGGTGCGCACGGCGCCGGGGTGAGGCCCGGGCCCTAAAGACGTCTCCCACACCGAGGAGATCACTCTGCCGGTCGGGCAGAGCCAAATCGCAAAGAATCTTGACCAGGTCAAGCTGTTGGGTGTGTTCGTCGGCAACGTCGCGCCTGATTTCGCGGCTACGACGCTTCACGGCGAGCCGTTTAAGCTATCCGAGGCGCGCGGCAAGCTGGTGTTCGTCGACTTCTGGGCCACGTGGTGCGGGCCGTGCATCGCCGAGTTGTCCACCCTGAAGCAGGCCCACCACAAGTACGCAGAGAATGGGCTGGTCATCGTCGGCATCAGTTTCGATACGGACTCGAAGACAGCGGCGGAGTTCGTCAAGAAGAAAGGGATGAACTGGACGCACATTCACGCGGCGGGCGGTGACCAGAGCGACCTGGCAAAGCTGTACCAGGTCAGCGGGATTCCGGCGACCTTCTTGATCGGCCCCGACGGCAAGGTGGTCGGCAAGGACCTGCGCGGAAGGAAGCTGCTGAAGAAGATCGCGGAAGAAGTCCAAAAGCTGAAGGAGCCCCAGAAGGTGGCGACGGCAAATCCGTGAGAGAAGCTTTGCCCGGCACGGCGGCTCGCGATATGGATCCCGACGGCAGGGCTGACCTGCCCCCAATCCCTCCCGTCCGGCGAGGGCCATACCCTCGTACCCAGCGGAACAGGCTGGCCACCAGTGACCAGTTGGACGGGTCACAGGAACGTCGACCGGACGCCACTCCTTGCCATTGAGACTGTATCGACCACCGGTGTGCCTGGGCGGACGGGTCAATTCCTTTGGTTGTTCTGTAAGAAATAGCGTTTGGTAAGAATCTGTAAAAGGTGGCACCTCGGCCTGACGGATGTCGTGTACCTCTATGGCGACGCCCACGGGCGTCGGGACTCCGTGGTGCAAACAGACGTGGGCTCTTGACGGCGCCGGCCGGTACGTCGCGCGCCTCTGCTATTCTTGGAGGACGGACCATGAGAACGAGTT
>JANQFY010000039.1 GCA_028277585.1 Sedimentisphaerales bacterium
CAGTACCACAGGCAACGCATGAGAATGCTCCAGAAGCACGCTAAACAAATGGGTTACGCCATCGTCTCCCTGCAATCTGGAGAATTAGTTTCTTAGGAGAACACAACAGTGTACGTTTGTGGCAAGGCCAATGGGCTCTTGCCACTAGCACGAAGAAGCTCCAATGCACTAGAAGAGTCACGGATGTCCGGGGTTCAGAAGTTACCTGTCTTCGCACAACCATGTTTCCCTTCTGAGGGATGCACCCGGGCGTTGATGGGTCGCAATCTGGGTCCGGACCCGTTCTGATTGATGCTGGAGTGACTCTCACATGGGGCGATCTGCCTTGGTGAGCGCACGATATCTATGCTGCCCCCCCATCGCAGGAGAAGACATGCAGTGTGATGGAGACGGCCATGCTGGGATGACACTCCATTGAGTGCAGGGGACCTTGAGGCCGGAGTCGTGCTGGAGTAGCCACAGCTGACAGGGAGATGGCTGGTGGACGCACCGTCAGCCATCTCCCACGCGTTCCTTCAGAAACACGCGATTCATCAGTGGTGCCTAACGCAGCAGTGTCAGAGCCATCTGCGGGATCGAATTCGCCTGGGCGAGCATGGAGGTGCCGGCCTGTGACAACACCTGATTTCGCGTCAGGGTCGCCATCTCGGTTGCCACGTCTACGTCGGAGATGCGGGATTCCGCCGCTTGGAGGTTCTCGCTCTGGATTCCCAGGACCTCACCGGTTGATTCCAGGCGATTGATCATATACCCAAACTTGGCGCGGACGGTATCCTTCGTATTGATGGCGCTCTCCAATGTCGTCAGAGCCGCTCGAGCGCTGGCGGCCGTAGTAATGGACAGTGAATTGATGCTCAGCCCCGACGCAGTCACGATGCTGCCGGCTACATCTATCTTGTCGGTCGCGTCGCCAAAGTGGATAGAAACCGTGGCGGAGTTGTCGAGCATCTTGATGCCGTTGAAATCCGTTGACTGGGCGATGCGCGTGATCTCATTGCTCATCTCACTGAACTCGTTGTCCATGATTGTCCGCTGAGCCGATGAGTAGGAGTCCGTCGCGGCCTGCTCTGCCAACTGTTGCATGCGCACCATCAGGTTGTCGATGGTCTGCAGGGCGCCCTCCATGGTCTGCAGCATACTGACGCCATCCTGGGCGTTTCGCGCCCCTTGTTTGAGAACGGCGACGTCGGCGCGCATTAATTCGCGCACCGCCATGCCGGCCGCATCATCGCTGGCGCTGTTGATACGCATGCCCGACGACAATCTTTCAACAGATGTGCCCAGGGCATCATAGCTCTGCCCGAGAAACCGGGCAGCATTGGCGGCCATGAGGTTGTTCTTGATTGCCAACATTTGTACCACTCCTTAGAATGAAGACTCTTCGAACGAAGACCCCAAATTGACCCTGGACAGATCATGATGTGCCAACAACTACACAATAACTCGGTCAACCCCTTATACCCAATATCGACCAAGCCGAGACGGCTCTAAACCTATAAATGAAATAAACTTATACAAACAACCACAGCCACAATCGTCAATCTAGCGCAGCGCAACTGAGCGGGTCCAAACTGCCCTGTGTACTCGCCAATGGAATGGCATGTGTCGGCATTGTGGGGCTCCAAGAACCCTTGGTCATCCACCCGCCTCAGTGACGTATCGACGTGCGCCTAAGCGTCAGTCAGCATTGTCCGATTGGTCAGCCGTCACTAGGGCATCGGATGCTTGGTCACGCTCAGTTTGGCGGTCGTGATATTCCAACGCCTGTCGAATACAGGGCCGGAAATCCTCTTCCATCTTCCACGGCTTCGTGATGAACCGATAGATCTCACCCTCGTTGATTGCCGTCAGTAGTGTCGTGACCTGAGTGTACCCTGAGAGGACAATCCGAACGATGTTCGGGTATCTCTGCTTGACAATACGCAGCAGATCCAAACCTGACATCTCGGGCATGCGCATGTCCGTGACAAGAACCTGAACATCGTTCTCCTCCAGCAGCATTAGCGCTTCCTTGGCACTCTCGGCAAAGAGTTTGTCGTATGGTTCGTCCGCTACGCCGCGCTCAAGGGCCCGCAGCAGCCTTACTTCATCATCCACGAAAAGGACGGTTCGTCTTTCGCTCATTGGTTCAACCTCCAGCCGGTATCGATTCTGCGTCTGCGTTGTCGGTTGCGGCAACAGTCAATGGGAGCGTGATCGTGAACTTCGTCCCCTCGTTGCTGTTGCTATCTACCCATATCTGCCCTTTGTGCTTGTTGACGATGATATCGTAAGAGACACTCAGCCCGAGGCCGGTGCCTTTGCCCGCGGGTTTTGTGGTGAAGAAGGGATCGAAGATTCGCGGCAGCTTGTCTTCAGATATTCCCGGCCCGTTGTCTTGAATCTCGCACACCACATCAGTATCCGTGCTGTAGGTTCGAATGAGAATCGTCCCCGGGGTCTCCCGTTCCTGAGAGCGGATGGCCTGGACGGCGTTGACGAGGATATTGAGAAACACCTGGTTGATTTGCCCCGCATTGCAGAAGACGGTGGGGACATCGCCAAACTCCGTTTTCACCTCTGCGTCATACTTGACCTCGTTGCGCGCAACCGTCAGCGTTGTCTTGATCCCCTCGTTAAGATTGTACTCCGCAAGGTCACACGCCTGATCGATTCGCGAGAAATCCCTCAGATTCTGAATGATGCTCGTCACACGGCCCAGGCCCTCGCGCGAATCCTCAAATAGTCCTTGGAGGTCCCCGAGAATCTCATCGAATCGCATCTTCACCTTGGCTTCCTTGATACGTTTCAACGTTTCCAGGCGATGGTTCTTGTCGGAGGCCTCCACACACCGTGCCAGCACTTCGTACATATCCAGCAGTTCGAGAATCTTCTTCAGATAGCTCTCCAGCGTCTCGAAGTTGCAGCTCACAAACCCTACGGGGGTGTTCATCTCGTGGGCGACGCCGGCAGCGAGTTGGCCAATAGAGGCCAGTTTCTCACTTTGGACGACCTGAGACTGCATTTCTTTCAATTCGTGATTCGCCCGTTCCACTTCATTGTAGGCTGATCGGATACTCTCCTCTGCAGTCTTGCGGTCTGTGATGTCCCGGCCGATAGCAATCACGGTGGTCGGCTTGCCCTCTTTGTCTCGCAAGGCGGCATTGGCCGTCCAGTGGAAGTAACGCTGCCGATCGTTCTTGTCTGTCATTAGTGCATCACAGCTGTGCGCACCGCCGTCTTGAAAAGCCTGGATGATTGCACTGGATTCAGAAGTACATGGGGTCTCTTCATCGTGGTAGAACATGTGACACTGATTTCCGATGGCATCATCGCCAAAGAGATTCGTGTTGGCCTCGTTGGTCCATATGATGCACAGTGCCTTATCCACCATGATCATGGGATCCCCGAGCGATTCCAGCATTGCATCCAGTTGGCTCTTGCTTTCCCGCAGGGCCTTCTCAGACTTCTTACGCTCCAGAGAATAGTGAATCGCTCGGATCAGGGTGTTGGCATCGAATCCACCTTTGATCAGATAGTCTTGCGCCCCCTGGGCGACCGCCTGCAACCCCAGTTGCTCGTCGCCTTCTCCGGTAATGACGATCTTCGCCACAGATGGACATGTGTTCTCGATGCTTTTCAGAGTGGCCAGTCCGTTGCTGTCGGGCAAATTCAGGTCAAGCAGGATGATGTCGAGATCCTGGACGGCCAACAATTGCAGCCCGTTCTCCAGGTAGTCCGTCAGTTCGATACGATCCAGCACGAGAGACGATCGCGACAGCATTCGCTTGATCTGCTGCCCGTCTATCATATCGTCTTCCAATATAAGGATTCGCAGAGGTGACGCATTTGCACTATACATTGCAGATCTCCGGCAGCACTCGTTACACGATTAGCTGCGAAGCGGTTTCATCGCCAAGCTTAGCGGAAACGCGGATACTCCTGGTTCATTGCGCCTGGGGCATGGGATGACAGGCGTCTGCCTGATTGGCCATTCCGCAAGGTTCATTATGGGCGACGTTCGCGTAACGCGTCACACACTTGAGCGCCTCCTTGAACTCGACGATGTTAGGCGATTTGACGATATAAGCGACCGCTCCCAGCGTATGCCCCTTGTCGATATCCTCTTGTGCAGTAGAGGTGGTCAGGATGAGGACCGGGATACTTCGGAACTGCTCCAGAGTGCTGATCTGCTCGAGAAACTCAAAGCCCCCCATCCGGGGCATGTTCAGATCCAACAAGATAGCGCAGGGTAACTCGCAGGAGTCGGCTGTCAGGTATTCTATCGCTTCTTCGCCGCTGGCTGCGCAGACCACGGGGTTCGTAACGGCCAGTTCTTTGAGACATCGCTTCGTGATCAGTGTATCGAGGCGGTCATCATCAACAAGTAACAGCAGTGGTTTCATCTCGCTCATTAGTAATCCTCGGGCTTCGCTTGGGTAGTGTGAAATAGAATGTACTTCCCTTATCCACCTGGGATTCGACCCAGATAGTACCTCCATGTAACTCGACAATTCTCTTGACGACCGCCAAGCCGACGCCAGTGCTTTCGCAGACATCGCGAGGCGTTAGCGTCTGGAATATCTGGAAGATCCGCTCGAAATGGCATTCAGGAATCCCGGGGCCAGTGTCCGAGATCCAGAAACGCCAGGATCCAGCTTCGTCGGCGCAACCAATGTGGATACGCCCCTCGTCTTTGTCCATGTACTTGATCGCATTGCTCAGCAGATTCTGAAAGAGCTGCACCATACGCGTCGGTTCGGCTGGCAGCGTTGGTAGTGTATCATCAATGGTGATCGAAATGTGGGAGGGAGGAACGAGGCTCTCGATTACGTTCGCTACGCATTCGTGTAGATCCACGGACTTGAGAGGTCCTTGATTCCGGCTCACACGGGAGTATTCCAGGATGCCGTTGATCAGGTTGTGCATACGCTCCACCCGCCCGATGAGCAGTTCAAGCTGCTCCTTGCCCTCGTCGCCCAACCGATCGCCGAAGTCGGACACAATCCAGTCGGCCAGCGTTCGAATTCCTCGCAACGGGGCCTTCAAGTCGTGAGATACGATGTGGGCAAAATCCCTCAGTTGCGCGTTGATGTCCTCCACTTCCTCGAGCAACGCCCTCTGACGCTCTTCAGCCAGTTTCCGTTCTGTGATATCGATGTGGGCAATGACCGCCCAGGAACGGCCTTGAAATTCGAACGGATCTGCCCGCAATTGGAACCAGCGCTTCGCATCTGGGCCGTGACAAGGGTACTCCATGGTGAAGCAAGAGCCTGGCTCACTCAGGACTCTCTCTATTCCGTCAGCGGCCTCGTTCGCTCCCTCCGAATTGGGCCCAGCAGCTCTGCGACAAAGCGCGGGATAGTCGACTTCCTCGAAGGTGAGACCCTCCGCCAAGCCGTTATCTACGCCGAATTGCGTCCACGCCTGATTGACCATCGTGATGCGACCTTCGCTATCGAGGACGGCTACATTGCCAGCGAAAGAATCCAGGACGATCTTCAAGAACAATCGATGCTGTTCGATTGCTTCCTCCGCCAGTTTGCGCCCCGTGATATCCAAAGCGTAGATATTCACATACCGTCTCTCGGAAATCGGCGCCAACGTGATAGAGTACGTCTTGTCATCGCAGCTCAGTTCCTCACGCCCGACAATTCCGGTCCTGGCGGCCTCACCCACCACGCGAGTCCACTCCGAAGGCAACGTGTCGCCCACCACAATCCCAAGGAAATCCAGCAGGGGCCCGCTGGCGCGGTTGGCGTAGAAGACGGTGCCGTCCGTATGAGCACGCAGGACGGGACTTGGATTCTCGGCAGGGAACCGTGCCAGAATCGCATTCTCCTCCTCGACGCGCTTGCGATCACTGATGTCACTGTAGATGCCAAGGACGCCAACGACATTGCCGCTCTGATCCTTAAGAGGGACTTTGCTGGTCAGGAGGGTGATCTGGCTTCCGTCCGCCCGCGTTTGACATTCCTCAATGTTTAGGAGCGGCCGGCCGCTTCGCAGCACCTCGTGATCACAATCCCGGTGGAAATCGGCGTCGCTCTTCCACACGAGATCGTAGTCTGTCTTTCCGACGATCGCTTCAGGGGAGTCGAGGCCGGCTGAGTGCGCGAAGGCTTCGTTGCACCCCAGGTAGACAGAGTGTGTGTCCTTCCAGAAGACGAAGGCGGGGATGATGGAGATGATACGGGAAAGCAGTTCCTTTTGCTGTCTCACATCGTCTTCCGCCTGTTTGCGCTCGGTGATGTCCGAGATGACGCCGATCAAGCCTGCAACTTGGCCACTGGCATCCCGAAAGGTGCCCTTGTCAAACATCACTTCGCGAACCTGCCCCTGGGCATTTCGCACTTGCCATTCGTAGTGCTGTGTCCCGGGGGATTCGAACAGTGCCTGATCCTGTCGCTGGTATGTTTCGGCGAGCTCCGTCGGCGCGATGTCGTAGACGGTCCGTCCTACGATCTCCGATGTTGCCGCGCCGACGAACTCCGCGAATGCATGGTTGCATCCCAGGTAGCGACCCTCGCGGTCTTTGTAGTAAACCGGCGTGGGAAGCGTGTCAAGCAACGTCTCGGTAAAGGTAAGTTGTTCGGCGACGCGTTCTCCAGTCTGTTTGCGTTCGGTGATGTCCAGCAGGCTGACCAGCACCATCCACTCGGTCTGTACGCGGACTCGTCCGGTCGAGAGGAGAAAGACATATTCACATTTCTTGCCGCGAATCGTGAATTCAGAGCGGACCTCAACCTGACTGTGTGCGCGACCGGTAGTGAGCGTTTCCTCCACCGTTCGGCGTACGGCGCAGTCGCAGCAGGAGTTGCTTGTGCCACAACCGCCTGGGCTTTCCAGCGCATGGATGCAGCCCAGGGCGCTGCCCCCGGTTCGTCCGACTACGTCGGTCTCCGAGAGCCCGGAGAACTTGAGTGCGAATCTATTGACCTTGCGAATCCGCCTCCCGCCATCCACCAGCATCATGATCAGGGGGGCGTTGGCGTAGATTGCGGCCAATTCCTCGTTCTGCTCCCGTCGGGCCTCTTCGGCACGGGCACGCTCCGTACGATCGATATGGTATTCGATTACCTGCGAGACTTTGTGCTCATCGTCGAAAATCGGGTAACCATGCACCTCCAGGAATCGTTGCCGACCACTCTGATCTGTAGTGACGAAATCCATGGTACACGATTGGCCTAAGTCCTTTACCTTGCGCACCACGCAGGGCCAGTCGGTTTTCTGGCAGAGTTCATCCCGACTGAGAATGGCTTGGTAACACGTCACGTCATGGCCGTCAGGATCGGGATCCAGCGTCTGATTGGTCAGTTGGATAGTGAAGTCGTCTGCGTCAACGACGTAGAGTGGATGGGCCAATGAGGCAAGCACATGATTGAGAAAGCTATTGCGGTCTTCCAACGCCGCACGGCTCTGGGCCAGTTCCTGGGTTCTCTTCTCCACCAAGCGCGTGATTCTCTCGGTCTTCTCCAGGTAGCCTTTGAGTTTCAAGGTCAACAGACAAGTTAGCAGGACACCTCCGATAAGAGTAGGTTTCGACGCCATGAACCGGCGCTCGCGGAGGGAACGCTGGCTGGCGATGCAACGCAATGTCAACTGTCTTCCGGCAAGACGAAAGGCCCTCTCATACACGAGCGACCCAGAGTGCGCCGATTGCTTGCTGCGCTCGCTAGGTTGAGGCGCCTTACCTTCTACGGGCCAGCGCCAGAGCGTCTGGCCCTTCCGGTTGGCGATTAGTTCGAGATCAATGCCATCGCCACTGAGCAATTTCGGTTGGGAAACAAGAAGCCGCTTCAGATCGAAGATCCCGATGAGATGTCCCTTGAGGTCCTCCTGCGAATTCGTCGGACTGAATAGAAGATCCTCATAGCGGTAGATGGGTTGGATGATCGTAAGGAGTGTCTGTTCGGAAGTGGCGTGAGTACGAATGCCTTCGAAGTAGGCTCGCGACTGACCAGCTTCGCCGGCTTGATCGAGTCGCGGCCGCCAGGTCGCGTCCGCCGCCAGGTCGTATCCCATTAGAGCCTCATTGCCGTAGTGTGGCTCCACATAGTAGATCGGGAGGTAGTCGTCATCCCCCTGCGGCGCGCGCGCGACTGCCGCGCCCTGATCAACGGTGAACTGGAATCCCTCGACGCCATCTCGTCTGGCCTGTTGCTCGTAATGCTGACGCTCTGTGGCTGCGACGCGAGGTACCCATAGCAGTGCTCGCGCATCAGCGAAATTGGGCAGATAGAGCCCGGTGAACTTCCGAAACTCATCTCGGACAATGGGGTCAGACTCAGTGCACAGGATTCTGAGCGAATCGATCACAAAGAGCCTGTCCTTGAAATCGCGAAGGCAGGAATCCGCACGCCGCGCCGCGGAGGCGACAAAATCCTCATGGATGCCGCGCTGCTCGAGGGTGCGCAAGTGCGAGAAGATCAGGGCGGTCACGACTAGGCCAAGGCTCGCCAGCAACAACAGTGACAATACTTGGGCTGATCGGTGCATTTGGGATCGAGCACACCTCCGTCGAACGACAGTCATCGGCAGTCACTCCACGACAATATCGGTGTCATTGAGTATGGCTTCGGGCACGTCGATTCCCCATCGGCGCGCCGCATCGAGATTGATCATGCTCTTGCCTTTGAGAGCTGTACTTATCGCTATGTCTGCTGGGCGGGCGCCGTTGAGTATGCGCATCGTCAGTCGCCCGGCTTCGTAACCATGTTGGAAGCTGGACTCCAGATAGCTGCAGAGGGCGCCGTCATCCACCGTGAAGGAGAAGAAGCCCAGAATGGGGATGCCACTGTTCGCCGCAGTCCAGGCCATGACTCTTCCGGGATCCATGCTAACATCGGAGTCGGGGGATTGGACTGTGTGATACATGTAAATCGCGATGGCATCCGCACTGGCCTGGCTTCGCTCGACTGCCAAACGCCATTGCCCCCATGTTCTCGGTGTCTCACAGGAAACGATATGCCATGGCGCCGGCGCCTGGTCCATATACCGTAGTGCTCCGGCTGACGTAGGCGAATCATCAGTGATGATCGCCAAACGCGACGCGTCGGGTGCCAGGCGGGAGAGCATCTCAAGACCCGGCTTGAAATGCGGACGTTCCAGTACGCCGGTGACGTTCGGGGCTGGGTAGTCATACCGTTGGGGATCAGCATTCACGCCACAGAAGACGACCGCCGGACCGTTCTTCTGCTGGGCGTAGTCCTTGGCCAGATACTCTTGGGCGTTGTCATCAACCGCGATGATGACGGCGGGACGCCATTCTGCGATGACCTGCCGAGCCTTTGCTCCGGCCTGTGCCTTCCAGGCATTCTCGGCATGTCGCTTGGTGTCCATGTAGAATATCTTCAGTGTGACGCGCTGGTTGGTCAGCGCCATACGCACGCCGCGTGTGATCGTGTCGGTCCATGGGTAACCGGCGTGATAGCTGTGAACCATGAGTACTCTGTCGATTCCGTGCTCGCTCGATTCGCTGCCCAGATCGGGGCTGGGCTCAGCTCTGACATGGACTGGTGAGAACTCCAGAGATCGCACAACGACAAAGAGAATCGCCAGAGCGATGGCGAACAATGCACACAGGATGGCTGTGTTCTTGGCCGGCTGATTCATACTTGTCTCCTTCGCAAATCCTCTTCTCTCACGACGAGCCTGATTCACAGTCAGTAGCGGCGGCACGCTTCCGTGCGCGCCGACACTCGTGCCTATCGGTGCTTCCGCGGCACAGCCTGATTGGGAGTATTCGGGCATCGATTGCGGAAATGTCCGGTTGTGCCTCCAGGTGTTTCCGGGCGATGTTGAACCGCGACATGGTCACATCGGTTCGCGGTGGCCTGCTTCGACTCTTGCAGGCACACTGCATATGTCTCCTCCTGCGTACTTACGTCAATACGTCCAGCGTTCCGCCGCGCCTTGTGTCATCCTCGATAGCGATCAAATGCCGGAATACCCTGCGGGATAGACTGGGCTTTGTGGACTTTTTGTAAAGAGAAGGGTTTTAATTGTGGTAGTGATCGGTTAAGATGACGGGCGATTTCGGGTAGCGACCGATGGGCTACAATAGGGAGACGGATCATGGAGACGTCCAGCACCGTCGGAGAATCAAGACCTCGGCCTAGTGACATGGGAAGCCTCTTCAGGGCGGCCTTCGAAGGAAGCCGTGACGCCATGTTCATCGCGGATGAGGCGCTGCGTTTTGTGGCTGTTAATCAGGCCGCCGCGGCTCTAACCGGCACACCCAGCGACGCATTGCGTGGTACACCTGTCTCTGACCTGTTCGCCCCGATCGATCGCATCAGCCAGCGGTCCTGGTGCGATCGAATCACCGCTGGGCGGAGTATTCAGGAGGGGATCAGAATCACGCGGGGCGACGGCCAATGCGCCTTGGCGTCACTCTGTAGCCGGCGTCTCTCTGTATCTGGAATGGACTATGTCCACTTGACGGTCAGATGCGTGGGCGCAAACGAAGAAGGCTCAGAAACGACGAAGGGGGGGGCAATCAGCCCAGAGGCGTTCCTGGAAATCGTGCTGAATTCCTTCCCCGGCAACGTTGCGGTCATCGACAGCGACGGGTGTATCAAACGGACCAATGACGGCTGGGAAGCCTTTTGCCAAGCGAATGGCTTGCCGGGCCACTTCATGGGGCAGGGCGCCAACTATCTGGAGATTTGTCGAGGAGCTCGGGGAGTCGGGAGCGATTTGGCTCGAGAGGTCGCGGAAGCTCTGGAAGGCATCCTTCGCGGTGAACGTCGCTACTACGACATTGAATATTCGTGTCATAGTCCGGACCAACGACGTTGGTTCCATCTCCAAGCCCAGGGGTTCACCCACGGTCGGCAACGCTGGGCCGTTCTGTCCCATATTGATATTACGGAGCGTGAGTCAGCGCTCGAAGAACTGCTGGAAAGCGAGAGGCGCTTCGAGTATGCGATGGATGCGACCACAGATGGGCTCTACGATTGGAACATTCAGAGCAACGAGGTTTACTACAGCCCGAGCTATTTCACGATGCTTGGGTATGACCCCGACGAACTGCCCCATACCTTCGCCACGTATCGGAAACTGCTGCATCCCGAGGACGCGGCTCGATCTGCCGACCTGTTGGCCAAGTATCTGGCTACAGGATGTGGTGAGTCCAGCATTGAGATGCGGTATAGACACAAGTCGGGGAATTGGATGTGGATCCTCTCCCGGGGCAAGATCGTGGAGTACGATGATAAGGGCGCTCCGCTCCGCTTTGTCGGGACGAATGTTAACATTGACCATCTCAAGAAGCAGGAAGAATCGCTACGCCTGGAGAAGATGCGCGCGCAACAGTATTTGGATATAGCCGGGGTCATGTTAGTTGCTCTGGATACGGAACAGCGCGTCACATTGATCAATCCCAAAGGCTGTGAGGTTCTCGGGTGCACGGAGCAAGAGATCTTGGGCCGCAATTGGTTTGACGAGTTCATTCCTATTGAACAGGTTGATGCGGTGAAACAGGTCTTCGATCAAATGGTCGGCGGCAATCTCGACCCCGTGGAGTACTATGAGAACCCCGTCCGTCGAAAGGACGGCACGCAGCGCCTAATCGCGTGGCGCAATTCAATCGTGTACGATCCTTGCGGGCGGGTGGCCGGATTGCTCAGTTCTGGAGAGGACATCACCGAGCGCAAGCAGGCGGAGCGCGCCCTTCTTGAGAGCCAGGAGCGTTTCGATCTGGTCATGAAGGCTACACGTGATGGGTTGTGGGATTGGAACATCGCAACCGGCCAGGTCTATTTCAGTCCGGCGTGGTGCAGGATATTGGGCGAGAGTCGAGTGGCACCCGAGTATCGTTCGTGGGAGGACCGGCTGCATCCGCTGGACAGGCCTGTCGCCCTGAAGCATCTCCAGGAACATCTTGACGGCAACACTGATACATGGCGTATGGAACACCGTCTGCGTGCTCGGGGCGGGCAATGGCGATGGGTGCTGGGCCGGGGGCGTGTGGTTGCCCGCAGTGAATCCGGTCAGGCGCTTCGCATGGTCGGGACTATTGTGGATATCCGCGAACGCAAGTGTTTAGAGGGGCAATTGGATGCGACCCATCATCTCCTGGATGCATGGATGGACCACTCTCCGGCCGTCGCGTTCATCAAGAACCTGAACGGTCGCATTACCTATGTAAATGCCGCTTTCGAACAGCTGTTTGCCCTCCCACGGGAGGAGATCGTCGGCAAGACCGATTACGACTTGTATCCGATGTCCCCTGAGACGGCCCGACGCATGCAGGCCAACGATCACCGGGTCTTGGAGACAGGCGATCCGATGAGGTTCGACGAGACGGTCATGGTTGGCGACGAACCACGGCATTTCGAGACCATCAAGTTTCCGCTGCGCGACGCGGACAGTCGGATCACCTCTATCGCCGGTATGGCTATCGATGTCACCTCCAGCAGGAAGTCGCAGGACGCACTGCAGCGCAGTGAGGAGCGCTTTCGGAACGTATTTGAGACGGCGCCTGACCTCATCACAAACCTGGACGCCCGCGGCATTATTGTCGACTGCAATCAGCGGATACGCGACGTCGTGGGGTACGAGAAGCAGGAGATCATCGGCCAATCGATTCGGAAGATCATCCATCCCAATAGCCACGAAGATGCTCTTGTTGCTCTCGAAGAGATTGTTTCCGGCGGCTTCAGTCTTAACAGAGAATTCATCATGGTACGGAAAGACGGCCGATCGGTGGATGTTTCGATCAATTCCTCGGGGATCAAGGACGAGGTCGGCCAACTCCATCGAACGGTCTGTATCATTCAGGATATCACGCTCCGCAAGAAGGCCGAGGCGCGCGTTGAGACTTATCAGCAACGGCTGCGTTCGCTGGCGGCCAAGGCAGCGCTGGCCAGCGAACGGGAACGGCGCCGCATTGCCATGGGATTGCACGACCACATCGGGCAAGGCTTGGCGATGCTCAAGTTCACCTTGCAGGCGGCGCGAGCTAATCGCGGCGACCGATGTGCCGAGGTCCTTACGCGCGCCAGCATGAGCGCCGACAAGCTGATGGACCAGTTACGGTCCCTTAGCTTCGAGTTGAGCAACAGTGTACTCTACACGGTCGGACTCAAGGAAGCGTTGCTGGCGTTTCTCGAGAAGACGATTCCACCGGAACATGAACTGGAGCACACGGTGGACGTTTCCGGGGATCTCGGTCAGCTTGACAGTGATACTCGATTCATCCTCTATCGCGATCTCCGCGAGCTCGTCCTCAACGTGGTCAAACATGCGCAGGCGCAACATGTTCACATCAGACTGACAGCCACCAGGGAGCAAATCGTTGCGCAAGTCGAAGACGATGGCAAAGGCCTGGATGTCAGTTCCGTCGAGACGGCCAACCTGTGCGACCGACACTTCGGATTATTCAGCATTCGAGAACAAATGGAGGGACTAGGAGGGAGCATGAAAATCGACTCGGGGCACAGGCGGGGCGCTCGTGTTGTCCTGACCGTGCCAATACAGCGGTTGCCTACATGTCCTTGTGAGGGATGACAATGCGGATACTGATTGCCGATGATCACGGGATCGTACGTGAAGGATTGCGTTCGCTGCTGCGAGACAATCCGAGTATGGAGGTCATTGGAGAGGCCGAGGAAGGGGATGCCGCGGTCCGCCTGGTGGAGGAATTGCACCCCGATATCGTGATCATGGATATCACCATGCCCAGACTCAACGGGATTGAAGCGATTCGCGAGATCGTCCTGAAACGGCCGATGACCAAGGTTCTGGTCCTGTCAATGCACGCCGAAGGGAGGATCGTCCGTGGGGCCCTTGAAGCGGGTGCTTCCGGGTATGTATTGAAGTCCTATCTTTTCGAGGAATTGCTCCGTGCCCTGAGGGCACTGGCGGACGACGAGCACTACCTGAGCACACGGATTACCGACGCATTGGTCCACGAGTGGCTCCGGCAAAGCCCGGCGCCACGCCAGAAGCAGTCGTCCGCGCTGACCGGTCGCGATCGGCAGATTCTTCAGCTGACGGCTGAAGGCAAGAGCGCCAAAGAGATCGCCTTGCATCTCCATATCAGTCCGAAGACAGTCCACGGAAACCGTCGCATGTTAATGAGGAAGCTGGGTGTCTCCAGCCCCGCTGAACTGACTAAGTACGCCATCAGCGAAGGCCTGACCTCCCTTGAGTTCTGATCGAGACCGCGGCCCCGTTCTTTCCTGGGTTGCCCCCAGCCATTGGCTTGCCTCTGTAAGCGTTAGGCTGACCGCGGAGGTAAAAAGATCTGGCCCATAATCCGAAATACGCTAATGGGAATCGAGCCTAGGACGCTCGTGATTCGTGACGATTTCGCCGAATGAAAGAATGTCGTTTGAACAGAAGCCTGCGTGACTCCGGCGCCCAGATATGTCGCAGAACTTAATGAAGACCCCAATGAAGACGCGACGGAGCGAACGGTTGACCCTAGCCGGGTCACGCAGCTTTTTGGATGTCGTTTCCCCGAGGCACGCGTGGATTCACCGGGGGTGTTGGCCGCACGCAAAACTGAAAACGGCGCGCGAGTTATCTTCTACCGAGAGACTATGACCACGAAACTTCTCATCGTCGACGACCACGCACTACTCAGAGAGGCTGTCGCCTTCTGGCTGAGCCAGGATGAGGAGATCAAGGTCGTTGGAAAGGCTGAGAACGGGCGTCTGGCAGTGGATCTTGCGCGTCATCTGCATCCGGACGTTGTCCTGATGGACATGATCATGCCCCACATGGACGGTGCCGCCGCCACGAGCGTGATTACCCATGAGCTACCTGGGATCAAGGTGATTATCCTCTCGGATGTGGCCAGCAGTCGACACATGAGCGATGCACTGACGGCCGGTGCTAGCGGATTCCTCTTGAAGTCATGTGAACCAAAGGAAGTCTTACGCGCCATTCATGACGTAGCTTCGGGGGGAAGCTACCTCACGCCGGCCGCCAGCACAGCGGTGCTGAACTGTTGTCTGCACAAGGGCGAAACGACGTCCCCGACCTGGCGCAATGGTTTGACGTCGCGACAACGCCAGATTCTGCACCTGATCGCGGAAGGTCGCTCGATCAAGCAGATCGGTCGACAATTGGCGCTGAGTCCCAAGACCATCGACTGGCATCGAAGCCAAATCATGAAACGGCTAGGCATCGATACCACCGCTGGGTTGGTTCGCTATGCTATTGTTGAAGGCCTAACCGTTGGCGACCCTGTACCGATGGGAATTGCATGAATGTCAGCCTGGCGCCGGTTTTCCCAGGCATCGGGCGAGCAGGTTTAGTCTACAGTAGTCTCCGTGCAGGTTCGGTTGCCCCGGAGGTGCTCTGTTCCAAGGGGAAGTCAGAATGGATAGTCAGATACATGCGATTGATCCTCTCGTGATCGTGCTTTCACCGGAACCGGGTCTCACGCGCGACCTGAAGAACGCCGTTCAGGCCCTCGAGCATTCCACTAGATGTGACGTCCTACTCGATTTCTCGCGTGTCGGCATGGTGACCTCGGCAAGCCTGGCCTCTCTGCTTCAGCTGCGACAGAGATTGGCCGATGAATGCCATCGTCTCGTCCTTTGTCGCGTTTCGCCGGCCACGCAAGGTATCTTCGTGGTTACTCACCTGGATCGCGCCTTTGAGTTCTGCGACGACAGGCGTGGAGTCTCAAATCGAATTCCGATACCCACAAGGCCGCGATTGAGGGCGATATGGCCATGATGCTGACCAAACAGAGCTGCAGAAACAGACCCAACGGCCGCGCAGGCTCGAGCCCGGCGGCCAGAATCTTGCCCGGCGCAATTCCCCCGATACCACCGCGACTGCGGCTCTGCGGAAGCGCCGAAGACCGCGATCGTGAACCACTTGGGACTCACTGACCTACCTCTGCGTTGTGCTCGGTGTGTCGATCATCATGTTCGCCGCCTGTTGGTTCCCCGCGTGCCGGGCGACGCGAATCGATCGATGGTCATCAACAGTCAGTTGTTAGCCTGGACGTGACTCGCCCACCCCCAAGGTTCTCCCGGGTATCCGCTGTGTCGTTCCCTCCTAGGCGACTTGTGGAACTGGGCAAGATTCGTTCCTGACGTCATCCGATAGGCCAAACATGGTTCTCACAGAGACTTGGATCTCACCTGTTGAAGATCGCATCTCTTCAAGCTGTTTCAACGTGGCAAGGTAGACGTGCATTGGGTCCTTCAGTTCACGAACATCTCTTCTCTGATTCTCAATCCAAGCCTCATATCTTCGCTCCTTGTCACGCAATTCCTTGAGTTCTGCTTGAGCTTTCTTTAGATCGTTTTCATACATTCTCTGCTCTGGCCTGTGCTTGTTCAGCACCAAGTACGTGACGTATTCGTCGATGACCCTTGACGAAGGTGTGTGTCCCATTCTCGCCTTCACTTCGTCCATACTCCGACCTTCCCTCAAGAGATGGCAAGCCATGGAACTTCTAAGATCTTTGAGACTTGGGCATTCTCCGTTGGACTGACATCTCACGTCGGTTATCTCGACGATCCTTCTCAACAGCTGCTCGGCCTGTTTCTGACCGAATCCAAACAGATAGTCGTCTTCGTCAAATGAAGAGACCTTCAAGGTGCCCCTGATCTTTCGTCTCACCTTGTTCTCATCGTCAATCACCCGAAAGCCCTTGCCATTGGCATCAGGGATGAACTCTCGTTTCCTTTGACTGAAGTACAAATCCAGCAATTCGACCGTCTCAGGGAAATTCGTGATCTCAGACCATGGTGTTCGGCTCCTCTTTGTCTTCTCCTTGGGAAGGGCTATTCTGTATTCGGGCTCCTGCGTATTCTCATTGATAATCCCCTGACAATCCCTCTTCTGCAACTGAAGAATCGTCGTGATGTTCTCGCTAATGTCCCAGCCCAACTGAAGGAGAAGCTTGTGAGAGAGTTTCATGGCTACCAGATTCATCTTGGCAAGGTCCTCTTCTGGGAAGAACCTGACCCTGCCCTTGTTCTTCTCCGACCGTGAAAACTCAAGAACCTCTTCAGTATACTCATCTCTTCCAACCATTCTGAAGAGCTTGCCCTTGAACACCTTCGAGTAGTACGATGCCCTGTCCTCAAACGGCTTACCGTAGCTGTTGAGAATTCTGCCCTCCTTCAAATCCGTATACACTCTTCTGATGTCAACTTGTGTGATGCTAGCAAGGGGCCTATAGCCAAACCACCTCACAACGTTCTTGAACATACTGACATAATGGCGCAGAGTCTTCCAGCACGCCTCGTCCAGTTCCCGCAGATCAGTGATGCTTCCAAGTTTCCTTTCTTGCCAGTGAAAGTAGTCCCTTGAGAGGGCTCTGTTTTCACGACACAACCTCGAATCATCCAGGAAGCCGTCTCTGAATCTCGGGTACCCTTCTTGAAGGCTCATGTTTTCAATACTGCTCTCGCCTACTAAACCATTGAACTGATTCGGGAAAAGGTAATAGAAGTACTCGATCCCCCCACCCGCAGCCGAGTGGGTTTGTTACTTCGCGAATTGTCCAAAGATTGCTAGGACTCTTTGCACTCAGGAAAGGGCGTTCTACTATTTGTCTCTTTCGCTGTTTCATCCCGAAGATCAGCAAATCAGCTCGTCACTCTTAAGGCTGACTTGATATGTGTCTTCATGGCAGAGATGACCAATGCGGATGTCATAGGGGATGGCTTAGAAAGATGAAGAGGATACTTGAACATCCCGTTCGCGACAAAGATGTGGAGTTGCGAAAGACCCGAGAGGGGGCTACGAAGGAACAGAAGCCGTGAGATCTACATTTCCTTACAGTGCGTGACGGTTGAAGCGTTCATTTTTCCTCAAGCTCAGCGTTCAGTGTGTCCGACAAATAACCTAGAGATCATGAGGGCTTCTCTTGTCTGGCGGCGACGACTGAGCTTGCGGCGGATCGAAGCTTGGGGCTTACGGAAGAGTCGAGGCTTGTGTAGTGTCGGGGGCCAAGGTGGTAGCGGAGTTCTCGTCGTCGGTTGCCTTATGCGATGGCGGTACCCAAACCGCGCTGGGGTCTGGCATGTTCCTGTCGTGCAGACCCTGATGTCGCCTCAAGCGAACGCGGCCTAGGCAAAGATCGTTAACCGCTCGAAAAATCCTGAAGGGTGAGTGATGAAACTCCCTGAGAGACTCAAGAGACATGCTTTTCTCCTAATCTGTTTGCTGGGGATCGCATACGTCGCGATCAGCCTCGCCAATGCGGAGCACTACGCTAGTGACAAGGCTACGGACCTCCTGAAGCTGGGGCTTGTTGTTCTCCTGTGTGGGGTCGGCTTCTTCTCAGGGCGAGAGTATTTTCGCTTTACTCAGACCACACCCGTCTTTCTAGCCGCCATGTCCTTCCTCATCCTCTTTCATGTCACCGAGCTGACGGAGGAGTTCGCCATGTTCCAATCGGTGCCGCTCTTTGGAGAGTCAACCCTGGCGAAGCGTGCCTTCGAGACGACCCTGATGATCGGAAGCTTCTGCCTTTTCTTGGGAGGGAACTTCCTTTCAGTCTCCGAAATCAGCAAGGCAAAGACGCGTTTGGAGTCGAATCTCCACCGGCTGCGAGAACGCGAACGGCGGTATGGGGCCCTCTTCGAGGCGGCCAACGACGCTATCCTCATCATGCAGGGCGACAGAATTGTTGACTGCAACCTCAAGACGCTGACCATGCTGGGCGGCGTCAGAGAGCAGATCATTGGCGCATCGCCCCATCGATTCTCTCCGCATGTTCAGCCGGATGGGCAAGATTCAAGGGAGAAGGCGCTCGAGAAACTGGCCAAGGTGCGGGCCGGTGAACCGCAGTCCTTCGAATGGAGACACATGCGTTGCGACGGCACGCCGTTCGACGCGGAAATCAGCCTGAACCTTGTTCAGTTGAGTGATGGCCCATGCATCCAGGCAATTGTTCGTGACATCAGCGAACGCAAGCGGGCCGGGGAGAAGGTCATGGCCTACCAACGAAGGCTTCGATCCCTCGCGTCGGAGTTGTCTCTGGCCGAAGAGCGGGAGCGGCGTCGGATTGCCAGAGGTCTCCATGATCATGCCTGCCAAACGCTTGTCCTGTCAAAAATGAAGCTTCAAGGGCTGCGCGGGCCTCTGTCTGCGCCGGATGTGGGCCAGATTGCGGACATCTGCAGCGCGCTCGATAGAACCATCGGGAGCGTACGCGAACTTGTCTTCGATCTGAGTTCCCCCACGCTGTACAAGTTCGGTCTTGAAGCAGCTCTAGAGGAGCTACTCGCAGACAAGCTAAGCGCTGAAAACGGCATCCACTACGTTTTCAGTGACGACGGTGCCCCCAAGCCGCTGGCCGAGGATGTCCGCATCGTGTTATATCAGTCGGTCCGCGAGCTCTTGATCAATATCATTAAGCACGCCCAAGCTCGTGAGGTGACGTTCGACATAGCACGCCAGGACAACTCCGTTAGAATCGCGATCGTAGACGACGGGGTTGGTTTCGACGCGGAGAGTATCTTATCAGCCCCGTCTCGGAGTCAAGGTTTTGGCCTTTTCAACATAAAAGAACGGCTGGATCACATCGGTGGTTCTCTCGATATACACTCACGGATCGGACAAGGAAGCCGAATCACCCTTGTTGCTCGTCTGGAAGCGGAGGCAAAGGATGCCGACCGCCCGGACCCCGTTCGGAGAACGACGGCCGCTGCCGGATGAGTGGCTGGAAATGGAAGTCGTGGGCAGAGTCAGCGCCGGCTATGCCACATCGCTGCGGGCCTGACGCTTGCCCAGTATACCAGATACCTGCAGCAGTTCCCCCTCAACTGTGATGTCCACTTGAACTTGGTGAGTTCAGAGATCAACGTCAATGGTGCGCGAAACTACTCATCCAGCTTGGTGACTGTCTCCAGTAGATGACTACCAAGATCTCTTCTGTCTTGCGTTCGGTTGCGAATCTTGAACCGATTCGCTGATTGTCCAAGTGTCTCGCGGACTTGTGGAGTTGCAGCTACCATTTCTTCACAGTCACAGAGACGGAGGAGACAGATATCTTCTGCCTCTACTGATAGATACGGTGTCAACTCAGGGGTCGGTACGTCAAGATCCGATGAATCGAATCGGTTAAGGCAGGCCATGATCTGATGGTCACGGCGAGGGCTCCTACTTGAGTCGCATTCTCAGAGGGGGCCCTTGTTCCAACAGTTTCATGTTTGGTGCCATGTGCAAACGATCTTGGCAATTCAGTCATGCTTCTCAACCACTTGTCGTGGGTCCCGGCCCTCTTCAATTGCTCTGATCTTGCCAATCAGTCGTCGGCATCGCACGCGTCCCTCAAAACCGTTGGTCAGCCATGCATCGACGATTCTTTCGAGCACCTTCTCTCCCAGCAATTCCGCCGAGAGGCACAACACGTTGGCATCGAACCGATCCCGAGCAGCGCGGGCATCGAATTCATCGCAGCATCGTGCGGCCCGTACTCCTTTGACCTTGTTAGCCGACAGGCTCATCCCAATGCCTGTAGTACACAACAAGACAGCCATGTCCGCTTCATGTTGAGCAACCGCCGTGGCTGCCACATAGGCGAAATCAGGGCAATCGACCGCGCCATCCTCCCTCGGACCCAGGTCGATGTATTCATGCCCATGCCGTTGAATGACAGTCTTCACGCAGTCCGCGCCCTTGCGGCCCCGATGGTCATAGGCAACAGCCACTTTCATCGTCGGCCCCCTTTCTATGTCCCCCCTAAATCATTCTGTTGCTAGGAGAGCAGCGGTGCGCTTATGGCGCATCGGCGCGGTACGGCAGACAGATGGACGCGCACATCTGGGAAGTCCAATCACACGGCTCGACACGGATTGCCGAGAAGTGGCCCCGACATGTGCTTTGGCTCGCCTTTCCGTCAAGGCGGGATTTTGTGCAGACCGCACTGGTCGGCGTCGACATGAGACACGCGGGTAGCTTGCACCGATGTCCATAGTGAGGCTCTCCGGGTAGTTCCACCTCTCGCCCCATCCAGAGCCGAGAGAGTTTCGCTGCCCTTTCCCAGCTGCCATCAGCCTTGCTAGGTCAAGCCGTAACGAATGTGTATCGGTACAACAAGCCTTCGGACGTTCGCCCGGCTTGGCCCCAAAGACGGAAACACACATTGGAGGAGGGAGACGCAAACAACCTGACGCCAACCAGTCCTTGCTTCATCTCCCTGTTGTGACATGCCGATGCGCACAATATCACATGTTGCGCTGTGAGACCAACTGATCTCCGTTTGCACTCACAACATCATTAGTATACGACGAGCGAGAGCGAGAAGTCAAGCTTGTTCTCTCACCAAGGCAGAATTCGCTTCACAGAGGAACTCCGTGTCCATGATAGATTTCTGCTACTTCGTCATCCCAGAATGGCCGGTCACTCTCCCCGATTGCGGAATGTTAGATGATCTGTGGGCTCAACTGAATTTGTTGATGGCGGCGATTCCATCGGAAGCGTGTTTCACACGTGAGCATTTGCCAACGCATCGCCTTGACTTTTGAAGCCTTTTCTCGGATCAAGTCAGTAATCCGAAGGCAAACCAGTGGCATCAGGGCTGCAACACTGGTGCTCCTCGCGGCCACTGAAGCGGTTGCGCACGGAGATTGTGCGAACAGCAATCAAGCGGACCTCGAGTGTTGCCCCAACAGGAATCACCAGATCGTGCGTGGTCAATATGATTGCAGCCCTCGATCACGATGGTGGTTCTGTCACGCGAAGAACTGTCGGGTGGCATCTGTGACGCAAGACAGTCCCATGGGCGGTGAGAGGACTCCGATGTCGGATCGATTCAGGTAGGTAGGGCGGTCCTAGCGCGTTGCATTAGAAATAGTATCTCTAATGAAAGCCGATGCTTCCGCCTTCGATGTTGCAATGCGGGGGAGGTGGACGTGGCATTCGGGGGGGGCTTCGACATCGACGGGTTCCCCAGACAGTTGTCCGGCAGAAGGGTCGGGCCCCGAGAGCCCGACCCTTCTGCGGCAGGTGTCCTTGGCTACTGTGTGTCACTCAAAGAGGAAATCCGTATTCTCGATCTCGGGCATTTCGTGTAGCGGGTCCGAGTAGAGCCACGCGCCGACGCAGTCATAGACGCTGGGATCGGCCTGATAGTCGGGAAACAGTTCATAGTACCCCAGGCGAAGTCCCATCACCGCAACCTCCTGGTCCTGCGTGAGGCTATGGGCCACGCTGACGAAGTTGGTTGCATAGTTGTAGATCAGTTCACCGTCATAGGCGCCGTATTCCCGAATCAAAGCGATGACTTCGGCCCTGTCCACGGCAATCCCCTCCATGAATTGGCGCAGGGTCTCGGCGATGACTGTACGGGCCGCTACAATGCTATTCAACGCCGGTCTCTGTAGGTCCAACAGATCGGTAATCAGCTGGGCTTGGTCGCCATCCAGCGCATTGAGGAAGGCTTGCCCCATGTCTGCCGTCAGGTTGGTGTCAATCGTAATCGGCTCGGAGGCACTGATCGGTGGGACGTCTTTCATGTAGAAGGAACCGAAGTAGGTGCCGTGACGTTCGGGGCAGAAGTAGGTATCTCCTTCAACGGACCCCAGATGCCAACTAAATAGCTGGGTGGCGAGCGTACTGACCAGTACTCGCCCGCCCCGATCATTCGTCAGGCCGGACAAATCAGGGCGAGTCGATGGGCGAGGCCAGTCCGCTTCGTCAAGGGTGCCG
>JANQFY010000148.1 GCA_028277585.1 Sedimentisphaerales bacterium
ACCTCGTGCGGCGTCAGCACGAGGTGTATGTCATTGGTCGCCAAGTCAACCCACCTAAGTGGTCCCGCTGGGTTGGCTGGCTGGAAAAGGACCAGGAGAACTCAGCTCAACCCTCAAGCAGAATCGATCTCAAGGTTTCAACTTGAAACTCGTGGCAGGACAAACGCTGAGCAATCCGGCACAGTGGTGACAGCCGCAGCAGAGACTGTTTGGCTATTCCCAAGGGTTGTACGTGCCGAAGTTCCAAAGGTGGCCTTCGAGGTCGTAGCAGCTAAAACCACGTCCCCCGTAATCTTCGTCCTTGAGTTCGATGGCGATTCTTGCCCCAGCCGCCTTCGCTCGCTCGTAGATGGAATCGGCATCACTGACAACTACATATGCGGTTTGAGTCTCTGCGCCGCCGATTTCGTCGGGTTGCTTCATGAGGCGACCGAACTCGGTATCGGTGGCCGACCCCAGCATGACCATTCCCTCGCCGTGTGTGAGCTGCGCATGAGCAATCTCATCCCCGTCACCAGGAACGACCAAGCGCCTTTCGAACCCGAAGGTCTCGCAAAGCCACTCGATAGCCGCAGCTGCGTTCCTATAGCGCAGGCACGGGATTATGGTTGAACCGGTGGTCATGTCGTTTCAGCTCCTGGTCAGTCTCTCGCCACCTACTTGCGTCAAAGTGCGCGGACTGTAGAGAGCTCTGCGCTTCGACGAGAGACTCCGTCCTGGGGGCCTCTCAACCGCCCAGATTCTACGAGAATCAGGCTTGGGGGGCGAGATTCCGGTCGCACGTCTCGGGTAGCGGCCCACGATCCCCGGTCAAGCGTCTCCGCCCCATCAGTGCACATCCACCAACGGCGAGCAGGGTGAGCGTGGTGGGTTCAGGGACAACAATGATGTCGAAGCTTGACACGTCGATGATGGGTGTGACAGGGGCAACTGGATAGACCGGAGGGTCACCGACACCCTCGCCGGCCAGCACGTTGCCGAACAGATTGGATATCTCAAGCTGGTAGGTTCCCTCCTCCTCAGGCAGGTTTGCCAAACCTGTTGCCAGAACCACCGGCGACAACCCGATGCCCTCGACTACCGGGAGGGAGTCGGGAACGCCGATAGTGTTTTGTCCACCTCCGATTTGCAGGAGCCAGTCAAACCCCGAGGGCGTCCCCCCGTAACCCGCCGGATTGGTCAGGAACAGGAAACTGTCCATCTCGGGCCCCGGTGAGAGCTGCGGCAAGCCGTCTGGAATCGCGTAGCTGGAGTGTAAATCGATGCCCCATAGGGCCAATCCCAGGCTGGGGGCACCGCTGAGCAACCCGATGATCTCGTAGCTCACGCTACCCCCAGGGCCGACAACAGCGCTCGAGGTGGGCATGATGTCGACGGTTAGCGTGCTCAGCTCTGCCCGTACCAGGGGACAGGTGAGGAGCACTCCCAGAACACCCGCAAGAAATACGGACCGCTTCATAGTCGTTTCCTCCTACGAGTTGGTCGGCCTTGCCATGAAGGTCCGGCCGAGCCCCGCACAGCAGTCGGTAACAAAAAAGAGAGCCCGCCCGAAAGCGTCTCTCTCGTCTCCCGAATCAGATGTCCCTGGTAGCGTCCTCCCGGCCCCCACACGACACACCCCCCATGCTACCAAGTCCGTCCCGCCTGGGTCAATTACCAGTACAGCGAAAGGTCGTCACGCCTTCGTACCGCAGGCATCTTTCCTGCATCGGTATCGCGATGCTGCAGGCTGGAAGCCTGCGGTACGAAGAACCTTGCGCTGTACTGCTAAGCGCGTCACCCATCTTCTCACCTACCGCCTGAAGGACATGGTCGATATGTGGCAGATGTTCGGGTAAGCCCGTGGTCGGAAATCACGGGGTCGCCGTGAGTTAGTGCTGCACGACGATTTGCATTCCCCTCCGGACAACGCTCCTACGCCGCAAGCTCTCATAAGAGCCGACGCATGTCTCGGCCGGCATTCGCCGGTCCCGTGGGCAGCCGGCTATGCACGGTGCGGGGCGTGGGACAGCACGACACTGACTACCAGCAGCGTGACCAACGCCAGAACGTGAAATGAATGGGCTAACCATTTCATCGCTATCTCCTTTCGGTTTGCTCTGCCGGTTTCCCAGCGGGCCGACCCGGTCGATACCCGCCGCAGAGACCGTTGCTCGGGTCCACAATGAAGTTCGCACGAGATCACGGAATCGGCCATGAGATCAGAGGTTTTTTTGGCACAGCGGATAATCAGGGGTTATCTGCCAGAGGGTAAGCGGCGCCAGAAGGGACCGCGACCTGGCCGCGTATCTGTTCCCTTGGACGTACGGATGTGGCCGGATCGGGCGGTAGGTGACAGTGTCAGGCTCGACGGCCGTCTGGCAGCCGCACGGTGAAAGTCGAGCCCTCGTTCTCCCGCGTCTCGACCGCCAGCTTTCCCCCGAATCGCTCCACCAGGCTCCTGACGCCCGCCAGCCCTACGCCGCTGCCTTCGATTTTGCTCGCCTTCGCGTTTGAGGCGCGGAAGAACTCGCTGAACAATCTCGGCACGTCGGCCGCGGGAACGCCGATCCCCGTATCGGTTACTTTCAACACCGCCCAGCCATCCTGCCAGCTCAGCGAGACGGTGACCGAGCCGGCGGGGGTGTACTTGATGGCGTTGGAGACCAGATTGGAGAGCACCAGCCGGTAGCCCTGGGCGTCGATTCGCAGGTGGACCGGTTCTCTCGGCAGGTCGACGCGCAGCACCAACCCCGCGTGCTGGGCCTGGTCCCGGTAGGGCTCGCAAACCATCTCGGTCACCAGACGGAGATCGATCATATCGACCTCGCCGAGTGGATCACCCGACTTGGCCCGCGCCAGATCCAGCAGGTCCGCGATCAGTTCGGACATCCGACCCATACGCCGGGATATCTTCTCGATCACGCGGGCGACCGCCGAGTCGGCCATGGCATCGGTGAACCGCAGCGCGTCGATCAGCATCTTTGCCCCGGCGACGGGCGCTTTCAGCTCGTGCACGATCACACGCATGAACTGGGCCTTCTGTTGTTCGCACTGCTCCAGAGTCGCCAGGTCGTTGGCAAATCGCGTATCGGGAAGTGCGCATCCGGCGTTGCTGTCCATTTCTTCATTCCTTGTCTGCTGTATCCCTGCCAGGTCCGAGGCGGCTTGCGCCTGGGCGCGGCGTTCGCGGGCTGGCAACAGTCTGCGTCGCGTCGCGTCGGCATACCCCGGACGGGGCGGCACGCCTCCTGGCGGAGATCGACGGCGTCAACGCCCGCCCGGGCGATCCGTGCTCCGTCCCACCAGGTAGTTCGAATGAGATGTCAGAATCAGCCACCGATACGGAGGAATTCTTCTCGCTTCATGACCAACTGGCCAGGACCTGCCCCCGGCCGAGCGCCGCGGGCCGGTTGTGGGCGAAACACGCGATGGTCAGACACGCTGGTCCGCACACACGTCCGCATAACGATCCCACCAAGCCAGGCCAGCGGTGGTGCTGTCCGTTCCGCCCACTCGCGGACCAGCCTCGCCCGCCGGTTTGCCCTCAGGGAATAAAGTGCTATCATATTCCTGAACATTGTTCGGGAACGGGGTTTGCGGAATTCAGGACGGAGGATCGACTCGGTGAACGCGCCCACTGCCCAGCCTTTAAGCCTGACAGTTTTCTACCCCTGCTACAACGAAGAAGCCAACGTCGAGAAGACGACCGAGGCCGCCCTGAAGACCTGTCAACGGCTCGGCGGGGACTTCGAGATAATCATCGTCAACGACGGCAGCAAGGACCGCACCGGCGAGATTGCGGATGAACTGGCCGCCAAGCACCCCCAGGTGCGGGCCGTCCACAACAACCCCAATCTTGGCTACGGCGGGGCCCTCCAGCGGGGCTACCGTGAGGCCACCAAGGACTGGGTCTTCTACACCGACGGAGACGGCCAGTTCGATTTCGAGGAAATAGACAAGCTGCTGCCGCTGCTCGAGAAGTACGACGCGGTCAGCGCCTACCGCCTGGACCGGAAGGATCCCTTGATCCGCAAGATCAACGCTTTCTGCTGGACCCTGCTGGTCAACGCCGTGTTCGGCATGCAGATTCGCGACATCGACTGCGCCTTCAAGATCTTCCCTCGCAAACTGTTCTCAGAGATCGAGATGAAGTCCATGGGGGCCCTGATCGACACCGAAATCCTGGCCCGGGCCACCAAACTGGGCTACCGCATAGGACAGATCGGCGTCCATCACTATCCCCGCATCGAAGGCGAGCAGACGGGCGCCAATTTCAGGGTCATCCTGCGGGCGTTCAAGGAGCTGTTCGCCCTGCGTAAAGAGATCCGACGTTCCGGCGACAAGCGCTCCGAGAACCTGGTCACCACAACGTAGATCCGCCGCCCGGGCCGGGCCGGACGTTTCCCACCCACCGGCATGCGTTGGCCAGCGAAGGAGGTCGATGTCTGCCCGACCTGCGGGGTGGATACGTCCCGTGATGTCGTGAACGCCTCCGGAACGGACAGGGGTAACTTACTGCCCGCCCTTGGGGTACCCGATGAGTACCCGATCAGTACCCGGTGAACGACGGCCAGTGGATTGCCCCGCGACCTTTGCGCATGCAAACCTGAAGAGCTGCAGATCGCGCGCTCGTCAGAGGGTAATACGGCGGCGCTCTGCGCTAGATTAGTCGGTGAGCAGCGGCTTTGCTGAGCCGATGACCTTCGTCCCGTCCGGTTTCTCGATCTCGATCCACCACATCACGTTGTCGGGCAGTGGGTCCGGGGCGACGGCGTGGATGTCGTAGTCGTCGTGCGACGGGGCGTATTCGCCCTTGCCGGCCAGCGACATCGTGCGGTCTTCGGTGCCGATCCACGCGCGGACGACCGTGGCGCCATTGTCGTTGTCGGGGAGCTTCACGACGAGGTGGCTTTCCTTGCCGGCTTCGACCTCGCCGTGACCCTGGGCCAGCTCGACTTCCATGTCGCCGATGGTGACGTTGCCGAGTGAGACTTCATCATGTGCGTGGTCGTGATCCTCGACCATCTCGCCTTCATGCTCGTCGCCGTGGGCGGCGTGTGTCGTGCCGTCGGCATGCTTGTGGGTGTCCTTGGCAGCCGTGGTATCAGCGGGCTTCGCGGTTCCCTGCTCGTCGGAGCGCTCACAGCCGGTGACGAGGGCCAGACCAGCAAACACAGTGACAATCGCGAACATCTGTCGCATGGAACAATCTCCTCTGTAGTTAATCATCATACGGTCGCCGGCGCAGATTCCGGGCCGGCCGATTCAGTTGCGCGCGCGCCGCCCGGTGCGGTCACGCGATGGATGGCCGCATACCCCGCGGGCACGACGACCAGGTTCAGGAACGTCGAAGACAACAGGCCGCCGAGAATGACGACCGAGAGTGGCGCCAGGATTTCGTTTCCTGGCTGATTGCCCTTCAGGACGATCGGGATCAGCGCGAGCGCAGCGGTTAGCGCAGTCATCAGGATGGGCACAAGCCGCTCCTGCGAACCCCGGACAATCGCCTCGTATGGCGTGGCGCCCTCCTGCTCCACCAGGTGCTTGTAGTGGTTGACCAGCAGGATGCCGTTGCGCACGGCGATGCCGAACAACGTGATGAAACCCACGAGACTTGCGATCGAGATGACCGGTGCGGTGTAACTGCCGCCACCGAACAGGGCCAGCGTGTTGCCGATTAAGTTGGGCGACTCCGTCACGTAAATCGCCAGAATGCCGCCAATCAACGCCAGCGGCAGGTTGACCAGCACCAACAGCGCAACTCGGAACGAACCTATTGCCAGGTTGAGCAGAATCAGCATGATCACGGCCACGAGGCCGCCGAAGAGCCAGATCGTTCGGCTGGCTGACTGCTGGGCCTCGAACTGCCCGCCGTACTTCACCGTGTAGCCATGCCGCTGGACGATCGGGTCCACGCGCTGCTGCACCTGCCGGACAAGGTGCCCAAGGTTGTAGCCTTCGGCCACGTTGAGGGAGACCACGGCCTTGCGCTGGGCGTTTTCGCGGGCAATCAGATTGGACGCCATTTCGGGGCCGATATCGGCGACTTCTTTGAGACGGACGAGTGCGCCACCGCTGCCACGCAATACGATGTTGCGCAGATCACGCACACTGTCGCGCTCGTGCTCAGCCATACGGACGGTCAACGCGTAACGCCGCACGCCCTCGTTCACCTCGGCCACCTCGACACCAAAGATCGCGCTGCGCACCTGTGCGGCGGCAGACGCTGGCGTCAGACCATAGGCAGCGAGTTCACGCGGCCGATACTCGACTGGCAGCGACTGGATCATCACTTCGCGATTGGCCGCGACGTCGCGCGCACCCGGCAACGGTTCGAGCACGGCCTCGATCTCCTTGGCGATGGTGCGTAGTTCGTCGAGGTCATCGCCGTACACATTGATCGCGATCGCCGCGGGTGTGCCCGAGAGAATGTGACTCAGCCGGTGTTCGATTGGCTGGCCGACGTTCGTCGTGATGCCTGGCGTCCGCTCCAGGACGGCAGTAATCCTGGCCCGCACATCCTCCTTGCGGTATCCCGAAGCGACTGTGACGTCTATCTCCGAGTTACTGACCGGTTCGGCGTGCTCGTCACGCTCGGCCCGGCCAGTGCGGCGCGTGACGCTCTTGACGCCTTCGATGTCGAGCAGTTGCTGCTCGACAGCGCCGGCCATCCGGTCGCTCGCACGAAGCGATGTGCCGGGCGGCGCGTAGAGGCCGACCGTGAACGTCCCTTCGTTGAACTCCGGGAGGAACGACGTGCCGAACGTCGAGCCCAGCCACAGAATGAAGACCGTGGCCGCAGCAGCACCGCCGAGTACCGCCCAGCGCAGTCGCAACGCGATCCGCACAGTCGGCTCGTAAGCGGCCTTGATCCAGCGCACCAGGAAGCCATCGTGGGATTCGCGCTCGGTCGGCTTGGCGTGCAGCAGATAGCGGCACATGGCTGGCGTGACCGTCAGGGCCACAACCAGCGATGCCAGGATCGACACAACGAACGCGATGCCGAGCGGGCGGAAGAAGCGACCTTCGATGCCCTCCAGGAACATCAGCGGCACGAACACCAACGCGATGATGATCGTCGCGAACACCATCGCGGGGCGGATCTCGTTGCTGGCGTCGAAGATGACCTTCAGCTTCGATTGCCGCTCTTGCTCGGGGCGCGCAGCGTTGAGTCTGAGCCGGCGGAACACGTTTTCCACGTCGATGATCGCATCATCGACCAGGCTGCCGACTGCGATCGCGAACCCGCCCAGCGTCATGACGTTGATGGTCATGCCCATACCGTTGAGGGTGAGCAGACCCACAGCCAGCGACAGTGGAATTGCCGTCAGTGTGATGATCGTTGTCCGGATGTTCAATAGGAACAGAATGAGGATGACGCTCACGATTATGCCGGCGTCGCGCAGCGCATGAATGACGTTGTCCACCGAGAGCCCAATGAAGTCCGCCTGGCGAAATACCTGGCGGTTGATGTGGATACCGGCCGGCAGGCTGGGCTCCAGAGCGTCCAGCATCGCGTCCACGCGGTCGGTGATCACCAGAGTGTTGGTACCGGGCGCTTTCTGCACAGTCATCACGACCGCAGGTTTCCCCCCGTCGGCGCCGGAGCCACGCTTCAGGGCCGGGCCGAGCTGAACGTCCGCGACCTGGCCGATTGTGACCGGGGCACCGTCGTGGTACTTGATCACCGTCCCCGAGATATCCTCGACGCTACGGACGCGCCCGCTTTGGCGAATGGGCATCTCCAGCGAGTCAACGTCTGCGAGATAGCCGGCGCTGAGCGTACTGTGTGCCTCATGGGCAGCATCCACTACGTCCGCGGTTGTCAGGTCATACAGCCGTAGCTTCCCCTGCTCGACGAGCACCTGGTATTCCGGCAGCTCGCCGCCGATAACCGAGACCTGTGCGATACCGGGAATTGCCAGCAACTTATTGCGCAGGTCGAACTCGGCGTAGGCCCGCAGATCGAGGTCGCTGACCATGCCCTCGGGCGATGACACCGCCAGCAACATGATCTCACCGGTGATGGACGTGATCGGCGTCATCTCGGCATGCGCATCGGGCGGCAGGTCCTCGCGCACGGCGTCCAGCCGCTCGGAGACGAGTTGCCGGGCGCGGTAGATGTCCGTGCCCCATTCGAACTCGACATAAGCGATCGACAGACCGATGGCGCTTGACGATCGAACCCGCCGCACACCGGGAATACCGTTGAACGCCGTCTCGATTCGGAATGAGACGTATTGCTCCACTTCATCGGCCGCCAGCCCCGGAGACTCGGTCATCACGACCACGGTAGGTGCGTTCAGCTCCGGGAAAACATCGACTGGCGTCCGCGGTAGTTGATATGCCGCGAACACCAGCAACACGGCACCGAGCGTCAGCACCAGCGGCGCGTGGTCAATCGAGAAGCTGATCAATCTCTTCAACATATTCAGCCTCCCTTGCCTAGTGCTCGCCGTGGAATGTGCCGTCCGCGTGGAAGTGGCCACCCTTCTGAGTCGCACCACTCTGCGCGGTCGCCAGTTTCAATTCGTACGCGCCATCGAGAACAACTTCGTCGCCGCGCATCAAGCCGCTGCGGATTACGACCCAACGCCCGTCATCCACGCCCATGTCGGCCTCGACTCGAATCGCCTGATTCGGGTCCTTTGGGGCGCGGCGGAAGAACACGTGAGCGATGCCGTCCTTCACGATCGCCGAACGCGGGATCGCCAAGGCCTTGCCGCCGGAACTATCAGCCGCGACTTCGAGGAAGGCAGACACGCCCGGCCGCATCCAAGGACGCAGCTCCTCCGGGCGGGCAATGAGCGTGATCGTGCGATTGTCGGGGTGGGCATCCAGACCGAGCTGCAGATCTGCCTGCACGCCATCGCTGATGCTCAATCCCGGTGTGCGGGGCGGGGCGATTCGCGCGGCCGCACCACTCGCGAGCTTCGGCAGGTCGGCCTGCAACCCCATCGCTCTAAAACGCAGTCGATCGGGCTGCACGGTAGTCAGGACAAGGCTGCGTACATTGGCCCATGCACCGTTCGTCAAAGCCGGCGTGGTCGAAGCGCTGGCT
>JANQFY010000279.1 GCA_028277585.1 Sedimentisphaerales bacterium
ACAGATAGGGTTGCTCAGAGAACAGCCCAGCCGGGGCGGTGTGCCATGACGGAGGGGCGGCGCCCATCTTCTCGACCACCTCGAAGTGGTGAGGCTCGATCAGAAGCGTTCCGCCGGGCTCCAGGGCGCGGCGGGCTTTCTCCAGGATGGTTCGAGCATCGGCCGGGCGAAAGACGTTGAATTCACCGAAGACGAAGAGAACCAGGTCGTAGCCATCGCCAAAATCGGCCTGGCGAATGTCATCTTGTATATATGTGCAGGTGAGCCCCTCACGTTCGGCGCGCTCGGCGGCGTGGCGGATCGACGCCGGCGAGAAATCGACCCCCTTGCAGCGATGCCCCAACCGGGCCAGGCGACTGCTGTACAGGCCGGGACCACAACCCAAATCGAGGATAGTGGCCGGTTCCTCATCGAGTACACGCTCGTGAATCCACTGAACATGGGCGTCCACTACGGCCGAGCGGCGGCTGGCCAGGTCGTGGTCCTGCGATAGATGCTCGCGCAACATGCGCTCACTGAAGGCCGGGTCGTTCCAGGGAATCTTGTCTCCCTCCGACCAAGGCGCTGGATTCGGTACGCGTTTGACAATGTCGATCAGTTGCATGCTGTTCTCCTGTAACCGGTCAGCCTTGGCGAACCAGCAGTTCCTTTATGATTTGTCCCAGGCGGCTGATGCCCTCGGCGATCCGATTCTCATCGGCATTGGAGAAGTTCAGCCGCAGATTGTGCGTGCCGCCCCCGTCGATGAAGAAGGGCGTGCCCGGCACGAAAGCGACCTTCGCCTGGGCGGCTCGCTCGAACAGGTCCAACGCCGAGAGTTCTTCGGGCAGGGTTGCCCATACGAACATGCCGCCGGCCGGTCGCGTGAAGCCTACTTCCGGGGGAAAGCACCCTTCAATAGCGGCCAGCATCGCGTCTCTCTGACGGCGGTACGCGTCGATGATTGTCGCGATGTGCTGGTCGATGTCGTTGTTGATCAGGTACTGATACACGATGCGCTGGCCCAGGAAGTTCGTATGCAGGTCGCTTGCCTGCTTGGCTACCACGAGATGGTCCATGACGGGACGCCTGGCGCAGACCCAGCCCAGCCGCAGACCCGGCGCCACGATCTTTGAGAACGAACCCAGCAGGGCGGCTCGGTCATCCAGGCGGTCCCACAGCGCCGGCGCGGGCGACCCTTCGAAACGCAGTTCGCCGTAAGGATCGTCCTCCAGCACCATGGTGTCGTACTGCCCCAGAAGCTCGACCAGTGCGTCGCGTTTCTCGGGCGAGTAACTGATTCCGGATGGGTTCTGAAAGTTGATCACGGTGTGGAAGAACTTGACGCGCCGCTGGCCGAGCACCCTCTTCAGGCGGTCGAGATCGATGCCATCCTCTTGAAGCGGCACGGGGCAGAACTGCGGCTCGTAAGCCGAGAACGCCTGGAGCGCCCCCAGGTAGGCCGGACGTTCCACCGCGATTGCGTCGCCATGATCGATCAGAACCTTGCCGAGCAGGTCCAATGCCTGTTGCGATCCGTTAGTGATCAGGATCTCCTCAGGCGAGACTATCAGCCCCTGTTTCTCCCGGTAGCGTTGAGCGATGAACTCGCGCAACGGCCGGTACCCCTCGGAGGTGCTGTATTGCAGAGGGGACGCATCGCCCGATCCCAGCGTGTTCATCGCGGCCTGAGCGATCCGCCCGACGGGAAAGAACCGTGGGTTGGGCAAACCACCGGCGAAGGAAATCACCGTGGGGTCCTCAGTGACCTTGAGTATTTCGCGGATGAAGGACCTGGGAATCGTGTTCATTCTTGATGCGTACATTGATGTCATTGTCTTGTTTCCTCTCTTGGCTCGATTGAGTCCGTCCTTCCGATACGCCTCGCTATAGTTCCGCAGCCATGAATCCCACGACGAAGGGCAGATGGTCGAAGGTCTTGGTGCCGGTCGATTCGAAACCGAACTGGCGGTACCAGTTCTTCAGATCTGTGTCCGCCTCGATGATGCCGATTTCCACTCGGCCGATGCCCATCTGCCGGGCCTCTTCAAAGATGTGCCTGATGAGGGCTTGGCCGAAGCCTTGGGAACGGTGGTTGGGCAAGACGGCCAGTCTTCCCAGGTAGACCACGCCGGGTCGCGCTGGTTCGAGGGCGACGCAACCACGAAGTTGCCCCTCCTCTTCCAGGAGGTAGTATCGCATGCCGCGATCGACGTCCTCTTCGAATCGTTGTTCCGTGTAGAACGCCACATTCTTGGGGCAGTTCTCCGGCGTCAGGCTGAATCGGTCGGCGACGGTGATGAACGACCGGCGCAGAAGATCCACGACTTCGGGCCCTTCGCCATTTCGTATGGGTCTGATTGTCATCCTGCACTCTCCCTAGATTCCGACTCTCTCACTGCGCCGCTCCATAAGGACGACGTCACGCCATATGCCGTTCATCCGGCCAAGTCGCTCGCGGTAGCCCACCAGGCGGAAGCCGCACCGTTTGTGCAGCACCAGGCTGGCGGCGTTCTCCGGGAAAATTCCCGCCTGCAGCGTCCAGAACCCGGCCTGTTCCGAGGCCTCGATGACGCGGGCCAGGAGATGACTCCCGATACCTTGTCCGCGCGCGGCCGCTTTGATGTAGACGCTCACCTCGGCGACGCCCGAGTAGACGCAACGGCTTGAAACGGGACTCAGGGCGGCCCACCCCACCACGCTCTCGCCCAGTCGAGCGACCAGCCGCCCGTCAAGCAGGTGTCGGCTGTCGAACTGCTTCCAGGTCGGGACGTCCTCCTCGAAGGTCGCGTGCCCCGTATCGATACCTTCCTGGTAGATGGCGGCCACCTCCGGCCAATCCGAAGCGACCATCGTCGCGATTGTGACCATCACATTGTCTCCTTTCCCCGCGGCGTAGCGTCGAGGTCCGATCCACATGCCGGCGCAGCAAGCGCCGTCGCAGGTCAGTATCGTGCCAACTTCATCAGTGTAATCGTGCTGCCCAGGATGGGTAGTGTCCAGTTGTCTCATGGCCCTTCCCTACGGCTCTTTCGTTGATCCGTTTCTTCTCTTCGCTAATACAACCACGCAGGCCCCGAGCACTGTCACCGAGCCGACGACCGATCGGACCGACAGGACCTCATTGAAGACGGTCACGCCGACGACGTAGTTCAGTACCGGGACGAGCATTCCTAGCAGCGAGCCCTTCAGGACCGGCAAATGGCGGTACCCCTCGGTCGAGAGCAGTTGCCCTACGGCCGAGCTAACACCGATCGCGACGAGAAGGAGCCCGCCGGTCAGTCCGATCGAACAGGGCACCGTGTTGGCCGGGACGACCACGATCCACAATCCGATCACGCACTGAGCGAAGAAGATCGCGTAGGACGAATCCGTATCGTGCAACTTCTTGACCAGGACCAGAGCGATGCCTCCGAGCAGGGCGCCCAGGACAGCCAGCATCTCGTGGGGGCCCGGAAGGGCCAGCCAGGATGCCGCCTCGCCATGGTCGGAGCCCAGCAGAAAGATGCCAAAGAAGGCGGCCAGCATCGCGCTGACCTGGGCCAGACCCACCCTTTCCTTCAGAAAGATCGCACTGAACAGACTCCCGAAGATCGGGAACGAGTAGATCAGCACCGTCGCCTTGCCAATCCCGAGCGCAGGGATCGACCAGAAGAAGATCAGGATCGCCGTGCCGCCGAAGAGTCCACGCAGAAAGAGCAGGGGGCCGTGCGTGAACGCGAGCTTGATCTTGCCCGACATGGCCGCCGTGCCCAGGATGCCCAGGCCGACTACGAAGCGAAACAGTGTCGTCTTGTACGGATCGATATCCGAGGCGTAACGTACCAGGCCGGACATCAGGCAGAACGCCAGCGTTGAAGACAGCATCAGTGCAGTCCCTCGACGCTGCCGATCCTCTATTGCAGGTGTCTGAAACATCCCTATGCGCTCCTTTTCGTGCAGAGGTAGCTGGTGAAGAATTCGTTCTGACGGCCGGTCGTGGTGATCTCGAAGCCGGCCCGCTCCAGCAGACCCGCCATGATCCAGTCGCACGTGCTGTACTCGTCGCGACAGTGCGTCTCCGATTCGGCTTGACCGCTCGGGCCCATCTCCGTGCCGGCGGCCCGTACGAAGTGTTTGATCCGGGCTTCGTAGTGGGCGATGTCAAAGGAGAAGACGACGTCGAACAGGTAGAGTCGCCCTCCCGGTTTGAGCATGGACGCCAGGCGATAGAGCCCCACCAGTTTCCAGAAATCGGGAAGGTGGTGCAATGCAGCTACCGTGACAATCGCGTCGACCGGGGCCGATTCGTGCTCATACGTCAGAAACCCACCGTGGTGGAACTGTACATTGTCCAGACCCGCCTTTCGGGCCTTGCGGCGCGTGCGGCGGAGCATGGCTCTGGAGACATCGACGGCGTGGACGGTCCGGTAGTGCGCGGCCGCGTGGATCGTGAAGGCGCCGGTGCCGCAGCCCATGTCGATGACGGTCGCGCTGGGCTTCAGGTCCAGCATGTCGACGATCTCCGCCGTCTCACGGCGATAATCCCTGAACGTTCGGTGATGCGCATCGTAGAGTCCGGCGAGAAGGATGCTGTTGTAGTTGACGCCGCAGGGCTTCGCTTCATCGTAGCGCCATGCGGGGCCACTGGCGGCTTCAAGCGTCCGGGCATAGTGGTGGCAAAATTCGACGTCCATCTCTCTGACCTTCACCATAGGATACACCTTCTACGTCCTCGCAAGACCCGCTGTCTTGCTGGTTTCCTGGAAACAAAAAAAGCCTTTCAGGGGCTTTGCTCCCTGAAAGGCTTCGTCGGTTGATCCGATTACGATAGCAAGTCCTTCCTAGGGAGCGCCCTCCATAAAGCGCTTAGCCTGGGCTACAATGACAATGATCGTCACCGGAGACAGGGCGAGGCGCGGGGAGACGGCCGGCACGGCCATGGCATGGCGGGTCGGCTGAGTCGAGATGGTTTCCCTAAGACGGATCATAAGGGTAATTTATAGACATGGAGAGTCCGAGTCAAGCGCAAATCTGAGAAAAAGCGAAAAGTCTCAGTCGCGTGTCGTCGGTGTGGGGCAGAGACTCGTCGCCAACGCTCAGACCAGGAATCGTCGAATGGCGGCCTCGTAGAATTCAACGGCTCTTTCCAGGTCGGCCAGTTCGATGTGCTCGTCCACCTGATGACAGAGGCCCGGCTTGCCCGGCCCATAGATCAGCATGGGCGCGCCGAGTCCGGCAGCGTAAGGGGCGTCGGTGGTGTATCCGATGGCGTTGGTCATGTCTACGCCCACGGTGTCACAGAAGGTTTGCACGAACGGCGCATCGGGATCGGTCTCCATGGCTTCGACGGCGCGATAGACGGAAAGCTCACTCTCGAACTGAGGGACCTCCGTCTTGATCCGGGTCAGAAGGCGTTCGATGTTGTACCGTATCGCGTCGTGGTCCTGGCCGGGCAGCGTGCGGATGTCGACGCTGATGGTGCATCGGTCCGGGACGATGTTTCTGCCCTCGCCTCCGGCGATGGTGTTGACGCTGACCGAACAAGGGCCCAGCAGTCGATGCGCTTCACACGGAATCTCGTAGTGCTCCAAGGCCTCCAGGATGTGGCTCATGGACATGATCGCATTGACACCGCGCTGGGGCATGGAGCTGTGCACGGCCTTTCCCTTGGTCGTGATGTCCAGCCAGAACAGGCCGCGGTGGGCCGTGACCACGGCGAAATCGGTTGGCTCGGGGATGACCACGCCGACCGGCTGCGGCAGGGCGGTGGTGTCCCGCATGAATCGCTTGATCCCGGCGCTGTCGGTTTCCTCGCCCGCCGTCGCGGCCAGGATGATGTCGCCCTGCAGTTCGGTCTTCGATTCGATGACCCTGCAAATGGCCGCGATGGCCGCCGTCGTCCCGCCCTTCATGTCGACGGCGCCGCGCCCGTAGATCTTGCCGTTCGTCTGATGCGCCTCGAATGGACCGTGAGTCCAGGCCTCCTCACCCGGGCTGACCACGTCGAGATGACAGACAAACACCAGGGCGGGGCAGCGACCCGTGGACCTGACGTGGGCGACGACGTTCGCGCGGTTCTCATCCCAATGATCGATGTGACAGTTCACGCCGAATCGCTGGAAATGGGCGGCGATCACCTCGGCGGCCTCCCGCTCTCCCGTCTCGATCGTAGAGCGAGCTTGAATGAGTTGTCTGAGCAGGTTCTCCATGGGGGTGCGATTATACAGTGCTGTGGTGTGGATTCAACCGTCGTTCTGAACTCCATTGACGGGACGGGTCTTGGTGACGGACGGCGCCTCGTCGACTCGGGGAGGCGAGGACGCAGAAGTCGAGAAAAATATCGCAAAACCGCCCAGGTTTCTATTGCAGAAGGTATTAGGGCTGGACATAATAAAGGGCTCAAAGGTTGTAGGTCAACCACGAGGAGCATACATGGGACCTGTATTAGATGGGTTGGTAAAACTTCAGAGTGTCGAGAATCGCTTGCGCGCGGCCAAGGCCAAGCTGGCCCGGGGACGCCGTAGCGTTATCATTCAAGAGAACCAAGTCCGCAGTCTTCAGAGCGCCCTGGAGGCCAAGAAGGAAGAGACCCAGTTGACGAAGGTCCAGTGCGACCGGCTGGAACTGGAACTCAAGACAAGGGATGCGGAAGTCGCCAAGCTGAGGGGATCGCTCAACAACGCCAAGACCAACAAGGAGTATGCGGCGGTTCTGACGATGTTGAACACCACCAAGGCGGACAACTCCAAGATTGAAACGCAGATTCTGGAGTTGATGAAGGCGATCGAAACGGATGAGGAAGAGTGCGAGGCTATCCGTGGTCAGATCGAGGAGCAGAAGCAGCTTCTCGAGGAGACTCGGAAGAAGGCCGACGCTTCCTCGGCCGGCTTCGAAGAGGAGATCGCCAAGGTCCAGGCGGAATGGGATGCGGTGGCTGAGAGTATTCCGGCCCCGTCCCTGGAGGTCTTCAAACGCGTCGCTGAGACCTATGACGGCGAGGCGGTGGTGAAGGTGGACCAGCAGGAGGGCAAGTCGGGGGCCTACAGTTGCGGCGGCTGCTTCATGGGAATCACGGCCGAATCCGTCAATCTGCTCCTGACGCGCGACGAGATCATTCGCTGTCCGAACTGTACGAGAATCCTGATCATCAGCGATTCACAGGACTAGCCGGTTCCTCCCTGGGGCCGGATTGTTTCACGGAGGAACGCCCGTGTCTGCGAAGCTGGTTGTTCACACCGACGGCGGCAGCCGCGGCAATCCAGGACCGGCGGCCGCCGGTTTTGTTCTCGACGATTCCGAAGGCAATCGCCTGCAGGCCCGCGCCTTCTTTCTGGGCGAGACCACGAACAACGTGGCCGAGTACACCGCGTTGGTCAAGGCGCTCGAAGCCGCTCGCGAACTCGGGGCCGAACAGGTGACGGTTTTCAGCGACAGCGAACTGCTCGTCCGGCAGATCGCCGGCCGGTACAAGGTCAAGAGCGAGTTGATTCGCCCCCTGTTTGAGCAGGTCCAGGATCTGCAGAGCGGATTCGCCAAGTGCGACGTCATCCATGTCAGGCGGGAGAAGAACAAGGACGCCGATCGGCTGGTCAACGAGGCTCTGGATGCGGGGCGGGACATCGAAGAGACGCCGCAACCGGCGGCCCCGCTTGGCGGCAAGAAGGTTCGTCTGGGCGTGCTCATCAGCGGCGGCGGCCGGACGATGACGAATATTCTGGCCGATATCCAGGAAGAACGACTGAACGCCGAGATTGCGGTTGTCATCAGTTCGCGTTCGACGGTTGCCGGCGTGCAGCGGACCCGAGATGCGGGCCTGCCCCTTGAGATCATCCGCAAGAAGGACTTTCCTGACATCGACGCGTTCAGCGAGAAGCTGGAAGAGACGCTCGCAGCCGCCGAGGTGGATCTCGTTGTTCAGGGCGGCTGGCTCTGTCTCTGGAAGATCCCGGCCCGATACGAGAATCGCGTGATGAACATTCATCCCGCTCTCTTGCCCAGTTTCGGAGGCCAGGGGATGTGGGGACACCACGTTCACGAGGCGGTGCTGGCGACCGGTTGCAAGGTCAGCGGTTGCACCGTCCATTTCTGTACGAATGAATACGACAGCGGGCCCATCATCGTCCAGCGAACCTGCCCGGTCGAGGACAGCGATACGCCCGACTCCCTGGCGGCCCGGGTCTTCGAGCAGGAGTGCATCGCCTACCCCGAAGCCATCGCAGCATTCGCCGAGGGTCGGCTCCACATCGAAGACTCGCGCGTCAGCGTCACACCTCGCTGATTTCTGGAGTACCCCTCGCTTTCGATCTTCCTCCATGCGCAAAGAGAAAGCCGCGTGGTCGCTGGACGCACGCGGCTTTGAGTGCTGGATGATGGAGTTTGGAGCTATTCGGATTGAGTGGCTCCGACCTTGTCGGATTCTTCCTTCTCGGGCTCTTCAATCTGCTCGCCCTCGAAGTTCAGATGCTCCTCGTCTTGAACGTCGATCTTGATGACATTCTTGCCCTTGAACTGCCCACCGAGAACCGCTTCGGAGAGCGGGTCTTCGATGTAGTGCTCGATCGCACGCCGCAAAGGTCGGGCGCCGAACTCGGGGTTGTAGCCCTTCTCGATCAGGAATTCCTTGGCCTGTGCGGTCAGTTCGAGATGCAGACCATGCTCGGTCAGCCGCTTGAAGACCTTGGCCAGTTCGTACTCGACGATGGTCGTCAGATCTTCCCGGCCCAGCGGTCGGAAGACGATCATGTTGTCGACGCGGTTGATGAACTCCGGTCGGAAGTGACGTTCGACCTCTTTGTGGAGCACGTCTTTCATCTTGTCGAAGTTGGATTCCGGTGTCTTCTTGCCGAACCCGAATCCCGACTGGTTCTTGATCAACTCAGCGCCGATGTTGCTCGTCATGATCAGGATGACGTTCTTGAAGTCGATGCTGCGTCCGAAGCTGTCCGTCAGCCGGCCTTCGTCCATAATCTGGAGCAGCATGTTGTAGACGTCGGGGTGCGCCTTCTCGATTTCGTCGAGCAGCAGCACGGAATAGGGCCGACGTCGGATTCGCTCGGTCAGTTGGCCGCCTTCTTCGTAGCCAACGTATCCGGGAGGGGCGCCGACGAGACGACTGACGTTGTGTTTTTCCATGAATTCGCTCATGTCCAGCCGGATCAGAGCATTGCGATCGCTGAAGAGGAACTCGGCCAGCGCCTGGGCCAGCAGGGTCTTGCCGACGCCGCTGGGGCCGAGGAAGATGAAGCAGCCCATCGGCCGGTTCGGGTCCTTCATGCCGCTGCGGCTGCGGCGCACCGCCTTGGCGACGGTGGTGATCGCTTCGTGCTGCGAGACCACGGTCTTGTGCAGTTCGGATTCGAGACCCAGCGTCTGCTGGAACTCGAATCCGAACTGCACAAGACCG
>JANQFY010000332.1 GCA_028277585.1 Sedimentisphaerales bacterium
TGCACTTCCGGCTTGATGGGAACGTCCGTTTCGCTGATCTCAACACTGAAAGTCGCGTTCTCCACCATCTCGTTTAGCACCGCGGCCAATCCTCCCCGCGTCGCATCCCGCATGAACCTGATACCCGGAACGCGTTCATACAACGCACACGTCAGATCGGCCAATCCGGCGCAGTCGCTCTGCAATTGCGACTCGAAACCGATGCCCTCTCGTTGCGAGATGATCGTCATGCCATGATCGCCCACCGTGCCGTTGACGAGGATCTTATCACCGACCGCGATCTTGTCCAGACCGGGCTGGACGTTGGGCAAGCGCACGCCGATGCCGGCGGTATTGATGAAGATCCCGTCAGCCGAACCACGCTCAACCGTCTTGGTATCCCCCGTAACGATGGAAACGCCGTTCGCGCGAGCCGTTTCACCGATGCTCTGCAGAATCGTCTCCAGGTGATCCAGTCCGAAACCCGCTTCGATGATCAGCGCCAACGTCAGCACGAGGGGTTTGGAACCGGCGACGGCCAAGTCGTTGACCGTGCCGCAAACGGCCAGCTTGCCGATGTCACCGCCGTTGAAGAACAGAGGTTTGACGACATAGCTGTCCGTCGTGAAACAGAGGGAGCCCGACTCGATATCCAAACACGCGGAATCGCCCAACTCTGACAGCGAATCATTCTTCAGGCTGGGCAGGATATGGTCACGGATGAGCTGATTTGTCAGTTGCCCGCCGCCGCCGTGGGCGAGCAAGATTCTTTCCGGTTCGCTATTCGCCATCGTGTCTTCTAATTCCTTCGTCCATACTTGTACCAGGCAGCGCAAGTCCCTTCCGAACTGACCATGCAAGGACCGACCGGTTTCTGGGGCGTGCACGTCGAGCCGAACAGTCCGCACTGTTTGGGTTCGATCAATCCACAGAGGACTTCCCCACACCGACAGCCGCTTTCGTCTTCACCTGGTTCGTCACTGAGTCCAAACCGCTCGAAAGCATCGAACCGTTTGTAGGTTTCTTTCAACTGCAACGTGCTCGCTTCGATCTTGCCCAATCCGCGCCAGTAGCCATCGACGGGATCAAAACACTCGGCGATGATCTGCTGCGCCGCGACGTTGCCCTTGTCCGTGACCACAGCACCATAGAGTGACTTCAACTCCGGCGCCTCGGCCGCGAGTTGACGACAGATCTCCGCGATGCTCTCGATAATCTGCAACGGTTCGAAACCCGCCACGACGCACGGTCGAGAGTAAGCGTCCACGATCTCCTGGAAGGCGCCGGCGCCGATGATGACACTGACATGTCCGGGGCAGAGAAATGCGTCGATGCGATCGTTCATGCCGCCCAGCAGAGCGTGCATCGCGGGAAGAACAAGCTTGTGTCCACTGAGAATGCAGAAGTTCTCGATCCCCTCTTCCGCGGCCTCCCGAACAGCAACAGCAGTTGCCGGCGCGGTCGTCTCGAACCCAACGGCGATGAAGACGACCGTCTTATCCGCGTTGTCGCGCGCCAGTTGCAGAGCATCCTCACTGCTGAGAACAACCTTGATCTGGGCTTTCGAGGGGCAGGTCTCCAGGGAGCCGGTCTTGCCCGGGACGCGAATCATATCGCCGTAGGTTGCGATGATGCAATCCTCGCGCTGCGTCAGTTCCAGAACGGCGTCGATGTATCCCTGATCGGTTACGCAGACGGGGCACCCGGGACCCGACAGGAGCTTCAACCCATCGGGCAACGTGGATCGAATCCCATGGCGGAAGATGGACACGGTATGCGTGCCGCACACTTCCATGATAGTGATCTCGCGCCCAAGGAACTGGCAAGCCTCGTCGATCACGCGCTGCGCTTTGGCAATCTTGTCGAGCATGCGTCTCTACCCGGAGACCCTGTTCTGCGTCTTTTCGAAGTTCTCGATTTCGGCGAAGAGCTCCCAGGTCTTCTTGGCCTCTTCTTCATCGACCAGGGAAATGGCGAAGCCGGCGTGTACGAGTACAACGTCGCCCATCTTCACTTCGGGCAAGAGCGTCGTCTTGGCCTTGAACCGATTGCCCATGGCGTCGACGACCGCCCTGTCGTCCTCTAATTCCACTATTCTTGCCGGTATAGCTAAGCACATACGCTGTGTACCCTTCTCACGTTTCGTCGTTCAGGATGCATGCCGCGATCGCGGCCTGACCCAGGGCGATACCACCATCGTTAGCCGGGACACCCCGGTTACATAATACCTCAAAGCCCGCCTGCTTCAAACGCTTAACCAGACGATTGGCCAAATAGCGATTGCAGAACACACCTCCGCTGAGCGCCACGACATCCAGCTTCGTTCGGTCACGAGCCAGCACCGCCATCTTCAGCAGGGCCTCGGCCAGTGTGTTGTGAAACCTGGCCGCGACGGCGCCGGATTCCGCGCCGCGTTGGACCTCGTCCACGATCTGCCTGATCATGCTACGCAGACTGATTTTGACCGGTTCATTCCCGTTCTCAACGAGATCGAATGCATAGATGTCATCTACGTCGCAATCGATCACCGATTCGAGCCGCATGGGCAACTGCGCATCGAAGTAGTTCCTCTCGCCCAATCCCAGCAACAGCGCAACGGCGTCAAAGACCCTTCCCAGACTCGACGTATTGACCGCATTGATGCGACGATCGATCTGCTCGCATACCATGTCGAAGAGTGACGCGTCGACGTCCACGTGGCCCCGCAGCCAGCTCAATGGCTCGCCCCGAGAATCATCCCCATACGCTTGTCTTAGCAGACTCAGAAGCGGCCTGATCGCCTCCTTGCTCGCCCGATCGGCGCCCACCAAAGGGTAGTACTCCAGATGACCGAACCGCCTGAAGTCCCTCAGGGTCGCGATCATACACTCGCATCCCCAGATCGCTCCGTCCGTGCCGTAGCCGGTCCCGTCACATTCCAAACCGATGACCGGCCCGGCATGCCCGTGTTCGGCCAGAACCGAGGCGATATGCGCCCAGTGATGTTGCACTTGGATAACTCTCACATCCTTGAGCGAATGCGCGTACGACGTGGACAGATATCCTGGATGCAGGTCACAGACAACCACCTGAGGATCGACGTCGAAGAGCCCCCGCAAGTGCTCGATCGAACCGACGTAGTGACGGTAGACCACCGCATCCTCCAGGTCACCGATGTGTTCGCTGAGAATGAGTTGGTTGCGCTTGACCAGACAGAACGTGTTCTTCAGATCGGCTCCCGTCGCCAGGATGCCTTGGGGGCTGTCGCATTCGAGTAAAATGGGCGCCGGCACATAGCCGCGCGCCCGGCGCAACGGCACGGGCTGCTCGTCGACGAAATGAATGATAGAGTCGTCCACCTGGCGGTGAATCTCGCGGTCGTGCATGAGAAACGCGTCGGCGACATCGCCAAGTCTTTCCAACGCCCTTTCGTTGCGACAGATCAAAGGCTCATCGGAGAGGTTCGCGCTCGTCATCACCAACACGCCCAGGCCTTCGGCGAACAACAGATAGTGCAGAGGGGCGTAACAGAGCATGAAACCAAGCGTGCTCACCCCCTCGGCAACGGCCGGCGCGATAGGCGAGTCAGATCTTCTGGGAAGCAGAACGATGGGAGCCCGCGGATTGACCAGGAGCCCTTCGCTCAACTCATCAACTATCGCGTATCGGCGCACCTTCTCGACGGAATCGGTCATCATGGCAAAGGGCTTGTGGTCCCGCCGCTTCCGTTCGCGCAGCCTCAGGACCGCCTTCTCATTGAGCGCATCGACCGCAAGGTGAAACCCTCCGATGCCCTTGATCGCCACGATCCGGCCCGTCTTCAGCAGCCGAGCGGTCTCAGAAACGACCTCATCCGTCCCGGTTCGCAGCGTCCGGCCGGTCGAATCCGTCAGGTGAATGCTCGGACCGCACTCTGGACAAGCGACCGGTTGAGCGTGGAATCGCCGGTCAGCGACGTCTCGATACTGCGCGGCACACTTATGACACATCGGGAAAGCCGACATGGTCGTGTTGGGACGGTCATAGGGAATCGTCCTGACGATTGAGTATCGGGGCCCACAGTTGGTGCAGTTGATAAAAGGATAGCGATGGCGGAAATCCCGCTCGTCCCCCATTTCCCGAAGACAGTCCGAACAGGTGGCGATGTCCGCCGTTACCTGCGAGAGAGCGGTCCCGGCCGCATCACTCTGCTCGATCACGAAGGTCTCTTCACCCTCAACGCGCTCGATCTGGACCCTCCGGCACGATCGGATCTCAGCCAGAGGGGGCTTATCAGGCTCTAAGTTTATGTTTTCAAGGAACTTATCAATCCTGACCGCCTCTCCCTGCAGCTCGACGACCACCCCCCTGGTGTCGTTATGGACGGCGCCGGTCAGGCCCAACCGGCGCGCCAGCCGGTACACGGCCGGGCGAAAGCCGACACCCTGGATCTGCCCCGTCATTTCTATGCGTTCGCGCTGGATCACGGCACGCTCTTCCCTTTACCTATATCAATGCCATACGACTGAATCGCGGCCTGAGTCATCCCTCGAACCGCGCCAATCGGGAACCATCAGAGTCTATGTACGCCGCCGCTCGCTGCAAGGGCAAAATCCCACCGAAAAAGTGCTTGCCTCGCGCAGGACCCTGTGCTAACATGCTTCTTCCACGGGGCCATAGCTCAGTTGGGAGAGCGCTTGCATGGCATGCAAGAGGTCGTGGGTTCGAATCCCATTGGCTCCATTTCCCTTTTTCTTGCCCATCTTCGCTGGTTTTCCAGCTATTGGGAACGCGGCTAGGATCAGGTATAGCCCCGCCCAGAGAGCAGGAATCTCCTCCTCGCGCCAATTCCATCTTGAACTGACCGGCTATCGGTTATACCCTTGCTGTTGTTCGAAATATGCATTCACCAGGAAGGAGTACACACACATGCCGACAGCGAAACTCACCCCCAGAGAATCACTCCAGACGTCGCTACACCGCCCCAGCAGTCTCTGGACCCTGCTGCTCGCACTCCTGGTCTTGCTCGGCGTCGCAGGATTTGCCATAGGACAGGATGCCTCCAACAAACCTCAGTGGATCAGTCTATTCAATGGCAAAGACCTGACAGGCTGGGCCCCTAAGATCACCGGCTACGACCTGGGCGTCAACTTCGGAAACACCTTCCGGGTGGAAAACGGCGTCCTCAAGGTCGCCTACGACCAATATGACAAGTTTGGCGGTAAATTCGGACACCTCTTCTATAAGACCCCCTTCTCGCGGTATCGCATGCGTCTGGAATACCGATTCGTGGGCAAGCAGACGCCCGGCGGCCCGGGATGGGCTTTTCGCAACAGTGGGATCATGATCCACTGCCAGAAACCGGAGAGCATGAGCAAAAAGCAGAACTTCCCCGTCTCCATTGAGGTCCAACTCCTGGGCGGCGACGGGAAGAACACCCGCTCGACGGGCAATCTGTGCACCCCCGGTACGCACGTCGTTATGAACGAGAAACTTCTGACCCAACACTGCTTCAACTCCAAGTCGAAGACGTATCATGGCGATCAGTGGGTCACCGCGGAGATCGAAGTGCACGGCAACGACGTCATCAAGCACCTTATCAATGGCGAGGTGGTGCTGCAGTACGAGCGGCCTCAGTTGGACGAGAAGGACGCCGACGCCAAGAAACTGATCAAGGATGACAACCTTATGCTGGACGAAGGGTACATCTCCCTGCAGGCAGAGAGCCATCCGGTTGAGTTCAGGAAAGTGGAGATTCTGCCCCTGGAGAAGTGACAGCGAAACCGGATCGCTAGTCACATGTCGCCCGCTCATTGAAGCAACGGGCTCTTGCATGTGATACAATTACTATTATCGGCCCCCTGGGCGGTCTTTTGGGGTAGTCCCCATCGCGCAACCGTCTGAAGCGATTGAAACGGCCGCCCTTTTCTGGTACGATAGAGTTGGCAGAAAAAGGGGGGAGCACTGCCCGATGGAAACCCCACTGGTAGGCGCCCCTTGGGGTCGAGAAAGGCTGAGGCAGTGCTCCGTTAGAGGCGAATGTCTACCCACATCATTTAACTAAGCGTCTAAGCCTTCTCCAATCTGGGCGCGTTTCTCCGACAGAGCGTGGTTTTTTCTGGTGCGTGTCCAACGCTCGGGCACCGTTGGTGTGCCTCTGCGAAGCACATCATGTGGGCCCCCTTGCCTCAAGCATGCCCCGGAGGTCCTATCTTGACCCTCTATCCAGTTCGGAATCGCTCATCCAGGAGATGCGAGACCGATGTGCGGGCAACGACGGAAACGGCCTTCTCGTAAGGGCGTCCGCCCGGTACAATGAACTCGGTCTCAAGCGGAGCCCAACGTGTCCTGACTCGCAGCGCGATCGAACAATGTTGTTTAGCGACAAGAGGCTTTACATGAACCAACAGACGAGCAATCGACGAACCTTCCTCAAGAAAGTCGCCGCAACGACCCTGGCTCTCCCGACACTGGTGCGATCGTCGGCGCTGGGCAAAGCGGGGGCAGTGCCCCCAAGCGAGCGGATCACTATGGGCTTCATCGGCCTCGGCGGGATGGGGACAAACAACATGCGGGCCTTCCTGGCTCACAACGACGTTCAGGTGCGCGCCGTCTGCGACGTGGTCAAAGCCAGCAATCAGTACGGCCACTGGTACAAGAAGGGTTGGAACGGCGCCTGGTTCGGACGTGAACCGGCTCGCCAGATCGTCGACGACCATTACGGTCGCGGGACCGCCTCCGGCGTCGCCAGGGACTGTGACGCGTACGTGGACTTCCGCGATGTCATCGCCCGCGACGACATCGACGCGGTATGCATCACCACACCCGACCATTGGCACGCCATCCCGGCGATCATGGCCGCGGCGGCCGGCAAGGACATCTATTGCGAAAAACCCATGAGCCTGACGATCACCGAGGGCCGCGCGATGGTCAGGGCGGTTCAGCGCTACGGCACGGTCTTCCAGACCGGCACGCAACGACGGTCGTCGCAGCAGTTTCGATTCATCTGCGAACTCGTACGCAATGGGCGCATCGGCAAACTCAAGAAGGCCCTGGTCGCCATCGGCGCCAACAACAAACAAGCGCCTCCAAATGACTGGAAACCCATGCCGGTACCCGAATGGCTGGATTACGACTTGTGGCTCGGCCCGGCCCCCTGGGTCCCCTACCACAAGGACCGTTGCCTTTACAATTTCCGCTTTGGTCTGGACTACTCAGGCGGCCAGACGACCAACCTGGGCGCGCACGGGATCGACCTGGTCCAATGGGCCAACGGCACCGACGGGACCGGGCCGGTTGAGGTCGAGGACCTGGGCGGAGAGTACCCTTCGGACGGCCTGTTCACCACCGCGACTAAGGTGCACTTCCGAGCCCGCTACGCCAACGGAGCGGAATTGGTCTGCAAGACTCAGAAGAACGAGATCTACCGGTTCGAAGGAACGGATGGCTGGATTGAAGCGCCCACGTACTCGAATGACTTCACTTGTTACCCTGAATCACTCAGAACAAGTGCGATCGGACCCGGTGAAATGCATCTCTATGAAAGCAACGATCACCACCGCAACTTCCTCGATTGCATCAAGACGCGGGGACGAACCGCTGCACCGGTTGAGGTCGGACACGGCTCGGTAACGATCTGCCATCTGGGCAACATCGCGATGAGACTGCAGCGCAAGTTGCGCTGGGATCCGAATGTCGAACGCTTCACGGACAGCGACGAGGCCAACCAGATGCTCTCGAAGCCCATGCGCGGTCCGTGGCGACTCTAGTGGCGTCACGAACCCGTGACCGTTACATTGAATCCTCAGTCGGAGTAGATAACCTGAAAGCTCCTGGCGGTACTAGGGTCGTTCTCATTCCAGGCATGAACCGCATGGAAGAGGTGGAGAATGTTATCACGGCGGTATCGGAACAGCGCAATCTGGGCATTCGAGAGACCGCTGAATGGGAGGCCACGGGAGGCAAACCTGGACCGCCTGTCCACTCAATACCAGTGGCTCAAGAATCGGCCGTATATCTAGGCTCTGCTCGCCCGGACGTCGTTCCATGCTCAAGACACGGACACCGCACGCTATGGCCAAACAACCACGTCGACGACACCACAGCCTGCATGCTCTCATCGTGGCATTTGCTCTGATCTTCTCAGGCAGTTGCAAACGGAGTCATCGCCCTTCTGATGCCGAGACTTCCGCAAAGACAGGCGATGCGGCGCGCCCGCTTGCCGCCGAAGAACCCGTGTTACTCGCGGACAACGGAGCGCTTCTGCCACTTGAAAATGACTCACCGCCGGCGTCCTCGGTCGGACCCGTGGCAAACAATGTGCGCTGTTTCGGCTGCCACGCCAACTACCGAACCGAGAAGATCGCCGTCACCCACGCCCGCGCCAATGTCGGCTGCGTCCAGTGTCATGGTGAAAGCGACGCCCACATCGCCGACGAATCCTGGGGCTCCGGCGGCAACGGCACGGCCCCGGATATCATGTACCCGAAGGGCACAATCGTTCCTTCCTGCATGAAGTGTCACCCCAAAGACGAGATCGTCATCCCGGCACACGAGTCGGTCTTCATTGAGTCAGAAGAGAAGAAAGTCTGCACGGACTGCCATGGCAAGCACCGTCTGACGGCGCGACGCTTCGAATGGAAGTAGCCGGCCGGCCGACCGTTCCCAATTCCGAATACGGAAAGGGCTGCATCACACAGGCGTATGAAACTGGCGTCCCGTGCGTTTATTAACATCAACGCTCTCGCCTCGCAAACACCGCGTAGTCCCCTTTGTCCGACCTGTCCGCGCCACTCTGCCAAATGAACCACTTGAAACTCCTCCGGCAAACTTAGACGAGCCCAGAAAGGCCAGATTTTCCGAGGAGTTTCCAGAACTCAGGCTCGAACCCCGCGTACGTCTAACATTGGTGGTCATCCGCAGCTATGAAAAAACACCCTGGAAATGAGAAAAAGGGTTGACTACTAGGATTTCCACCTATATAGTAGCTCCTCCTAATAAGGACGGATGGTGTCGAGCGGCCACCAAAGGAATCGCAATCTAGTATGCGAAGGGATTAGATGAGTCGGAGACCTGATGCAGCTCTGGATAGAAACGGTGGCGAGAGAATGGAGACATTCTTTCAGAAATGCCATGACGCCGGCTTGCGGATCACGCCCCAGCGGACCGCCATCTACAAGGCTTTGATGGAGACCGATGCCCATCCGTCGGCCGAGATGGTGTTCCGGCAGGTCCGACAGGTCTTTCCCCGCATCTCGCTCGACACCGTCAATCGGACGCTGCTGACCTTGAGCCGGATTGGCACGGCTTTCATTGTCGAAGGCTCCGGTGACGCCAAGCGTTTCGACGCGAATCTCCACAACCATCAGCACTTCAAGTGCATCCGGTGCAAGCGGATTGTGGACTTCGAGCACGAACCCTTCGAGCACGTCGAGGCGCCGGAGAACCTGCCGCGCGGATTCGAAGTGCTCCGAACCACGGTCTATATTGAAGGCGTATGCGACCTCTGCCGCAAGGACGGAGACTAGCATCGCCAGTTTGTTGTCACATCCAATAGTACCTTAACTGAATGGAGGTCATGAATGAGTCTGAAGGGAACCGAAACCGAGAAGAATCTGCTCGCCGCGTTTGCAGGGGAATCGCAAGCCAGGAATCGCTATACCTACTACGCCAGCAAGGCTAAGAAGGAAGGCTATGTCCAAATGGCGGCCATCTTCGAGGAGACGGCCAACCAGGAGAAGGAACACGCCAAGCGGCTGTTCAAGTTCCTGGAAGGTGGTGAGGTCGAGGTTCAGGCGGCGTTTCCGGCCGGCGTGATCGGCAGTACGCTTGAGAATCTCCAGGCCGCAGCCGCCGGAGAACACTACGAAACGACGGAGATGTACCCGAACTTCGCCGCCACGGCCGAGAAAGAAGGATTGTCCGAGATCGCGGCCGTGTTCAAGACGATCGCCGTCGCCGAGAAGCGTCACGAGGATCGATACGTCGCCCTCGCCAAGAACATCAGCGACGGCGCAGTCTTCAAGCGTCCCGCTCCGGTTCGTTGGGTTTGCCGCAACTGTGGCTATGTCCACGAAGGCCCGGAGGCGCCCGGGATGTGCCCGGCTTGCGCCCATCCTCAGGCCCACTTCGAAATCGATGCGGCCAATTACTGAGAGGCACCGATTCCCCGCAACTAGTTGACGGGGACACCTATGAGACTATGATCGGCCGCGGGGTGGACCGAAGAGAACGGCCCGCCCGCGGCCCACAGGCAAGGAGAGAACCATGGAAGAACGAACAGGTGTAGTGACATTCACAGGAAACCCACTGACCCTTCTCGGCCCCGATGTTGGTGCGGGGCAACCGGCGCCGGACGCCGAACTCGTAGCGAACGATCTTTCGCCGGTCGCGCTCTCTTCGTTCAAGGGCAAGGTCTGCGCCATCGTCGCGGTCCCTTCTCTCGATACACCGGTCTGCGATACGGAAGTGCGTCGCTTCAATGAAGAAGCCGCCAAGCTGGGCGACGATGTCGTCGTGCTGGGCGTCAGCATGGATCTACCGTTCGCCCAGGCGCGCTGGTGCGGCGCCGCGGGGATCGACAACGTTCAGACCCTGTCCGATCATCGCGACGCGGCGCTGGGCTCGGCCTACGGCATCCTGATTCAGGGCCTCCGCCTGTTGACAAGGGCCGTCTTTGTGGTGGACAAGGATGGGGTGATTCGCTATAGAGAGATCGTACCGGAAGTAACGGACGAACCGAACTACGACGCCGCCCTGGCGGCCGTCAAAGAACTGGTTTAGGGCGCAGCACGCCACTTATGCGGCGCCCTGCCCCAGGAATCGCCGGAGAATAGAGACAATCGGATTCAGAAAGGAAGAATCATGGCGGAAAGACTCCAGGTTTATAAATGCTCGGCTTCGGGCGTTGTTGTAGAGGTTCTGACCGGCGGCACCGCGGACTTGACCTGTTGCGGCCAACCGATGGAGAACCTCGTGGCCAAGACAGCCGACGCCGCAACCGAGAAGCATGTCCCCGTCATCGAGAAGATCGACGGCGGATACACGGTCAAGGTCGGCAGTGTCCCCCATCCGATGGAAGAGAAACACTACATCGAATGGATTGAGTTGCTGGCCGATGGCAAATCCTACCGCCAGTTCCTCGCTCCGGGCCAACCGGCCGAAGCCGTCTTCAATGTCACGGCCAGTTCGGTCACGGCTCGCGAGCACTGTAACGTCCACGGACTTTGGGAAGGAAAATAGCCATGATCGGCAAGAAGATGGAGAAGGCGCTGAACGAGCAGATCAACGCCGAGATGTACTCAGCCTACATCTATCTGGCGATGGTGGCCTACTTCGAGTCGGAGAACCTCCCGGGCTGCGCCAACTGGATGCGCATTCAGACCCAGGAAGAGACAGCACACATGATGAAGCTCTTCGACTATGTCACCGAGCGCGGTGGGCGCGTGGTCCTCAAGGCCATCGATCAGCCGCCCAAGGATTGGAAGTCTCCCCTGGCGGCCTTCGAAGCGGCATACGAACACGAGCAGTTCATCACGGGCCGAATCAACAAGCTGGTGGACGTGGCGATTCAGGAAAAGGACCACGCGGCCAACGCGTTCCTCCAATGGTTCGTCAGCGAGCAGGTTGAGGAAGAGACCTCGGCCGATGCGATCGTCCAGAACCTCAAGATGGCCGAGAAGGCCCCCGGCGCAATGTTCATGATCGATCGCGAACTCGGTCAGCGAACGTTCACCCCACCGACCCAGGAAGGAGCATGAGTATGAGCGTGACTTTCAACGCAGACGAAGTCCTCAAGATGGCCGAGCAGATCGAACGCAACGGAGCCATTTTCTACCGGGAAGCCGCCGGCAAGACGGGCAACGCGGAAATGAAGGACATGTTTCTGAACATGGCCGCCATGGAAGACGGGCACATGAAGACCTTTGAGGAAATGCGCCAGGATCTGGCCGCTCAGGAAAAGGCCCCGACCGCCTTCGATCCGTACAACGAGGCAACCCTGTACCTCCAAACGATGGCCGACGACAAGGGCACCGAAGGGATGAAGAGCCCGGTCGAGAAACTGACCGGCAACGAATCGCCTCAGGAACTGCTCGAGATCGCCATTGATGCCGAGAAGAACTCCGTGCTGTTCTACGTCGGGCTCAAGGACCTCGTCACCGCCAAAGCCGGTCGGGACAAGGTCGAGGACGTCATCCGGGAAGAGGTCAAGCACGTGGCGGACCTGCGGCGACAGTTGACAGCACTGAACGGGTAATCGTCCCGCTGGATTGGTTAGGAAGTACCCAACGAGGAAAGGAAGAACACGATGAAGTACCGATGCGTCCTGTGTGGCTATGTGTATGACCCCGCCGTCGGCGATCCGGATAGCGGCGTTGACCCTGGAACCGCTTTTGACGATCTGCCGGACGACTGGGTGTGCCCTGAGTGCGGCGTGGGTAAGGATCAGTTCGAAGCAGTTGAAGAATAGCATCACCCTTCGTATCCAGTTGAGCGAAGGCTTCAGCATCCGAATGATGCGGCAGTTCATATCGTCGCATCCTCAAGCGTTTCTCTGTCGGGACCGGGTCCAATAGGGCCCGGCGGGGGTAAGGGATATGACTTCATGGGACATTCAGCCATCCGTCGATGCCCTTGACATTGTTTGCGCCGAAACGGCTGCGCCGCCGACGGCGATGGTTGTCTTCGGGGCTTCGGGCGACCTCGCGAACCGCAAATTGATTCCCAGCCTGGCCCAAATCCAACAACGCGGCCTGCTAGACGAGCGATTCTGTCTACTGGGCTGTGGACGCAAAGCGTATTCGGATGAACAGTTCCGCCAGCTCGCCTACGACGCTCTCGTCGAACACACCTCAGACATTCCTCCCGAGACGCTCAAAGCCTTTACAGAGAAGCTCTACTATCTGAGCGGCGACTATGGGGCCCCTGCGTTCTACGAGCAGATCAAGGAGACGCTGGCCCGAATACGAGACAAGCACGGCATCACGGGCTGCAACGTATTCTATCTGTCGGTCCCCCCCTTGCTCTACGGGAGCATCGCTGAACAACTCGGCGCGGTGGGCCTGTCTCAGAAGGAAGCGGCCGAACCGGCCCAATGCGCCCGATTGGTGGTCGAAAAGCCGTTCGGAAGAGATCTGCAGACGGCGATCGAACTGAACGACATCCTCTACAAGTGGTTCGACGAATCGCAGATCTACCGCATCGATCACTACCTGGGCAAGGAGACCGTCCAGAACATCATGATCCTGCGTTTCGCAAACGCGATCTTCGAACCGGTCTGGAACCGCAACCACATCGAGAGCATCCAGGTCACCATTGCCGAGACACTGGGCGTTGAGCATCGAGCCAGTTACTACGACAAGTCCGGCGCGCTGCGCGACATGTTCCAGAACCACATGCTCCAGATGATGGCCCTGGTAGCGATGGAGCCTCCCATCTCCTTCCACGCCGACCACATTCGCGACGAGAAGGTCAAGCTGTTGCGTTCGATCCGCCCCTTTGAGATGGACAGTTGGAACAGTTGTTTCGTACGTGGGCAGTACGGCCCCGGTCGGATGAACGACCAGAATGCGCCCGGGTATCTCTCCGAAGAGGGCGTCGCTCCGGACTCAACGACGGAGACATACGTAGCCGCCTGCCTGTTCGTGGACAACTGGCGTTGGAAGGATGTCCCCTTCTACCTGCGCACCGGCAAACGTCTGGCCCGAAAGACCACCGAGATCGCAGTGACGTTTCGCCAGGTGCCCCACTCCTTGTTTGGCTCTGTCGGCCTGGACGAGATGCCCCCCAACGTGCTCGTCCTGAAGATTCAGCCGGAAGAGGGCATCTCACTGCGCTTTCAAGCCAAGCGGCCGGGTTCAAAGATCTGCATGGGCACGCTGAACATGAACTTCAGCTACAACGACGTCTTCGGCGTGGAGATGCCCGAATCGTATCAGCGACTCCTGCTCGACTGCATGGTGGGCGACCAGACGCTGTTCGCGCGATTCGACAGTGTGGAAGTGGCCTGGCAACTCCTGACCCCTGTCCTGGAGACCTGGAAGGAGGCGAAGACGCCTCCCTCTGAGTATCCGGCCGGCAGCGAGACGTTTCCCGAGGCCGACGCCCTGCTCACCACGAACGGGCACAAGTGGCGCCGGCTATCCGCACCTTGATTCGCCCCATCCGGCGCTGCGACGCAGGCATAACCTGCCAACGATCAGACCGCACGGACGAGCGCCTTGATGTTGGCCGTGGGTACCTCAGGAGGCATCCCCCCGCCACAGGAGAGAATGATTCGGCTGCGGTCTTCTAGCGGCGACAGCGTCGCCTTGACGCTGACCGTCACCTCTTCGGGCGTTCCCTGAGCCAGGACATCGCGAGGAGGAATATTGCCCAGTAATGTCACGGTGTCCCCCGCCCGCTGCCTCATCTCCTCCAGGGAGTGCTCAAAGCTGAAGTTGAAGAGATTCACCCCCATCTCCTGAAGGAACCCCGCACAGACAAGCCCTTGAGCGTCATTGTGGAAGAATCGCACAGGGACGTCGAGACATCCGAAGATGCGTTTGAGATAAGGCAGCGCCGTTTCGTGGAAATCCGCCTCTCCCAGGAAGCCGACGATGTCATCGAGAATGAACACACCCTCGATCGTGGGAAGACACGCCTTCTGATGGGCAAGCCAGTCGCAAGTGAAATCGGTAATCATCGTCAGGAGCTTCTCGATCGGCTCCGGATCGGTGCGGAGCGCCATCAGGAACTCCGTCGTGCCCATCAGGAATGTAGCGATGTTCAGTGGTCCGCGTGCGACGGCGAATCGAATCTCGTGCCCCGCTTCCCGGATCTGAGTCTGATGAAGTTCCAGACGCCTTGTGACGAAAGGCAAGAGACCATCGGTCTTCGGATCGGGCTTCTGGATCTGAGCGATATCGCTGGCCGCGGCGATGATCTTATCCGCATAGGGCAGCTCGTGCTCAGCCCAGCGGCACTTGGTCCCGAAAGCCGATGGTTCCGTACACATGCCAAACTCCGACCAGAAGCCAGGCAGGAACATGATATCGGGAAATGTCTCGATCGCCTTGAGATTGGCATCGAGCCACTTCGTGTCGCTGCTGTAATAGTCCAGCGCGGAAATCCCCGCCCAGCCGGGCAACCAGGGACTGTCAATAATGAAACCAACGGGAAGCGGATCGAAGACTTCTCCATCGATTACAGCCAGCAACTTCTCCCACTGCTCATCTGTCATGACGATGCTATTCCTTGCCTGGGGTCTCTTAGAGTGCTTTGATCTGGACCTCCGCCCCGGACCGCTCGGCCGAGACGTAGGCGCTGTACGTGGTGGAGATGCAGTCGGCCGCCAGGGAGCTGTCGCTCTCGACAGGATCGCCGTACGCGACCGTGCGATAGAACGCCTCGATCTCCTGCGGGTACCCCGTGAACCAGTCCTCGTCGGGCGACGGATTGGACCAGCCCTGCTTCGTACCCGTCTTCTCCACCACATAGATATCGTTGAAATTGGCCTCGATCGGGTTGTAGGCCTTCATCGCCGTGTTGGGATTGATGTTGCACACGGTCCGATGATTGTTTGCAGCGACCTCCAACCAATTGTGAATGCCGCCCAGGATGATATCGGAAGCGAAGATCGTCGCGATGGTCCCGTCTTCGAAGACCACGTGCATGACTGAGAAATCGTCGATGTCGAAGTAGTCGGACCGGATGTGACCTTCGTCGCGGAAATTCGGCATGCGTGTCAGCGCATGGGTCCGCGCGGTGATCGCCTTGGGGCGAATAGGCTTGCCGTCACGGGCTTTGCCTTCCACGCGCTTGAGATAGAGCGCCGCCGTCAGGGGGTGACACCCCTTGCCGATCATGACGCCGCCGCCGGAGTACTTCCACTGGGCATAGGTGCGGGCGTGGGATCCGGAATGGGCTTCCTCGCCATGAATCCATAGGATCTGAGCGCCCGTCTTCTCGATGATCTCGCGTTCCTTCTGGATCGAAGGGGCATAGACCCAATTCTCGGCATACAGGATACATCCCTGGCTCTTCTTCTCGGCCTCCAGCATGCGTTCGACACTGGCCATGGCGCTGCTCTGGGCCGTCTCTTTGGAGCAGGTGTCGCCGTTGAAATCGTCTGAGCCGTCCCCGAAGTAGCCCGTCAGAGGCTTCTCTACGATGACGTACTTGTCGTGTTGCAGCGCCGCGATCGCCACCGACTCGTGCGCCGAAGCGGTCGTGCAGCAATGAACGATGTCCACATCCTCGAGCAGTCGCTCCAGCGTGTCATACGCCGTGATCCCCCGCTGTTGGGCGTAGGCCTCGGCGCCCTCGAGCGCGTGGACGCCCTTGAGATCGACGTTCGTCCCATAGACCTTCTTGATCGCCTCGAAATGGAACGAGGCCGAAAAACCAGCGCCGACGATCCCGGCGCGAACTGTTTTCTTATTCATAGGTATTCTCCCAATGGGCTCCGCTCCGAGCGAAGCCGACGGACTTACTTGCCAGCCGCGCTGGGCGTCATGTCACCCGAAAGATCCCCCAGGACAAACTGGATTCCATCCAGATAGTGCTGCAGCACGATCGGGTTCCAGAAGAGGGGATGCTCATGACCCAGGGCGCAATAGAACACGCGGCCCTTATCATAACTCTTGATCCACGTCATAGCGAAATCCATATCTTCACGATGGATCGCTTTCTTCTGCTGAGGCGTGATTCGCGTCCGCTTCGGATCGACACTGAGCAGGACGCGCAGCCTGTCTCGGGAATAGGGTGCCTTGACCTGATAGATTTCATCCGTTACGACGAAAAACGGATCTTTGAACGCTGCGACCACCGGATGATCCGGCTCCTCGACCCGCAAGGTCACCGTCGATCCGGAGTTCCAGGGATGGTTGTCGAACCGCGCTCCGACGATCTCGCCGAATTCGGGCCAGTTCCGGAAGCTCGCCACGCCGGCGTGAACGACCGCCAGCCCCTTGCCGGAGGAAAGGAACTCGACCAGGCTCTTCTTGAGCATCTGATCCCGCTTCACCGCCTCCGCCTTCGCCTGAGGTGAGAGCTTCTCGAAATTCTCGGGCAGGAAGATCTCGTTGTTGGTGTTGTTGAGCACGACGGCGTCGAACTGCTTCAGATTCGCCGGCTCGAACAACACGTCTTCGTCAGTGACAACGACCTCAAAAGCCCCGGTCTTGCGGCCCATGATCTCGAACGCCTTGGCCCCGTATGGGATGGAACTGTGCTTGTAGCCCCAGGAACGATTGAAGACAAGCACCTTACGCGGCTGGGCCGGCTGGACCCGCGCCCGTGTGGGCGCCGCCGCCCGCATCTTCTTGACTTCGTCAGGCGTGGGCTTGTCCTGCGCGATCGCTCCGGCAACGATTACCAGTGTCAGAAACGACGTGAAAAACCAATTCTGCATGTTCATGAGATCCTTTCTCCCACCATCACTTGCTAGCTATAGGTGCCAATGCCCTCGCATAGGCTTCGAGAGCATCCGGTTCGCCTCGGCGTCCCCAACGAACTCCTCTTTCGCCGGGTCCCACCGCAGCTTCCGTCCCAGCCGCATACTGATATCGCCCAGCAAACAGACGGAACAGGAACGATGCGCCACCTCGGCCGGGGCAACCGTCTGAGCGCGCGACTTGACACAATCGTAGAAGTTCCCCTTATGGTTGTTGCTCACATACAACTGGGTTTCGTCGGGCCCGATCGTCTCCTCGAGCAGGGACGCGGGATTCGTCTCGATGTGTCCGCGCCGGACGTAGACCGACCCTTCCGACCCCTCGAAGACAACCCCCTGCTTGTTCACCTTGGTATCGGCGCAGATGACCTTGACCCCGTTCGCATAGGTGTACTCGATATGGAACGGCCCGTGAACGTCCCAGAGACCATTCTTGGGAAACTCTGCTCGGCCGTTGATCTCCACCGGCCCCGTGTCCTCGGTCCCCATCCCCCACTGCGCGATGTCGTTGTGATGGCTCCCCCACCCGGTGATCATGCCGGCCCCGTAGTCCGTGATGCGCAGCCATCCGGGTCGCCCGTAGCCCTTCTGAGGGTGGACGCGTTTCTCCGTATAGGCCGCCCAGGGCGCCGGGCCCAGCCACATGTCGTAATCCAACTCCTCGGGCACCGGCATATTCGGCTGTGGGTCCGTACCCGGATCGATGCCGAATCCGACCTTGATCGTGTGCACCTTGCCGATACGACCGTTGCGGACGAGTTCACAACCCTTGCGGAACTTGGCGTCGGACCGCTGCTGGCTGCCAATCTGGAAGACGCGGCCGTACTGACGGACCGCATCACAGAGAAGGCGGCCCTCCTGGATCGTCAGCGAACAGGGCTTCTGCAGGAAGATGTCTTTGCCACTCTTGGCCGCTTCGATCGCGGGCAAAGCATGCCAATGGTCGGGCGTGCTGATCTGCACCGCGTCGATATCCTCACGAGCGATCAGTTCCCGGAAATCACCGTACGTTGCACAGCCCGTGTAGGACGCACCCGCGCCGCGCTCGCGGTAGTGGCTCTCGACCGCCTTCTGGGCGTTCGTGACACGATTGGAGTCCACATCACACACGGCGACCACCTGTACGTGCTTGAACCCCAGCGCCTCCCTCAGGTCACCCATTCCCATGCGTCCGACGCCGATGCACCCGACGACAATGCGTTCGCTCGGCGCAGCGCTGCCGAACACGGTCGACGGCACGATGGTTGGCAACGCGAGGGTCGCGCCGGCTACAGCCGAGCGTCTGAGAAACGCACGTCTCGTGACGCGGCGGGACGATCCAGCAAAATCCGAGAGCGCTTCTTCCGACTTGCCCATATTCATGACAGACTCCTCACAAGGGGAAAAGCTGTATCTTTCGCATCGGACGTTGAACCTACCACGACAGTCATCAATCGTCAACACCACCGAGTTCCAGAACATTCTCGTTCACGCGACAGAAGATTGCACACTAGTGACCGGCTCCTGCGGCCGCTCAGACAGCGAAATCACGGATGAAACGGGGTGGATGCGTCTCTGTCGGCAATTGAAGTCCAGCTCCATCCTCTCCAGGAGCTTTCATACTGGACTCCCACACACAGGTATTCTGGGCAGACGACGATGTCGCGAACCGGCATCGGGCCTGCGTCATAGGATCATGATAGTGCAATTTCTCCAAGTCTCGTGGCTGTAAAATTGGGGCCCTTTTTGCCCTCTTTTTTTGCCTGGAACTATGGTATCCTGGTAGTCACGGTGATTCGCACAGGGCTACCGCCCCGTCGTCTCCTTCGAATACGAGAAGAGTGCCGACGACCGATGCCGGGTCTGACCGAATCGGTTGGTTACGTCCGAGACGTGTTGACCTGTCTCTGATTTCATCAGAGAGCCGCGTTGAGGCCGGGGATGGGAATGGCACGAGGAACGTCTCAGGACGCGATGTGAGTCGGATCAGGTACTACAGGAGGTAGATTCTCTATGCCGTACAACATTCGAATTGTCAGCACGTACCCACCCCGACGATGTGGCATCGGAACGTTCTCCCGGGACCTGGCAACGGCCCTGTCGCACTTCACCGCCGAGGTGGGGTATATCCGCGTCGCGGCCATCGATCAGAAGCATGGCCCCTACGATATCCCCGTCGATCTAATCATCGACCAACGGAACCCAGTTTCCTGGCGCGACGCCGTTACGCACATCTGCTCGCGGGCCAGTCAAAGCACCAGCCCGACGGCTGTCACGCTGCAGCATGAATTCGGCCTGGACCCGGACGCCGAGGGCAACGACGGCATGGGCGACAACTTCGTCAGCATGGCCAAAACGCTCCGCGCCAAGGGCCTGATCACCGTCGTCTATCTGCACACCGTGCTCGACGAACCGAATCCGCACCAGAAAGCCACCATTCAGGCGCTCGCCAAGCACAGCGATGGGCTCATCGTCACAACCGAGAGCGCCATCCAGATCCTGGAGTCGGACACGTACAGCATTCCCCACGCCAAACTCAAACACATTGACCACGGCATTCGCATGCACCACCCCTCGCATTTCGATCGCCTGGCTCTCAAAAAGAAGTACGGCCTGGAGAATCACTTCCTGATCACAACGCTCGGGCTGCTCTCTCCCGGCAAGGGAGTGACCTACGCCATCCGCGCCTATGGTCGATTCCTGCGCGAGTCCTGTACCGAAGAACAACGCAAGCGGGTCGTCTACGTGATCTCGGGGCAGTGCCATCCCGAGTTCATCAAGGCCGAAGGAGGCAAGTACTATGACGAGTTCCAGGCCCAGATGGCGGCCGCGCTGGAGGAAGCCCAGGTTCGCTGGCGGCGAGTCCAGGAACTGGGCCCTGGGGACGCGGATGACTACGACCTGATCTTTCTGGACAGCTTCCTGGACGAGAGCACCCTGCTGGAGTTGTACGGCGCGACGAATGTGATGCTCTTGCCCTATCTGAATATGCAGCAGATCTCCAGTGGAATCCTGGCCGACACGCTTGGCTCCGGCCGGGTCGCGATCACCACGAAATTCCGCTATGCCCGTGAGCTGATCCACTCAAACAAACAGTGCCCCGCAGGGCTGCTCATTGGACGCTACGCGCGAGGGATCCTGGTCGATCCGGAAGAATCGTCTGTCCAGCAGACCGCTCAGGCGCTGGACTACCTCGTGTTCAACGAGTCCAAGCGCCTGATTATGGAGAAACAGGCCCACCAGCGCGGTTATCAGATGAGTTGGAACAACAGCGCCTGGGCCCTGCTGCAATACCTGGACTTCGTCCGCGAGAAGAGAGAGATCCGCACGGGACGCGGTTTCAAGTTCACACGCAGCAAACCGTCCAAACTCGACGTCCACAAACGACGAAGCCGGGCTGCAGCGCGTACGGTCGAAACCGTCCCACCGCAGCCCGAGCCAAAGCCGAGCGATCCTAGCCGAGTTTGACCAGTTTGCCTTCGCGGGCCGATTCGTAAATCGCCAGGATCACCTCAACGGCTTTGCGCGCTTCAGGGCCGTCGATCCAGAAATCCTTGCCCGACTCAAGCGATTCGAGGAAGGCCTTGAAGTTGCGAGTGTGATTCTCGTAATCGATCGCGGCCGGATCGGCAACGCCGCCCCCGCCCTCGATCTTCATGAACTGCTTGCGAACCTCAACATCCTCGGGCCGTTTGTCCGCGAAATCCCACAGCGTAATGCTGTTCTCAACATTGATAACGCTGCCCTTGGTGCCGGTGATCTCGAAACGCCGGAACTGACCGGGGAAGGACGCGGTCGTGCCGTAGATGACGCCCAAAGCGCCCGTCGCATAACGGAGAACGGCGACCGCCGTGTCTTCAGCTTCCATCTCATGACCCAGCGTAGCCGTGTAGGCCTGCACCGACTCGATCGGGGGCATCAGATCGCACAGCATGTCGATCATATGGATCGACTGGTTCATCAGGGCGCCGCCGCCATCCAGTTTCCAGGTGCCGTGCCAGGACCCTTCGTAGTATTCGTCGGTTCGCCACCAGGGGACATAGACGCTGGCGTAGGTCACCGTCCCGAAGCGTCCGGTTTCCAGCGCGTCGCGCAGGGGAATATTCAAATCGTTGAACCGGTAAGGGAAGATGCCGCCCAGACGTGTCCCGGCCTTCTCGTGCGCCGCGATCATCGCGTCGATACGCTCCAGCGTGATCTCCAGGGGCTTCTCGCAGAGCACATGTTTGCCGGCCTCGGCGGCCGCGACGGTTGGCTCCATGTGCAGACCGCTGGGCGTAGCGATGGTGACGATGTCCACGTCGTCGCTCTTGACCATCTCTTCATAGCTGTCGTACGCCTTGGCCCCGTACTTCTCAGCGAGGGCTTTCGCTCTCTCGGGGATCTTGTCACAACAGGCGGTAAACGTCGCGTTCGGAATATCCCCAATCGCCCGCGCATGAAAATCGGCGATCAACCCGGCCCCAACAACTCCAAAGTTCCACGTCTTCATCTCGATCTTCCTTTCCGGATCGGAATTAGTCACACGACAGTCCCACTTCAGCCGACAGCTCTCTCACCGCGGCGATGGCGCGGGAGAACAGCTCGGGCCCCGTGGAGCCTCCGAATTGACCGCCCGTCTGCAGGTGGGGCTCCATCGTCATGCATCCGTCGTAGTTCATCGCCGCCAGTTCGGCCAGCAGTTCCTTGATCTGCCCGTCACCCTCGCCGGGGACACTGCCGATGTCGGCCGAGCCGACCTTCCAGTCCTTGATGTGAATGTGCACGACGTAGGGCTTCATGATAGGCCAACACGTCTCGACGTTGTTCGTCAGTTTCTCACCCCAGACGAAATTGGCCGGGTCGTAAGCCAGTCTGAGCTTGTCCGAGCCGATCGCCGCGATCAGATCGGCGCAGTTCTTCGCGCTGTGCCCATAGATATGCGCCTCGTTCTCGTGGACCATGGTCACGTCTGAGCCCTCGACGACCGCCACCTTGGCGGCCATCCGTTCCAGAACCTGGTCGCGATAGTCGTCGATGTCCTTGCCCTCGGGGGCATAGTAGCTGAACATCCGAATGAAAGGCGTCTCGAAGAACTGGGCCAGGTCCACCGCGTGCTTGAACTTGTCCAGATGGGGCTCGAACGGTTCATCGAGCTTGACCTTGCCGATCGGCGAGCCGATGGCGCTGACCTTGATACCGTGATCGCGCAGCATCTGCCGGGCCTCCTTCAGTTCGGCCTGGCTCAGGTCCATGATGTTCTTCTTGTCGATGAAACGCGGCTCGATATAGCCGACCTTCTCACTCGCCAGATACTCCACCTGGCCGCGAAAACTCTCCGTCACTTCATCCGCAAATGCACTTAGTTTCGCCATGCTCGGTTACTCCTCTTTATCCAATCCAAAGCCTTGCTCATTGCGAGAAACGCGCCGCCTTTTCCGGCAGTTCTCGGTTTATGTCACTGACGCGGTAGCCAAAGCCGAGGCCGTTCAACGTCGACAAATCCACCTGACCATCGCGACGTCGATAGAGTCCATGATGAATCGCCTCCTCGGGGGCTGATGCGGCCGGATAGAACTGCATCGCGTTGGTCTCGACCCCCATGATGGTCCCGGCGTGGGCGGCCAACAGGCAATGGGGAATCTGAGCCAGCATCGGGTTCGTCAGATCCTGGACCATCAGGGTCATGCCGTGCGCCTTGGCCCAGCATAGGCTCAGCAGCGCGCCGGTCTGTGTCTTACACGTCTTCAGCGCCACGCCCGTCCAGCCCAATTGGCGGCCCAGTCGCACCAAGCCCCAATCGTGGGCGCTCTCGTCCATGAAGAGCGGCTTGCGCGCCGAGACGCTGTGAACGTCGATCTGGTTGGCCTCCAGGTCGTAGGGGAACGGCTGCTCCACGTACAGGATCATCTGATAGATGCGCGGCTGATCCAGCACGAGTCGATCGAGAATCGCGTTGACGTAGGCCGGATCCGTCACCATACAGTTGAAATCGGTAGTCAGCCAGAGAACGCCCTTCTCCAGGGCAATCTTGCCGACCTGGGTCAGACGATCGTAATCCCAGGCCGCATCGTTTCCTCGCAGCTTGACCTTCAGACACGTCAATCCATCCCGTTCGATCCAATCGCCCAAGAGGACGGGATAGCCGTCATCGGGTTCGTCTCCCGTCAGTTCGGAAGCGTCAAGCAGATCCTTGCCCCCCACCAAATGCCAGGCGGGCATCGTCTGTTTGGGCGGGAACATCATGAAGTCGCACGGATACTTCCCCGCGAAGGTCACCTTCGAATCGGCGGCCGGCTCGAGGAAATGGGCCAGATCGACGTTCATGAATTCTGAGTTGTAGGTGCTGTAGACCTCTCGACCCACCGAGTGACCATAGGCGTCGTGCAGAGCGACATCGAAAGCTGAGCAACAGACGAGCGCCGCCAGCAAGGGCATCGGCTCAGCGTCGGCGCCGCGACTGTCATTGAGACTCGTCAGCAGAGACGGAAGAACCGAAGTGGCAAAGCCATGTCCCAGTTCGAGGGCGTGACCTTCGGCGTCGAACTCGGCCCATGCCTGGGCCAGCATACGGCAGAACTGCTGCATCGCATCGCAACGCTCTTGATAGCCCAAGTCGCTGGGCCAGGCCCATTGCACGCTCAACGGCGTCTCGCCCCATCCCGACGCCGTTCGCCCGGCTCGGTCGACAACAGTCACGCGTACGCGGGCACAGATGACCGATGTCAGCGTCTCCGGACCAAACTTGAGCGGGACCCGCGTCTGCACGGGAAGGAAGTACAAATCAACCGAAGCTGTGCGGACATCTGCCTGCATAGCACCTCATTGTGATCTGGGTAGATTGTGGGCCAAACGATCAAGATAACGTACTGAAGGTTTATAGGCAGACCCGGGCATTGTCAACCGAAAGTTTGGCTGGCCAGCTCACCGCGCCACCGCTTCACGCGGGTCTATCAGAGGCCCAACCGGTGACGCCGTCTTCCGGGACAAGCCCCCGGTTTGGGGCCGGTTTTTGAGGTTGCGGCGCAGCTTCGAAGCTCTATAATCGGAACAGGTTCTCCTGACCCGAACGACTCACCTTGCTCAGGTGGTCTTGGTGGTGCATTGGCAAAGGAATCTTCGTCCACAGCACAGTTGAATTGAAAGGAGTAGGCATGAAGCTCAACCGGAAACTGAGAATGGGGATGATCGGTGGAGGCATCGGCGCTTTCATCGGTGACGTGCATCGCAAGGCCTCCCGTCTGGATGGGGAGATCGAGCTTGTGGCCGGAGCATTCGATATCAATCCCAAGAACTCCAAGAAGATGGGCAAGATGCTCTATCTGCCCACGAAGCGCGCCTATGCAGATTACAAAGAGATGATCAAGGCCGAACTGGCCCTGCCGGAAGGTGAGCGCATCGACTTCGTCGCCGTGACGACCCCGAACAACTCGCACTTCCCGATCGCGCGTGACTTCCTCAAGGCCGGCTTCCATGTCATGTGCGAAAAGCCCATGACCATGACCTCCAAGCAGGCCAAGGACCTCCAGAAGCTGGTCAAGAAGAACAACCTCGTCTTCGGACTCATGCACAACTACACGGGCTATCCCATGGTCAAGCTGGCCCGGGACATGGTCGCCAAGAAGGACGTGGGCAAGATCCGCAAGGTCGTCGTCCAGTATCCCCAGGGCTGGCTCGCCACCGCGTTGGAGAAGACGGGGCAGATGCAGGCCAGTTGGCGGACCGATCCGAAGCAGAGCGGCGCCGGCGGTTGCGTCGGTGACATCGGCACGCACGCGGCGAACCTGGCCGAGTACATCACCGGCCTGAAGATCACGCACATCTGCGCCGAACTGACCGCGTTTATCCCGGGACGTCTTCTCGATGACGACTGCAACTGCCTCCTGAAACTCGAAGACGGCGCCAAGGGCCTCCTGCACGCCAGCCAGATCGCCCATGGCGAAGAGAACAACCTGGCCATCTGGGTCCACGGCGAGAAGGCCAGCCTGGAATGGCACCAGGAACACCCGAACTACCTGTATGTCCGACGCCCGAGCAAGCCGGAAGAGGTGTGGAAACGGGGCAACGATTACGTCGCGGCCTACAGCAAAGCCGCTGAGCGGAACACGCGTCTGCCGTCCGGCCACCCGGAGGCGTTCTTCGAAGCCTTCGCCAACAACTACAGCAACTTCGCCGAGACGGTCAAGTGCGCGATCGAAGGCAAGAAGGCCAGCGCCCTGGCGACGGACTTCCCCAGCGTCGACGAAGGCGTCCGCGGCATGCTCTTCATCGAGACCGTCGTGGCCAGCAACAAGAGCAAGCAGAAATGGACCGCCTTGAAGAAGTAGTTTGGTAGGCACCTCTTCTTCAGAAGAAACGACCTCGATCGGCGCGCCCACTCGGGCGCGCCGATCGACAACCTTCGCAAGCACACTTCCACGCTCCAAACGAATCAACTCGGTGGACAGGGTGAACAACGTCAGCCATTCAAACAGGAGTCTCAAGATGAAAGACCAACACGCCAGTTCAGGCAATCAACCGTCGGCCCTCTCGCGGCGCAACTTCATTGGCGGGGCCGCCGCGGCGGCGCTTACCGTCTCGGCCGTGACCTCCAGCGCCAAGGCGGCCGGCAATGGGAAGTGCTTCAAGCTCAAGTACGCGCCGAATCCCGGGATGTTCCGCCAACATGCGGGCAAGGACTACTTCGACAACATCAAATTCATGGCCGACGAGGGTTTCACCGCCATGTTCGACAACGGGCTGATGGGCAAGCCCAAGGACATGCAGGAGAAGATCGCCAAGGAAATGGCGCGTCATAAAATGACGATGGGCCCGTTCGTCATGTACGCCGAGTTCAAGAGCCCGACATTCGTCACCCAGGACAAAGCCTTCCGCGAATCGATGATCAAGCGCACCAAGCAAGCGGTGGACGTCGCCAAGCGCACCAACACCAAGTGGGCGCTGATCGCTCCGGGCTGCATCAGCCAGCGTATGGAAATCGACTACCAGACCGCCAACTTGATCGACAATCTGCGTTACTGTGTGGAAATCGCCGAGGCGAACGATGTCGTGATTGTGCTCGAACCACTGAACTGGTGGGCGAACCACCCCGGCCTGTTCCTCCAGAAGGTCCCTCAGGCCTATTTGGTCTGTCGCGCCGTCAACAGCCCCTCGTGCAAGATCGTCAACGATCTCTACCACCAGCAGATCACCGAGGGCAATCTGATCCCGAATATCGACAAGGCTTACAGCGAAATCGGCGCGTTCCACCTGGGCGACAACCCCGGCCGTAAGGAGCCGACGTCCGGCGAGATCAACTATAAGAACATCTTCAAGCACCTCTACAAGAAGGGCTACGACGGCGTACTGTGCATGGAGCACGGCAAGAGCAAGGGCAACTCCAAGGCCGCTGAACGGGCCGTCATCGACGCCTATCGTGCTTGCGATGATTTCGAAGTATGAGACCACGGAGATCTATCGTTCACCGGTAGCAACGGCCGGTGAGCGACCATCTCGAAAGGAGCAACACATGGAAAGACGAATCACTTCGGCGATCGGGAGTCTCTCACGCCGTGGTTTCATCAAGAGTTCGGCCGTCGGGATGGCGACCGTCCTGACCGGCAAGAGCGTCGTTTTCGGCGCCCCGGCGCAAAAGACCCTCCGCGTCGCACTCATCGGCTGCGGCGGTCGGGGCAATGGGGCTCTGGACAACTGCCACGAGGCCGCCAAGGAACTGGGCATCGAACTGAAGGTCGTCGCCACCTCTGACTGGTTCAAGGGCAAGGCCGAGGCAACGGGCAAGAAGTACAACGTCCCCGCCTCGCGCTGTTTCGGCGGCGCCAACGGCTATAAGAAGCTACTCGATACCGATGTCGAATTGGTCATCATGGCGACCTCGCCCAATTTCCGCCCCGTACACTTCGAGGCGGCCATCAAGGCGGGCAAGCATGTCTTCATGGAGAAGCCGGTAGCCGTCGACCCCCCCGGCGCGCGGAAGATCATGGCGGCGGGCGAACTGGCCAAACAGAAGGGCTTGGGCGTCGTAGCCGGTACGCAGCGACGCCATCAGGCGGGCTACCAGCGTATCCGGCACGCCGTCGAGCGTGGCGCGATCGGCGAGATCGCCGGCGGAAGCGTCTGGTGGTGCGGCGGCGCCCTCTGGTATCGGACCAAGAGCCCGACCGAATCAGACGCCGACTACATGGTCCGCAACTGGGTCAGCTTCACGGAGATGTCGGGCGACCACATCGTCGAGCAGCACGTTCACAATATTGATGTCGCCAACTGGTACATCGGGCGGACACCGAGTTCGGCCCTCGGCTTCGGCGGGCGCGCCCGCCGCAAGACGGGCAACCAGTTCGACTTCTTCAGCGTGGATCTGGATTACGGCGACGGGTGCCGTATCCACAGCATGTGTCGCCAGATCAACGGCACCGACGGCGGCGTCCGTGAGTTCTTCAAGGGCACACAGGGCGAAACCTGGGGCGGTGGCGGCCTGAAGGCATCCAAGGAGATCGCCGTTCCCGAGTTCCCCGATCGCAACCCCTACGTCCAGGAGCACATCGATCTGCTCCAGAGCATCATCGATGAAGAACCGCTCAACGAAGCCTACGATGTCGCTACGTCGACACTGACGGCCATCATGAGCCGGATCTCAGCCTATACGGGCAAACTGGTTCGCTGGAAGGACGTCGCGGAGAATCAGAATTCTCCTTACTACAATCTGACGCTCAAGCCGACCCCCATCGATTTCGAGACGGGCGACGTGGTCGCGCCGTTGGACGAGATCCCTGCGGTGCCCGGAAGAGCTTAGAGAAACGGGCCGGGAAGCCGGCAAGAGTATCTCGCTGTGGCAAAAGAAGAAGCCGCGTCCATAAGGACGCGGCTTCTTTGCTTTTCGATCTTGACCAGGGCAGACTCATCATCCCCGATCTCGGGTCATGCGAAGCGACCTGTCAATCCAACGGAATGATCTCCGTGAACGAGACGAACGCCCGGGCGGTCGCCTGATGCGGCTGAATCTCACCGACCAGTCCAACCTTACGACCGATGAGTCCAGTAAGGTCCTTCCCGGCCGCTGCACCCTTCGGCGAGACGTAGCAGATCGTCTTGCCCGACTCATCGAGAATGCGATAGCGCTTGGCCAGCCCGGTGGGCGTCGATTCGTACAGGGTCGAACTCTGGAGCTTGCCAATGACGGCGAACCGGCCCATGTCGTTGATCTGAGCGAGCCGAGCGGCGCGGGCTTCACCGATCTTCGTCGTGGTCTTCTTGAGTTCCTGGCTCTGCAGCTTGATTTCCTTGGCGACCGTGCATGCCAGTTCGAATCGCTCGACCTGCTTGAGCGTGAACTCGGCATACCGAGCGGCCCGCCCGGCCTCCGTGGCCGCCACCAGCTTGGCCAGCTTCTCCTTGATGACGGTGTAGTCCTGATCGGCAACCGCCTTCTGTCGCTCTTCCTTGACCAGCTTGCTCAGTGCGTAGTACTCGTTCAGGAGGTCCGACTGACTGCGTGTCTCAGGCTGAGCAACCGGGGCCTGCTGCGGTGTGGTCTCAGCGGGCGTCGGAACAGCCGGCGTCGGCACTGCCGGTCCAACCGCCGGCTGGGCCCCCTTGAGGAACTGACTGCTGACCCAAAGATAAGCGCCTTCGGGAGGAGCGATCTTGTAGTAGTCGTCCTTCTCCTCGCTCAAGAGCCTGACGTTCTGGCCGCGACCCAACGTAACCTGCTTGCTGGTCGAATGCATGGGCTCCACGTAGTCGGACCCGGCGTACACATCGACCTTCGCGCCGGTCACAATCCCCATGCTCGGGTTGTCCAGATTGATGCTGACGTACTGCATCGCGATCCAGGAGAAACACCCGGGCGGCGGCGCGATACACGACCAGCCCCGTTCGGCCTTGATGACCTGCACGCGGTCGCCTTTATAGAGCTTGCCGCAGTGATAGAAGTTGGTGCCGGGGCCGGATCGGATGTAGACATCATTGCCGGTGACATCTGCGACATAAGGTCCGACGCCGCCTTGAGTGGCTCGGCCGATCTCAGAAGCGACGGGTAGGTTGGTATCCTGCTGGGCCCCGACGAGCGAGACCATCAATACGACGACGAGCAACAAGACAAATGGCAAATGCCCCCCACACGCTGACCGCATAGCAGGCCCCACAGAATCCTTGCGAGCTTGCATCCTCTTTGCCTCCTATTATAAAAGATGTTCCCATCGGTGCGTTAGGAACGACCCCCTGGTAGGGCGATCCGTCGATGTGAAACTAGCGGTTTGAGGGCGTCCTGTCAAGGCAGAAGTTATCGCCCCCACACGACCGAGATGAAAAAGACTGAAACTTAGGCGCGAAGCTGCGCGAGCGCCTCACGACACATCTTCATCTGGTTCGGATCGGAGAGCCTTTCGGCTGCACGCTCCAAGTGTCTGACCGCCTCGGAGGGCCTGTTGAGATACCGCGCATAGAGAATGCCAAGCATCAATTCGACCTGCTCGGAATGCTCGTAGCTGCCGTAGTGAGTCAGGAACTGTTCGTACGCCAGGGCCGCCTCGGAGGGCCGATGATCGCTGGCCAACTGGTTGGCGATGTCGAGCAGGTGCTGGCGCGGCAAGACCTGATCGCTGTCGATCTGCATGAGTTCGACATACAGACCAGCGGCGGCCGGCAGGCTGCGCTGCTCCAGCCGTTGGCTGATCGACGTACGAATCGCGCGAATATCCCGCTCTCGTTGCTTTTGGGCGAACGTCTTCTCGACCGCCCGGGGTCTCACGCCCCTGCGTCCGGATGAGCCGCTGAAGGGGTCGTATCCCCCTGCGACCGCGTCTCGATAACGCCGACGGCGATTCCATCGCTTGATCATTGCCCATAGATCGAAATCGCTGGACCCGACGAGCCGCGTAGCGAGCAAGAGCAGGATCACGACAATCCCAAAGGCGTAACCGGCCAGATGGGCGTCGTAGGCGATATTGCCCCCCTTGGCGAGCATGTTGTCGAGAATGATCATCTTCAGCAGAATGAAGTACAGCGCGGGCACCTCGATGGTCCCGATGAAGAAGAACCAGTAAATCACCGTCAGAAGCGTCTGGGGATACAGAACGAGATACGCGCCGGTCACCGCCGCGACCGCCCCGCTGGCGCCCATGACTGGGATAGCCGGCGGCCCCGCGTGGAGCA
>JANQFY010000479.1 GCA_028277585.1 Sedimentisphaerales bacterium
GGCACCCTACGCGGATGATCCCCAACCGAACTTCGCCTACTTCGTCTATGACGGTGTGCCGGCCTGGCGCGGGGCGGTTCAGCCCGGCGTGACATCGGAGATTGCGTTCCCGGCACGCGTGATGAACAGCCTGCCCGTCTACCACCTCATCAGCAAGAAATCTGACGTCGAGGATTGCACCTGGCGCTCGAAGTACAGCGGCAGTGACTATCGCTGGTGGGGGACACTGGTCTATGACGGGCGCGTCTACGACCACATCCGCTATCGGGCCCGCGGCGGCGTCTGGCGCTACGCCATGGGCAAGAACATGTGGAAGTTTGATTTCAACCGAGGGCATTCCTTCCAGGCGCGGGACGACTACGGGAACAAGTACGACACGACCTGGGACAAGCTGAACTTCTCGGCGTGTATTCAGCAGGGCAGTTTCGGCCAGCGGGGTGAGCAGGGCATGTTCGAGGCGCTGTCGTTCCGCCTGTTCAACATGGCCGACGTGCCCGCCTGCAAGACGAACTACCTGCATTTCCGAATCATTGACGAAGCCCACGAAGACGGCACCCTCAATGGCGCCCACACGCCGCTGACGAGTGGAGGCACCCAGTACGACGGCGACTTCTGGGGGCTCTATATGACCATTGAGCAGATGGATGGGCGGTTCCTCTCCGGGCATGACTTACCGGATGGCAACCTGTTCAAGATGGACAACTCCAATCGCGAGATCAACAACCAGGGGCCCACCCAGCCTTCGGACAAGTCCGATCTGAGCGCGTTCCTCAACGAGGCGTCCGGAGCGTCCGAGTCGTGGTGGCTCGCCAACGCTAATCTCGACGCCTACTACGGCTACTACGCCATTTACCAGGCGATCCACCACGGTGACATCACGGGCAAGAACTGGTTTCTCTATCACCATCCGGAGACCGACCGCTGGTGGCAGTTGCCTTGGGATGTCGATTTGACGTGGACGACGTACTACGGCAGTAGCAACCCGAGCGATCCGTGGAGCCGCAACGGTTTGCTCAATCATCCCACCCTCAGCATGGAGAACAAGAACCGCCTGCGCGAGATCATCGACCTGCTCTGGAATCCGGAGCAGACGGGGCAACTCATCGATGAGTACGCCGCGATCATCGACGACCCGACCGGTGGACTTTCCATGGTCGATGCCGACCGGGCGATGTGGGACTACCACTGGGTCATGGGACCCGGCGCCTATCCGACGTATCTCAATCGGGATGCCAATCACAAGGCGGGGCAAGGGCGCTTTTATGCCAAGGCGGCCAGCAGTGGGTACAGCCGCACTTTCGAAGGTATGGTCCAGGTGATGAAAGATTACGTGGCCGAGAGGGGGAGCCATATGTCGAGCCGGGCGGCCGATTCGGCGATCCCCACGCGACCCACCGTGACTTCCCTGGCGCCGGAAGGACATCCCGCCAATGCGATGCATTTCCAGACCAGCCCGTTCAGCGATCCCCAGGGCGATCACACGTTCGCGGCCCTTAAATGGCGCCTCGCGGAGGTTGAATCGCATGCAGTTGTGACGCTGCCCCCAAACGAGGGAACGGTCCTGCTCCCGCAGGAAGCGACATGGAAGTTCTTCAAGGGGACTGAAGAACCTTCCGCCTCACCCGGCCAGTGGCGCACGCTCGATTATGACGATTCCTCTTGGCCTTCCGGCCCGACCCCGATTGGCTACGGCGAGTCCTTCATCGCCACCCATCTCAGGGACATGAGAGGCGGCTATTCGACGTTCTACGTGCGTCGCGAGTTCAACGTCGCCGATCCCGAAGAGGTGGGGACGCTGAGGGTCGAAGCCATGTTCGATGATGGGATCAATGTCTGGATCAACGGCATTCTCGTGAGCAGCAGCAACGTCGTCTCCGACGAACTGCCCCACACGGCGACGACGGGGAACCGGTCGGAGAACCACAGTTTCACCACCATCGCGACGGTCGATGCGAGTCTGTACCTGGTCAAGGGCGCCAACGTCATCACGGCTCAGTTGGTCAACCAGTCGCTCGGGAGCAGTTCGGATTGTTTCTTCGACATCCGCCTGACGGCCGAGGAGGACGATCCGATCGATGAGCCTTCTACTGAGGGGCCGACGAACTACGTCCGGCGTCCGGGGAAGTACGAAATCGATGCGATCTGGGAGAGCGGCGAGCAGAGCGAGTTCAGTGACAGTATCACGATTCCCGCCTCGCTGGTCCGGCCGGGGCGAACCTATCGCGTGCGCACTCGGATGAAGGACACGACGGGGCGCTGGAGCCATTGGTCCGTGCCCGTTCAGTTCGTCGCCGGTGAGCCTCTCGCGGTCGGGGTGATGGCGGATCTGCGCCTCACCGAACTGATGTACAACCCGAATGAAGGGGGACTGGACGACAACGACGAATACGAGTTCATCGAGCTGCAGAACACGGGCGACGAGATCCTTGACCTGAGCACGGTCTCGTTGACCGAAGGGGTGACATTCGAATTCGCGGACGGTCGAGTCACGATTCTCGAACCGGGCCAGTTCGTGCTGGTGGTCCGAAACGAAGCGGCGTTTCTCGCACGGTACGGGGCCGATCTGGCCGATCGGATCGCAGGCGAGTATACCGGCAAACTGGCCAACGGCGGCGAGCGAGTGAAGCTCGAGGAGTTCTGGAACGGCACGATCGCCGAGTTCCAATACAGTGATGGTCGCGGTTGGCCGTTGGGTGCCGACGGGGCGGGCCATTCCCTGGTGCCGCGTGCCTCGGCGATCCAGAACCAGCCGACCGGTTCGCTGAACTACGGGGGCAACTGGCGGGCCAGTTCGTACATGGGTGGCTCCCCCGGGGCGGACGACTCGGACGTTGCCCCCACCGTCGTCCTCAACGAGTTCTTTGCCGGCGCCGGTTCGGACGACTGGATCGAGCTGTACAACTCAGCACCCAGTGACGTGGATCTGGCCGACTGGTATCTAAGCGACGACGCTGAAGATCTGAAGAAATGGCAGGTCGCAGCCTCTTCGCTGGCTGCTTACGATTTCGTCAGCTTCGAAACGTCCGGCGATGATATGGGTTTCGGCCTGAATGCTCTAGGCGAGGACCTTTTCCTCTCTCATCTGCCCGGAACCGCAGAGGATCGTGTTGTCGACTGCGTCTCCTTCAAGGCCCAAGAGGACGGCATTTCCCTGGGGCGCTACCCGGACGGCGGCGCCTGGTGGTCTCGTCTGTCGCCTTCACGCGGCGCGTCAAACTCGGTTCCGATTCGCGATGTCGTGATCGATGAGATCATGTATCATCCGATCGACCCCAACGACGAATACGTCGAGCTGTACAATCCTACCGAGTCAACGATCGAACTGGGCGGCGCTGCCGGCGCGTGGCGCCTCGATGGCGGGATTCAGTACACCTTCGCGCCAGGCTTCTCGCTTGAGCCCGGTGCTCGTGTGGTGGTCGTTGGCTTCGATCCGATGCTTGACGTTACGCGGTTCGGCGCCTTCCTGGCCGGTTACGGCGGCGAGGTGCTGATCTCCGGCGTTCAGATCGTCGGGCCCTGGGAGGGCAGTCTAGCCAACTCGGGAGAACGCGTAGTTCTGGAGCAACCTTTGGCGACCGGCGATCCGGACGATCCCGTTGCCTGGGGGCCGATCGACGAGGTGCTGTTCAGTGACGTCGCCCCCTGGCCGGCCAGCGCCGATGGACAGGGGGATGCCTTGCAGCGAATCAGTGTGAATGGCGCGGGCAGTGACCCGGCCAACTGGAAGGCGGCTTTGCCGAGTCCCGGCAGAGACGAGTAGGGACATGCGCCGAGAGACGCGTTTCGTGCGAAGGAATACCAATCAAGGTGAGAGATACTTGCCGACAACGGAAATCACATAGCTGAATAAGGGAATGGCCATGGGATGCCAGAGAAAATCGATAGGGTTCAAGTTGACTCTCCTGTTCGCTGCATGCATCTGCCTGGGAACGGCGGTTTCGTACGGTCAGGATTTCCCGGTCGTGATCAACGAACTGATGGCTTCGAACAGCAAGGGGAACGCTGATCCACAGGGCGAGTACGAGGATTGGATCGAGCTGCACAATCTCTCAGACGCTCCGATCGATGTCGGCGGCCTGTATCTGACCGACGATCTCGATGAGCTCACCCAATGGCAGATCCCGGCTGGCACGGTCATTGATGCGTTCGGATACCTTCTGATCTGGGCGGACAACGATACCACGGATGAAGGGCTTCACGCCTCTTTCTCGTTGAGCGCGTCCGGTGAGGATCTGGCGCTGGTCGATGCCGACGGCGCGACGGTTCTGGACAGTGTTGAGTTCGGTGACCAGATGCCCGATATCTCGTACGGCCGGTTTCCCAACGGCACCGGACCGTGGTCCCAGCGGGGCTATCCCACGCCGGACATGCAGAACGTTCAGGTCTACGAGGGATTCGTGGAGAAGCCCGAGTTCTCCCCGGAACGCGGGTTCTTCGATGGCGAGATCCTGGTGGAACTCACCTGCCAGACGCCGGACGCTCTGATCTACTACACAACTGACGGCACCGACCCATACGTGATCGCTGAACGCGGCGGCCCCGGCGAGACGGCCAGGCGGTACAATGAGCCGCTGAGGGTCGCTGAGACCACCTGTCTGCGGGCGGCGGCAATACGCTCGGGATGGCGCGTCTCACCGGCTGTGACGCACACATATCTGTTCATCAATGACGTGATTCGCCAATCTCCCGATCGGCAACCGCCTGGGCCCGATTGGCCCACGGGCAACGTGAACGGGCAGATGATCGATTACGGCATGGACCCGGACATTGTGGACGATCCCCGGTACGCCGATCTCGTGGATGGTGCGCTGCTGGCGATTCCGTCCATCTCACTCGTGACCGATCTGGAGAACCTGTTTAGTAGCAATAAGGGGATCTACGTCAACGCTCGTGCACAGGGCTTGAATTGGGAGCGCCCCGTCTCGGCTGAATTGCTCAATCCGGACGGCCGTGAGGGATTCCAGATTGACGCGGGGCTCCGTATCCGCGGCGGGTACAGCCGCAGCGGGGGCAATCCCAAGCATGCCTTCCGTCTGTTCTTCCGGTCGCAGTACGGCCAGTCCAAGCTGCGCTTCCCGCTCTTTGGCGACGAGGGAGTCGACAGCTTCGACGGCGTGGATCTGCGCACCAGCCAGAACTACTCCTGGAGCTTCGAAGGGGGCAGTTCCCGCAGCCACGACACGTTCGTACGCGAGGTCTTCTCGCGCGACACCCAACGTGACATGGACCAGCCGTACACGCGGAGCCGCTACTACCACCTCTACATCAACGGGCACTACTGGGGACTTTTCCAGACCCAAGAGCGATCTGAAGCGTCGTACGCTGAGTCCTACTTCGGAGGCGAGAAGGAGGACTACGACGTCATCAAGTCGCGGGCCGGCAATGGGGGATACGACATCGAGGCGACGGACGGAACGCTCGACGCCTGGCGGCGCCTTTGGGATACGGCCCAGGAAGGTTTTGACAATGACCTGAACTACTACCGTGTCCAGGGCCTGAATCCGGATGGGACGGCCAACGAGGAATACGAACGGTTGGTCGATATCGACAACCTGATCGATTACATGCTGTGCACCTACTACGTGGGCGATCCCGACGGGCCGGTCAGTGCCTGGGCTCGGGTCGCCAACAACTTCTACGGTGTCTACAACCGCAACCATCCCGAGGGCTTCCAGTTTTTCCGGCACGATGGGGAGCACTCTCTGGACAACCTCTATGAGAATCGTCTCTTCGCCTCTTCGACCATGGCGGTGGGCAATCGGTTCAATCAGTCCAATCCTCTCTGGATGCATTTGAAGCTCATGGCGCATCCGGAATACCGCATGCGTTTCATCGATCGCGTGTACAAGTATTTCTTCAATGATGGTGTGCTGACCCCCGATGCCTGTGCCGCCCGTTTCATGGCGCGGGCCGGCGAGATCGATCTGGCGATTGTAGCTGAGTCGGCCCGCTGGGGTGACGCCAAGCGTTGGCAGCCGCGGACGCGAGACGATGACTGGCTGCCCGACATCAACGGCATGGTGAACAACTACTTCCCCCAGCGGACGGGGATTGTCCTCAGTCAGTTCAGGTCAGAAGGATGGTACCCTCATTTCGATCCACCCGCGTTCAATCAGCAGGGAGGACAGGTCTCCAGCGACTTCGCCTTGGTCTTATCGGGTGCCGGGAACCTCTACTACACGTTGGATGGCACCGACCCTCGCTTGCCTGATACAGCCGGCGGTCCGGGAACGACCCAGACGCTCATCGCCGAAGCTGCTGCGAAGCGCGTCCTGGTTCCCACCGGGTCGATCGATGAGGCCTGGCGCGGCGGGGCCGCCTTCGACGATTCCGCCTGGCAGACGGGAACGGGCGGCGTTGGCTACGAGCGCAGCACGGGCTATGAGCCGTTCTTCGATATCGACGTCCAACAAACCATGTATGGTTTCAACGCCAGTTGCTACATCCGGATTCCGTTTGAGGTCTCGGCCGAGGATGCCGCCGATCTGTCGAGCCTGACGCTGAGGGCTCGTTACGACGATGGTTTCGTCGTCTATCTCAACGGTGTCGAGGTCCATCGGACCTTCTTTGATGGCGTTCCTTCCTGGAACTCCGGCGCCGCGGCCAATCATTCCGATCTCGACGCCATCGACTTCGAACCCTTCAATCTGTCGCAGCATGCTGAGCTGCTTCGCGCGGGCGAGAACATCCTGGCGATCCACGGCCTGAACGCGGGCAATACGAGTTCAGATTTTCTCATTTCCGTCGAGTTGATCGGGGCCAAGGGAGTCGGGGCTGGCGCACCCGGCGGGGTCTCGCCAACGGCGATTCAGTACACCGAGCCGGTGACGCTGACCGAGAGCACGGTGGTGAAGTCTCGTACGCTTAGCGGCACGACGTGGAGTGCGTTGAACGAGGCGGTCTTTGCGGTGGGGCCCGTGGCTGAGAGCTTGCGGATCAGTGAACTGATGTACCGCCCGGCCGAGGACCCGAACGCCGAGTATATCGAGCTGACCAACATTGGGTCCGAGACGCTGAATCTGAATCTGGTCGAGCTAACCAACGGCGTGGACTTCGTCTTTCCGAGCGTCGAGTTGGCGGCCGGTGACTATCTACTCGTCGTGCGTGACATCGCGGCGTTCGAGGCGCGGTACGGCTCGGACCTTCCGGTGGTCGGTCAATACGCGGGCAGTCTGAACAACGCGGGCGAGCGGCTCGAACTGCAGGACGCGGCGGGTCAGACGATCCACGATTTCCGCTAC
>JANQFY010000511.1 GCA_028277585.1 Sedimentisphaerales bacterium
AAGTACCGCGGCCGGGAGTTTGCGGACATCATCGTCTTGACCCGAGGCGACGGAACCCGGGTGCGACTGGGTGACATCGCTACCGTTCAGGATGCGTTCGAGGATGTGGACCTGTCCGCCAAGTTTGACGGCGAACGGGCCGCCTTCATCCAGGTCTCCCGGATTGGCGAACAGGACGCCGTGGACATCGCCGATACGGTCAAGCGATACGTGCGACAGAAGAAGGCGTACCTTCCCGAGGGCGTCTCGCTGGCGCTCTGGGAGGATGATTCCCAGATTCTGCGGGATCGCCTGGGATTGCTCAAACGCAACGGGTACATCGGCCTGGTGCTCGTCTTTCTTTGCTTGACAGTCTTCCTGAATATCCGGCTGGCATTCTGGACGACGATGGGGATTCCCATCTCCTTCCTCGGCGCCTTCTGGCTCATTCAGTATTTCGATGTCACCATCAATATGATGAGTCTCTTCGCGTTCATCATGGTTCTGGGACTGGTGGTTGACGACGCCATTGTTGTGGGCGAGAACATCTTCGCCTATCGCCAGCGGGGCCTGAGTCGCGTCGACGCGGCTGTCGCGGGCGTACGCGAGATGGCGATGCCCGTGACCCTGGCCGTTCTGACGACGGTCTTCGCCTTTATCCCGCTGGCCTACACCGCCGGGATTATGGGCAAGATTCTCCGCGTCCTTCCCATTGTCGTGGTCAGTGTGTTGTCGATTTCTCTGGTGGAAGCGCTGTTGATTCTCCCGGCCCACTTGTCGGGAGGCGACCCCGCTCGGCGCGGGCTCTTGCGGCGTCTGACGGACAGGGTCAACCAGGGGACCGACCGGAGACTGCGTGCGTTCATCGAGGGCCCGTTCGCTCGATTCGTGGAGCGCGCCGTACGCTGGCGGTACTTTACTCTGGCCTGCGGCATCACCGTGCTCCTGGCTACGCTGGGATGCGTCGCCGGCGGGTACATCAAGTTCGTCTTCTTCGACGCGGTCGAAGCGGACAACATGGTCGCCATGCTGGCAATGCCCCAGGGGACACCTGTGGAGCAGACGCGGGAGGTCATCGAACGGGTCGAGCAGGCTGCCCGGGAGGTCATCGACGACTACGACCGGAAGCGAGCTGATCAGCCTTCCCTGATGAAGCACATCTCCGTGGCGGTCGGCGCCCAACCGACCATGGGCCGCGGCGGGCCGGTTCAGGTCGATATGGGCCAGAGTGCGCAATCGCATCTGGCGGAGGTGAACGTGGAGCTGCTGCGCGGTGAGCAGCGCGACGTCTCCAGCGTGGAGCTCAAGAACGCCTGGCGCGAACGAGTCGGTGAAGTAGCGGGTGTCTCGTCGCTGGAGTACTACTCGGAAGTCCTCGATATGGGCAAAGCTATTGAGGTGGAGTTGTCGCATCATGACTTCGACACGTTACTGGCCGCGTCGGAGGAATTCAAATCCGCTCTGCGCAACTATGCGGGTGTTAGTGACATCGCCGACGATTTCGAGCCCGGGAAGGCCGAACTGAAGCTGTCGCTGCGCGACACGGGTCGAAACCTTGGTTTGACGCTCTCAGATCTGGCTCGGCAGGTGCGTCAGGGATTCTACGGTGATGAGGCGCAGCGTATCCAGCGTGGCCGGGACGACATTCGTGTCATGGTGCGGTATCCTCAGCAGGACCGTCGGAGTCTGGCGGACGTCGAGGGGATGCGAATTCGCCTGCCCGACGGAGCGGAGATTCCGTTCCGGACGGTGGCGAACGTCGAGTACGGTCGGGGCTACGCGACCATCAAGCGGATCGATCGCCGGCGCGTGGTCAGCGTTTCTGGTGATGTCGATGAGGCGGTGGGCAACGCCAGCGAGATCAACGCGGAGCTTAATGCCTCGGTCTTGCCTCGCCTCGCCGGCCAATTCCCGGGCCTGCAGTTCCGTTTTGGTGGTGAGCAGCGGGAGCGCAACGAATCGCTGGGCAGCTTGTGGGTGAATTTTGCCATCGCCCTTCTGGCGATCTATGGATTGCTCGCGGTACAGTTTCGCAGTTACGCGCAGCCGGCCATTGTCATGTCGGCGATTCCCTTCGGGCTGGTGGGCGCCACCATGGGACACCTGATTATGGGTTTCAACCTGAGCATTCTGTCGATGTTTGGGATCGTCGCGCTGGCTGGTGTGGTGGTCAACGATTCGCTTATCATGATCGATCTGATCAATCGAGAACGTACTGAGGGCGTCCCGATGCCTCAGATCTTGCGCGATTGTGCGACGCGGCGGTTTCGCCCCATTATGCTGACGACGCTCACCACCTTCCTGGGACTGCTCCCGATGATCACGGAGAGAAGTCTCCAGGCGCGCTTCCTCATTCCGATGGCCATCAGCCTGGCGTTCGGCGTCGTATTCGCCACGTGCATCACGTTGGTTCTGGTTCCGTCGCTCTATATGGTCCTGGAGGACCTCAAAAGACCCTTCGTCAGAACGGGATAACGCGTTCCGGCACCGTGCTGCAGGCGGGTTCCCGCCAGAATTCCATGACTTTCTTCGCGATTTCTCTAGTGATCGCCGGACCCTGTTGAGATAATAGGGCGGTTGTTGACATGTGAATGAGAGCGGCGGCCTATGGATACGGACCCGACTGCTGTTTCACATCAAGACTGATATCTTGCAGGGGGACCGAAAGACGTCGGACGCCGCCTCGACGGTTTTTCCATGGATGGAGGTTGGAGTTTTTGTTCCTTCAACTTTTCGGAGCGGCATGGCTATGGAGACTACCGCGAAATTCAAACCTAACGTCGAGATTGCTACGGACGCCGAAGAACTGGCGCTGCATGCGGTCGATCTGTTTTACGCAACGGTGGACGAGGCGCTGGAATCGAGAGGCGTTTTCTATATGGCCCTCTCCGGCGGGGGGACACCCAAGCGAACGTTTGAGCTAATGGCCGACAGTGCCAAAGCTCAAGCTGTTGCCTGGCGGAATGTGCATGTCTTCTGGGTGGACGAGCGCTATGTTCCCTATGATTCGTCCGCGAGCAACTTCCGCTTAGTGGACGACGCGCTGCTGAGCAAGATCCCCATCCCACCCGAGAACATCCACCCTATTCCCACCGGTTTCGGGGATATCAACACCGCCGCGCAGGAGTACGAATCGACGCTTCGCAACGCGTTCGGTCTGGAGAGCGACCGAGTTCCTCAGTTCGACCTCGTCGTTCTGGGGATGGGGGTCGACGGGCACACTGCCTCGCTTATGCCCAATTCCTATGCGACCTTCGATACGGGCGCGCTGGTGTCTGTCGTCTACGCGTTGGGTGACAAACTCAATCGCATCACGCTGACCCATCCGGTCCTGTGCGCCGCCCGGCGTCTGGCCGTCCTGGTCTCGGGGCCTGAGAAGGCGAACACGCTCCGAGACGTTCTTACGGGCGAGCCTGACGAGGTGCGGTTCCCCATTCACGTCCTTTGGCCCGTATTGGACAAGGTCACCTGGTTCGTCGATCGCGACGCTGCGCAGACTCTCTGAGGCGTGCAAGGGGCAGGGGGGCAGACGATGCTTGGCCGGACTAGTCCGGGATGATCAGCTTCATTCCCGGGGCGATCTTGTTGGGATCCTTGAGGATGTCTTTGTTGGCTTCGAGGATCTTGCTCCACTGATTGGGCGAATTGTAGTACCGCTGAGAGATCGTTGAGAGGTTCTCGCCCTTTCGGACGATATGGAACCGCGTCGTTGTGATCTTCTCTTCCCGCTCGAAACTGGCCGGTTCCGGTTCTTCCGCGCCAACTGGAGCAGGGGCAGGTTGTTCGGATGGCTCCGCAGCGATCAGGCCCGGCGGGAGGGTCTCTTCGAGTTCGGTCTCCGGCGTGGTTGGACTCGGTGTGTTGTTGTCGGCCGGTCGCGGCCGAGAAGCCGGGCTGGGCGAATCCTCGCGAGTGGCTGGTGCGGATGGGCCGCTCATCCTGGCGTGTGTGCTCAGGCTGGGCCGCGTCGCCACCCATATCAGCGCCAGCACCGCCAGGACCAGACCTGAGATCAATCCTATTTTGAAATCTCTGCCCACGTTCCGAACCGGACAATAGGGCGGGCTTGACGCCCGCCCGTATCGGCTTATCGACTCAAACGGCGGGAGATCGCCCCCGCCGTGGTGATCGTGCTACTTCTTCGTGCTCTGCTGAGCGTTGAGGCCGACCAACAGCAGCGGGGCCGCGATGGCGATCGACGAATAGGTACCGATGATCACGCCAAACCCGATGGCGAACGTGAATCCGCGGAGCCCTTGTCCGCCGAAGATGTACATGACCAGGATGACAACGAAGGTGGTCACCGAGGTCATGATCGTACGCGAGATTGTCTGGTTGATACTGTTCGTGATGGTCTGGGGCGTCAGTTGCGCCTTGTGGCGATTCTCACGAATCCGGTCGAAGACAACGATGGTATCGTTGAGCGAGTAACCGATGAGTGTCAGCAGCGCCGCAATCATCGCCAGGTCGATCTTGAAATCGCCGATCAACAAGAACTCGCCGAGAGCGGTTCCGGCCAGATAGGTGCACGCTGTCACAGCTCCAAGCGTGATGGTCACGTCATGGACCAGAGCCGCGATGGCGGTGAGCCCGTAACGGACATTGCCGAACCGGACCCAGACGTAAGCGACGATGGCCGAGAGCGACAGGAAGATGGCGATCAGGGCACGTGTCTTCTGCTCGCCGCCGACGGACGGATCGATCTGGGTGACGCGCGGCAGGGAGGTCTCGCGGGTGGCGGCCGCCAGGACACGGGCCCGTTCGTTCTCGGCGAAGCGATTCCATTCTTCCGTGCTCAGTTCCCGCAAGCCTGCTTCCGGCTCCGTGCTGACGTACACAAAGGCAGTGACCGGTTCGTTGGGCTCGACGGTCTTGATGTTCGGCCCAAAGAGGCTGTAGGTGTACCATGTCAGGTCCTGCGTATCCGGCTTGAAGCGCAGGTTCTTGAGTCGCTCGTCGAGTTCGCTGAGAGGCGCGGGTTTCGCGATGCGGCACTCGATCCGGATCCCGCCGATGTAGCTGGCCAGTTCGGGATAGGAATCGATGATCGTGTCATCGATTCGGGTTTCGGACGTGATGGTCGGTTGAAGATTCTGCTGCACCTCCAACTGCCCCTCGAACGCTTGGCGAATGGCGTTGTTGACGACCTCATCGATCTCCGGCTCCGCGACTTCGGCCTCCGGGAAGGCTTTCTCCAGCATGTTCTGAAGAATGGACGGGTTGACGCGGGTGGTCGAGATCGCAAAGGCGTTGGCCTGCTGGCCTTGCGGTGCGATAGTCAGACCGGCCAGCTTACGTCCCTGTTCCGACTGGGCCTTCTTGACGCCGGTCGTGATGGTCTCGACCGTTTGCGGCATGCCGCTCGGGAAGGTGATCACGGTCTTGGTCTTGTTCGTGGCCGTCGTGACGATTTCATACTGGCGCCCGGACTCTCCGATGCTGTAGACGTTCGCGGCCTGCAGCGCGGGGCTGTTCAGCTCCTGGGCGATTTCGATGATGCGGTCCTGAACGTCCTGGCGCGACAGCCCGGCGTCCTCCTGCAGGTTGACCTGGACGCTCGTTCCACCGGTGAACTCAATGTCGTACTTGTTGTTGACGGCGCTGTCCCGGGTGAAGAAGACCGCCAAACCACCGACAATCAGGATGGTCGAGATGGTGAAGAACACCTTTCGCATGCCCATCCAGTTGACGTTCGGTTCGTGGATCAGGCGAAGCATGACCACCTGCTCTTTGATAATGCGCCGCGAGACGAGGAAGTCAAAGACGATGCGGCTGACAAACAAGGCGGTGAACATACTCGAAGCGATACCCAGCATCAAGACGATCGCGAAGCCCTTGATCTCTTCAGACGCGACGTAGTAGAGAATCGCGGCCGTGATGAAGGTCGTCAGGTTCGCATCGAAGATGGCGCGGAACGCCCGCTCGTAGCCATTCCTTATCGCCGCGGTCATTCCCGTGCCCTTGCGCTGCTCTTCACGGATACGCTCGAAGATCAGCACGTTGGCGTCGACGCTCATGCCGATGGTCAGGATGATACCGGCGATACCCGGAAGGGTGAAGGTCGCCGAGAGCCCGGCCATGATCGCCAGAACGAAGAGGATATTCATCAGCAGGGCGATGTCCGCGATGGCGCCGGCGGCCAGGTAGTAGATCAGCATGACGGCGATCACGACGACCAAGCCGACGAGCCCGGCGTAAATGCCCTTGTCGCGGTTGTCGGCGCCGATGGACGGGCCGATCGTCTTCTCCGAAATGGGTTGCTCGATCAGGCGGGCGGGCAGCGAGCCGGCGTTGAGCTTGTTGACCATGTCGCTGACGGCCGTGGGAGAGAAGCTACCCGTGATGATACCCGAGCTGCCGATCGGTGACTCGGGGTTAATCTCCGGAGCCGAAATCGCCATGTCGTCGAGCAGGATACAGAGGGGGCGGCCCGGGTTCTTGCTGGTGACATTGTAGAAGAGCATGCCGCCTCGGTCGTCCAGTTGGAAGCCGATGGCGCGGCGGCCCATACGGTCGGTCGACGGGGTGGATTTCTCCAGCTTCCAGTCCTTGCCGCTGGAGGCGTGCAGGATCGCCTCGTCGGGCAGGTTGCTGGCGAGCACGTAATCCTTGCCGCCAAACTCGCTGCGGATCGTGTTGCGGGCGCCCCATTTGCTGGGCTCTTCGATCTCACACCAGATGTAGCGCCCATCGGAGGCGGCCTTGGGGCCTTTCTCTCGGAGGGCTGACGTGTAGCGTTCGATCTCCGCCTCGGTCAGTTCGGTGCGGTCCCTGGTCGGCAAGATGCGCCATTCGAGGATGCCGGCGCCCTTGAGCATACGCTGAAGGTCGCGCGGGTCGTCCAGTTGGCCCTTGAAGGGGCTGTAGTCGTCGAACGCGGTGGCGACCTGGTCGATCAGATCGACGCGGTCGGGGTAGTTCGCCTTCAGCGCGGCGATGCCGTCGGTGCGCGCCACTGAATCCTTCTTCTCGTTCAGAATGTAGGTGACTTGCTCCTGCGACAGGTTGAGCCGATTCAACTCCTGCTTGGCTACGGCGTACCGGTCGTTTAGACCATCCTTGACGGTCAGTTGACTCAGGACATCAGCGAGTTCCTTGTAGCTCTTGACATACGCCGTCAGGGGCGCGACCTGTTCGTCCGAGCCGGCGAAGTCCTTGAGCGTCTCGGCCAGCTTCTCGTCGTCGAGTTTGGCCCAGTCGCTGCGGTTGGCCTCGACGCGATCGAACGCTACGCCGGCGGCCGTGAGGGTCTCTTTGCTCTGAGCCAGTGCTGCGTTCAGCGTGTCGCGCTTGGCTTGCAGTTGCTGGCGCTCGTCGTAGACCGAGGCCAATTCTTCCAGGATCTCCAGCCGGTTGGGATCGCCCTGGGCGACGCTTTTGATCTCTGTGCTGCGTTCGTCGGCCGACATCTGGAGGGACCGCATGATGACGGCCGGGGTGGTGTTCTTGGCGAGCAGGGCGTTCAGCGCTTCCTCATAGGTCTTGCGCTTCTGACGCGTCTCTTCGCTGGCCAGGGGCATCTGGATTTCGAAGCGCGTATTTCCCTGGGGCCGCCAGACGAGGTTCTGGATGTTGGTCGGATCGATACGCCTTCGCAGCGTCGTGATCATCCTCTGAGAAAGGTCCGCTTGCTCGGCGACCGAGAGCCCCTCGGTGTCGATGGCGTAGATCAGACTCGTGCCGCCGGCCAGGTCGATGCCCTGTTTCAGCGTCTTGCTCGGAGGGTTGAGAGTCCAGATAGCCGCGGCCACGAGGACGACAATCAGAATGGTTTTCGGCGCCAGATTCTTGTTCATAAAGTTTTCCTGCTCAGTCAGTTAGTCTTCAGATTTAGTCTTTCTTCGACCATCTGTGACGGCGGGCTTAATCTTTGCTCTCATGCGAGAGGTTTTTGCCGATCGCGGATGTGCTGATTCGAATCTTGGTATTGTTCGTTTCGTCGACCTTGAGTGTCACTTCGTCGCCGCGGACGTCGACGACGGTGCCCAGGATGCCCCCGATCGTGCGGACGCGGTCGTTCTTGCTCAGCGCCTGAACCATCTGCTTGTGCTTCTGTTGCTGCTTGCGCGGTCCCCTCAGCATGAAGAGATAGACAACGACGAAGATCGCGATGATCGGCAGCAACTGCATGAGAGGATTGACCTTCTTCGGGACATCGACCGGCGCGGTTGAATTGGGGTCCTCTACGACGACGGTTGCTTCCCCTTCGGTCGTCGCGGGCTCCGAGCCGATCCGAGACGGCGCCTCGTTGATGTCCACTTGTGCCAATATCCACGTATGATCCATAACGGGTTTCCTTTCAACGGTCAGAGTATATTCGCGATAGCCTATACACGAAGGGCACAATTGTCAAATTCAAATGGGATTGGCGGCGGGAAAACCGTGTTGCCAGCGTGCTTTATGGGACGTTGGCGTATCGGGCGATCTCGTGGGCGGCCCAGTCGGCGAAGTCGCCCGCCTCGATGTGTCCGCGGATATCGGACATGAGCCTCTGATAGAATCTCAGATTGTGCAGCGACAGGAGAATCGGGCCCAGCATCTCGTTACAGTTGAAGAAATGGCGGATCGCACCGCGGGTGAAGTGCCGGCACGCGGTGCAGTCGCAGTCGGCTTCGATCGGGTCGCGGGAGTCGGCGTGGACGCTGTTACGCAGCCGCAGCGGCCCCTGGCGGGTGAAGGCAAAGGCGTTGCGCCCGTTGCGGGTGGGCAGGACGCAATCGAACATATCGACCCCGGCACGGACGGCCGCGATGATGTCGATGGGCATGCCGACACCCATCAGATAGCGCGGATGGTCGACAGGCAGTTGCGGGGCAGTATGCTCGATGGTCTGCACCATGAGGTCATGACCCTCGCCGACACTGAGCCCGCCGATGGCATAACCGTCAAAACCGATTTGAACGATCTTCTCGGCACAATGCGCACGCAAGGTAGGATCGACACCGCCCTGGACGATGCCGAAGAGCATTTGCCCGGGCCGTTGGTGCGCGTCTTTGCAGCGCTGCGCCCAGGCGATCGTCCGAGCGACGGCCCTTTCCAATTGTTCCGGTTCGGCCGGGTAGGGCGGGCATTCATCGAAACACATGATAATATCGGCCCCGAGTCGGCTCTGGATATCGGTCGCGATCTCGGCATTGAGATGCATGCGGGCCCCGTCGACGTGACTGGCGAACTCGACGCCCTCGTCGTCGATTCGCGTCAGGGCGTTGAGGGAGAAGACCTGATACCCGCCGCTATCGGTGAGAATGGGCTGGTCCCACGCCATGAAGTCATGTAGACCGCCGAGTTTCTCCACGATATCGACGCCCGGTCGGAGCGTCAGGTGGTAGGTGTTGGCCAGGATGATGCCGGCGCCGGTGGTCTTCAACTGATCGGGCGTCAGGCCCTTGACGGTGCCGGCGGTGCCGACGGGCATGAAGGCCGGCGTCGGAACCGTCCCATGGCCGGTGGTCAGTTCACCACGCCGAGCCGCACAGTCTGAACTTGTCTTGATGAGCTTGAAATTCGACATT
>JANQFY010000035.1 GCA_028277585.1 Sedimentisphaerales bacterium
TTCGATTCGATGGGACGCATGAACGCGGCCATCCACGAGATACAGAAGAGTTCGGACGAGACGGCGAAGATCATCAAGGTGATCGATGAGATCGCCTTCCAGACGAACCTGCTGGCCCTGAATGCGGCCGTCGAAGCGGCCCGGGCCGGTGAGGCGGGCAAGGGATTCGCCGTGGTGGCCGAGGAAGTACGGAACCTGGCGATGCGCTCGGCCGAGGCGGCCAAGAATACCGCCGGTATGCTTGAGGAGTCCGTCAAGAACTCCAAGAACGGTGTAGACATAGCCACCGAGGTCAGCAAAGTCCTGGACGAGATCGTTCAGAGCGTGGGCAAGACGACGGATCTGGTCAGCGAGATTGCAGCCGCCTCGCAGGAGCAGGCCCAGGGGATTCAGCAGGTCAACACGGCCATCGCTCAGATGGATAAGGTGACACAGCAAAACGCTGCCAACGCCGAGCAGAGCGCCAGCGCTTCGGAAGAACTCAGTTCTCAGGCCACATCGATGCGCGATATCGTGGGCGAACTCACACTGCTGGCTGGGGGGACGAGTGGCCTGAGTGCTTCACGCCGTTCATCTCAGCCATTGCCCGGACAACACGAGACGCTCCCGGCGCGCGTGTCGTACTCTGCTGCCCCCGATCCGAGTGGCTGGGATAAGCAGGTGGTCAGCGAGAACGCTGTTGCCGTGGGCGTCAATGATGACATAGATTCCTTCAACACCTAGCAGTTCGATGGGCAATCTCAGAACCCGGGCGGGTCAGATCGGCCCGCCCGGGAATGATATGAAGTCCAGCGATGCGATCCAACAGGCTCTTCTGCAGGTGCACAGTTCCAGACGCGGCCATTCGACTGCCACCGGCCTGCAGTTCCTCGTCTCCGCCTAGATGTAGACCTTGTCTCTCATGCGGGGGAAGGGGATGCACTGGCGGATGTGTTTCTCGCTGGCGATCCAGGCGAGTGTCCGCTCGACGCCGAGCCCGAAGCCGCCATGCGGGACTGAGCCGTACTTGCGCAAATCGAGGTACCAGTCGTAGGTTTCGGGTTTGAGTCCCTGGTCGTGGACGCGGGCCAGCAGGCGGTCGTAGTCGTCCTCACGGACGGATCCGCCGATGATCTCCCCGAACCCGGCCGGAGCGAGCATGTCGAAGTTCTCCACGACTCTTTCGTCTTCCCGGTCGGACTTCATGTAGAACGCCTTGGCCGCCTTGGGGTAGTGCGTCACGAAGACGGGCTTGTCGTGCATCTTCGAGATGATGGTCTCGTCTGAGCCGCCCAAGTCCTTGCCCCAGCGGAAGTCCGCGGCCAGTCGGGCGTGCTTGGGATTGTTCTCGATGCGCGTATCGATCTCTGCCAGCGCACTGCGCAGGTCGATCAGTTCGGCCGCGATCTTGTCTTTCTTCCACTGCTTCATCTGACCGCCTTGCTGTTGCTCCAACTCGGCGATCCGCGCTTCGGTGGTTTGCTTTTCGCTCTGCAACTCACTCAGTTCCTGGGCAAGAAACTCCTTGGCCTTGGGGCCGGTAAGGATGTCCACGGCTTCGGTGTAGGTCAGTCGATAGAAGGGCGGCTTGATCCGCTCCAACATCGGGATGTCGGCGCCCAGGGTCTCCAACTCGCTGCGGTTGTCCTGCAGGACGCGCTCGACGATGTAGGAGACGAAGTTCTCCGCCAGTTCCAACAACCCATCCAGGTCAATGAACGCCACTTCCGGCTCGACCATCCAGAACTCGGTCAGGTGCCGGCGTGTCTTGCTCTTCTCGGCGCGGAAGGTGGGCCCGAAGCAGTAGACGCGTCCATAGCTCATCGCAGCCGATTCGAGGTAGAGCTGGCCCGTCTGCGTCAGGTGCAGTGGGTTGCCGAAGTAGTCCACCTCGAACAGCGACGTCTGGTCCTCGCCCACGACGGTGGTGAAGATGGGGGTGTCGATCAGGGTGAAGCCATTGTCGTTGTAGAAGCGGCGGATCGCGTCGACGACGGTGTGACGCACCTTGCCAATGCACCATTGCTGCTGCGAGCGGAAGTGCAGGTGGCGGTGCTTGAGCAGAAAGTCGATCCCGTGCGCCTTGGGCGTGATCGGATACCCTTCAGCCGGTGCGACGATCTGGACGCCTGTGATAGCCAGTTCATGGCCCCCGACGCTGCGCTCGTCGGCGCGGACGGTGCCCGTAACCGACAGCGACGATTCCTGCCCCAGGTGCTTGAGTTGATCGAACAGTTCGTCGGCGATCTTGCCCTTCTCGACGACGCACTGGCAGAGCCCCGTCCCGTCGCGGACGATCAGGAACTGGACCTTGCCGCTGGCCCGGCCCCGGTAGAGCCAGCCGGCCAGCGTAACCTCCTTCTCCACATGATGTTTCAATTGATCGATATAGACCGTGTTGTTATTCGTCATCTCTGGATTCCTCGTTGGCATTGGGTTTCTAGCTGACGCAACGGCGCTGGAACCGCCCGTCGGCCCTACTATACACGCTCGGCCCCATCCGCGAAACCCCGCACTTGAGGGTTTGAGACGGTGTCCTCGTGCGGTATAATCGCATCGATGGCAGTCGATCGGGAGTTCAGCACATGAGTGGCGACGAAATCCAAAAGGACATTCTCAGGAAGATGACAGGCGAGCAGAAGCTCCAGCTCGCGATGCGCCTGTATTGGTCCGCCCGCCGGCTCAAGGCTGCCGGCCTGCGCAAACAGCACCCCGACTGGTCCGAGGATCAGGTTCAGGACCAAGTTGCGGAGATCTTCGAGAATGTTCGACCCTGTCTCCACAACGGTCTGCCTGCGGTCATGCCGACGGATTGCCAACCGGTGTCTGTTGACAGGTCTGCACCATGAACTCAGGCAGTCGAGATCGAGCAGTAACCATGGTGTGTCGGTGAGTTGATTCTGAGAAGCTGCTGGCATGTGGAAGGGGACATGCGATGAAGTACTCATTCTTCGTGTTCCGAGTCGCGCTGCTAATTGGAGTCTGCGCGACTATCACGACAGACGCGGCGGCGACGAACTGGGACATGATGGTGTTGTCGCGGACCCCGCAGGTTTGGCGTGATCCGAATCGCGGCGTGGAGGGGGTCGAGGCGATCTTCTATGAAGGTCTGGCTTGGAAGGGCGAGCCGACGCGGGTGTTTGCGTATTACGGTTTGCCTGAGATGGAACCGGGCGAGAAGGTTCCGGCGATGGTGCTCGTGCATGGCGGGGGCGGTTCCGCGTTCATCCCCTGGGTGCGGCTCTGGGTCGAGCGGGGCTACGCCGCGATTGCGATGGATACGTGCGGTTGCATCAGCAGTGGGGGATATCGCAACCATCCGCGTCACGAATGGGGCGGGCCGGGTGGTTGGGGCGGGTTCGATCAGATCGATGGGCCGATTGAGGACCAGTGGACTTACCACGCCGTGGCGGACGTCATCCTCGCGCATTCGTTGATCCGCTCATTCGGTCAGGTCGATCCCGAGCGAACCGGAGTCACAGGTATCTCATGGGGCGGGTACCTGACCTGCATCGTCGCGGGTGTCGATCATCGCTTCAAGTTCGCCGCCCCGGTTTACGGCTGTGGGTTCCTGGGGGATAACTCGGCCTGGCTGGGCACGTTCGAAAGGATGGGACAGGTTAAGGCGCGGAAGTGGCTCGGACTATGGGACCCGTCAGAGTACCTGTCCAAAGCGCCCATGCCCATGCTCTGGGTCACGGGCACGAACGACTTCGCCTATCCGATGGATTCGCTGCAGAAGTCGTATCGACTTGCCCCTTCGGCGCGAACGCTCTGCGTGCGGGTGCGGATGCCCCACGCTCACGGCGGGCCGGGCGAGAACCCCGAAGAGATCCGCGCGATGGCTGATGCGATTCTTGGAGACGGCGCGCCCATGGCGGAGGTGACCAGCACGGGTCGCAACGGACGCGATGTCTGGGTGGCGTACGAGGGCTGCACGCCCGTGACTCAGGCTGAGCTGAACTACACAACCGACAGCGGCAAGTGGCAAGACCGAAACTGGCAAACGATCCCCGCGACGCTCGACGGCGCGAACGGCAGAGCCTCCGCTGTCTTGCCCGACAACGTCACGGTATACTACTTCAATCTCATCGACGAGCGAGATCTCGTGGTCAGCAGCGAACACGAAATCCTCCCGGACTAGACTCGATACCGTGCCAAGGAGACACGCTATGAAGCATGCGATCCTTCCGTTGACAATCGTCTTGTTCCTGATGTCCTGCGCGTGGTCACCCCCGGATATGGTTCTTTCGCCCGGCGCGCCGTCCGAGGCCGGCATGGACGAGACCATCCTCGAGGCGGCGGTGCACATGTACGAGAAGGCGATCGAGAAGGACCAGGTGCGGAGCGTCGTCCTCCTGGTCGCCCGTCGGGGTAAGATCGTCCTGCACGAAGCGCGGGGGTGGAAAGACAAGGAGCAGGGCATTCCGATCGGGAAGGACGCAATGTTCCGCATGGCCTCGAATACGAAGCCCGTCATCGCGACCGGCATCAGCCTCCTGGTCGAGCAGGGCGTCCTGAGCTACGACGATCTCGTTCGCAAGCATATCAAGTCCTTCGATAACTACCGCGCCGGTGGGATCCAGATTCATCACCTGCTCACGCACACCAGCGGCTTTCGAATCGAGCCGATCTTCTTCAAGCCGTTGATCCAGAAGTCGCCCGAGCATCCGAACGCGCCGAGCCTACAAATCGAGGTGGACCGCTTCGGCCAGGTGGGCGCTGTCGAGCCGCCCGGGACGAGCTACAGTTACAGCAACCCGGGCTTCAACACCCTGGGCGCCCTGATCGAGATTGGTTCGGGCAAGTCGCTTGAGGTGTTCCTCAAGGAACGCGTCTACACGCCGCTGGGGATGGTCGACAGCTATCACCACGAGGTCGCCGACAAACTGGACGGCAAGCTCGACCGCATGTCGGCGGTCTACTATCGCAAGGACGATGGGGGGTGGCGCGTGGGTTGGAAACCCGGAGCACCGCCTCTGTATCCCTTCGTCCGCGCTTCGGGTGGGATGATCTCGACAACGATGGACTATGCGGCCTTTTGTCAGATGTTCCTCAATGGGGGGATCTATAACGGCAAGCGCATCCTGCAGGATGCGACGGTTGCCAAGATGATCTCACCCCATACCGCATCGCTGTGCACATCCGAACAGCGGGAGCAGCGCGACAAGTACTACGGGTACGGCTGGAGTGTCTCGCGGAAGGGGGTATTCTCGCACGGTGGATCGGACGGCACCCAGGCCTGGGTCGATCCGAGCGAGGAACTCATTGTCCTGGCGTTCACCCAGAGCCCAGGCAAACACGCCGACCGTCTCGCCGCACGCCTGCTCAAGCTCGTCCAGGCCGCCATTGTCGAGTGAGGATGGCGGTGTCACGCCTCCTTAGGCATGATCGCCCAGGCGACGACATACGTCAGCACGACCGGCACAATGGCGGTCGCGAAGCAGAGAAACACCATGATCAGCCGAACCAGGGTCGGGTCGATGTCATACGTCTCCCCAATCCCCCCGCACACGCCGCCGATCTTCTTATCCATCCTCGAAAGATGCAGTCGTTTCATCCTGTGTTTCCTTACTTCTCTTGCGCTAACAGTTCCGGTGGCCAGCAGAGGACATCATCCTCATGATATACCACCCGCATGGAATTGGGGGCAAACGTAGAATTCCGCAGGCCGTCTTCGTCAGTCCTGTTCGGACCGACGCTATAGAGTGTGAAGCCGTCGTCCCTGAGTCTGTAGATGAAGCCACTCCTGGTGAAGGGATCTGTCATCACTTCTTTCGGAAGCGATGAATTCACGCGGTCCAGGCTCTCTGGCCAGGAGTGGGTTTCTCGTTGGTGACGCCTCAGTGTGATGAGAATCCGAAGGCATCGGGCCGAAGCTATAGTCTGCAGATATGAGTCCCTGGCTGCTTTGTCGTTTTCCGATTCACTGGGTAATCCCATGGCGCGTTCCATTTGGCGCCGCTGAAGGTGAAACTTGAGACGCTCCGTAGGGCTGAATCCTTCCAGCATCTTCTGTTCCGGGAGATCGTTTGCCCGAGATAGATCACTGCGATGTCGCGCCCAGAGATTCGCCAATGGCAGGGGCATCGCCTCGATTCTCTGGAGGTCCAACTCGGTGGCATTCGGCGCCATGACAAACCGGGCGAGGCGTCGCAGACCGATCATCTGGATGGCGTCTGCAACGGTGAAATCGATACGCGTAGGTCGTTGGCGCAGGTGGTGTCCCATTTGGATTATGCATCGCCATTTTCTCATCGCGCTGTCAATTCGTCCTTCTGCGATGTCGTTGTTGGCTGCGAAGCCCAACAAGAATGCCCATTGACGCATCGATGCATAATCCACGTTGGAGACAATCTGCGCGAAGTCTGTGCTCAGGGAGAATCGACATTCGCTGAAAGCAGAGGCTTCGATGAGCTTGTCGATAATGAACTGATGGTCTTGAATCCAGGAAGCAAGCTCGGGGGCTTCTCCGGTATGCCAAGGTTCGCAGAGCCTCTGGGCGAAGAGCGGCGGCCTGACGAACTCCGGACAATGATCCAGGAACGAAGTGGCCTTGGCATTCCTGAACAATTCCCTATAGATGGTTGCGGCATCCGCGTCCTCTGGAACGGCCCTCTTAGCTTCGATCTCGACGAGACGCTCATCGGCGGATCTAGGATTCCGAAGTGGCAGGAGTCCTACGATGATAGCTGGCATCAGTGCGATGACTGTTACTGCAAGCCAGGCCCATTTGCCTCTGCGTTTCTCCCCTTCTGGCGGTCGTTCCTCTCTCTGCATCTGTCCTGCCCTCCGGTTTCTCTCCCTATACAGAGACGCGCAGGAGGTGGGTTTTCTTCAATTGGATTTCGCGGCGCGTCGCCGTTACATATCCAGCTTCTCGCGGAGGTAGGCGCGGAGCTGGTCGGTGGCGATGCGGGTCTGTTCCATGGAGTCGCGCTCGCGGACGGTGACGGTCTGGTCCTCGCGGGTCTGTCCGTCGACGGTCAGGCAGAACGGGGTCCCGGCCTCATCCTGGCGACGGTAGCGGCGCCCGACGGCGCCCTTCTCGTCGTAGAAGCAGGTGAAGTACTTCTTCAGGTCGTTGGCGATATTGTGAGCGATGTCGGGCAGGCCGTCTTTCTTGACCAGCGGGAAGACGGCCGCCTTGGTCGGGGCCAGGGCCGGGTGGAAGCGCAGGACATTGCGCGTGTCGCCTTTGACCTCTTCCTCGTCGTAGGCGTCGACCAGAAACGCCAGCGTACTGCGGTCCATCCCGGCGCTCGGCTCGATGACGTACGGGATGTAGCGCTCCTTCTTCTGGTCGTCGAAGAACGAGAGCGGGCCCTTATGGAAGTCCTCGGGCTCGTCGGGCATCGTGACCTTGGTCAGGTCGCGGTTGTTCTCGAACCAGGAGGTGGTGCTGCGCATGCCACGCTGGTGCTGGCGCAGGTCGTAGTCGGTGCGGTTGGCGACGCCTTCGAGTTCCTGCCAGTCGCCCGAACCGAAGGGAAACTTGTACTCGACGTCCACGCAAGCCTTGGCGTAGTGGGCCAGCTCGTCCGGGTCGTGGTCGCGGAAGCGCAGGTTCTCCGGCTTGATGCCGTGGTCGGTGTACCACGCGAAGCGGGCGGCCTTCCATGTCTCATACCACTCTTCGTCAGTGCCCGGCTCGCAGAAGAACTCGACCTCGGCCTGCTCGAACTCGCGGGTTCGGAAGATAAACGCCTTGGTCGTGACTTCGTTGCGGAAGCTCTTGCCGATTTGAGCGATTCCGAACGGGACCTTAACGCGGGTCGAGTCCAGGACGTTGCGAAAATTGGCAAAGATGCCCTGGGCCGTCTCGGGACGCAGCCACATGGTCATCGAATCTTCGGCGTTGGCGCCCATCTGCGTCTCGAACATGAGCTTGAACGGCATCGGCTCGGTGAACTGACCGACGGCGCCGCAGTTGGGGCAGACCTTGGTGCTCAGGTCGTGCTCCTGCGCCTCAGCGGTGTCGAGCGAGACGTGCTCGGTGTGCTCCTGCGCCTGCGCGGCGTCCTTGTCTTCGAGATGATCGACACGCGTGCGCGTGTTGCACTTCTTGCACTCACTGATCAGATCGGCAAACTTGTCCGCATGGCCCGACGCCTTCCACACGAGCGGGTGCATCAGGATGCTGCAATCGAGTCCGACGACGTCGTCGCGCATCTGGACGACATGCTTCCACCAGGCCCGCTTGACGTTGTTCTTCAGCTCGACGCCCAAGGGCCCATAATCGTAGCAACTGGCCAGACCACCGTAGATCTCGCTGGACTGAAAAATGAAGCCCCGCCGCTTGCAGAGCGATACGATGTCGTCAAGTTTTGCCAATTTCGCCATGTTCTCTAATCTCCAATAGTCAAAATAGGCCCCCATTATAGGGTCGAAACGCCAGATTACAAGCATTCCGAGCCAGTGATTGTCTGGTATTGGCGGGTCGCGGTCTGGTGCGGCCAAGGCCGAATGCGCCTCCAACAAAACTCCGTCTGGGGCAAATAGCATTTGGCTGGGCCCCTCAAGCTTCTTAGACTTTGGGTGAGCAAAGGCGCCTCTTGGAAGTACATCTTGGGAAGAGATCCGTACCTGAATTCTACGGAGGAAGTGAGATGGACAGGGTCGAAAGCGCTGAAGGTGCAGGCATTTTGCGTCAATTGCTGAATCAGACGGTCAATCCGGTCACTGGGGCGAAGGAACGCTATGCTGCGGAGGATTCAGAAAAGCCGGAGGACGCGGCCAACGGGATGAAGGGTCCGATGGCTCTGCGCCGAGAAAGACTGGCTGAGGCGCTGCGGGAGAGTGGCTTCGTGGACATCGGCGCCAGCAGCGTGGCGAAGATAAAGTCGTTTGTCCAACACGCGCCAACTCAGCCGGGCGAGGCAGAGGTCGATATCGATTCGCGGACCGCTGCTGAGCTGGCAAGTTACATGGGCGCCGAGGTCTCCGGCGACGTCAACCTCGTCCTGAGGATTCTCGCGCGAGTCGATCCGGAACGTGTGGCGACGTTGCTGAAATAGCCTCGCCCGTCGCGCTCTACGGCTGCGGCTCGATTCGAACGACTGCGCCGCCCGCCGGCAAGGTCAAGCTGTTCTCCCAAGCGGGCACGCCGCTCTCAAGGGCCCGGGCGAATCCGTAGGTCCGCAGTTCCAAACGGCATATGACGGGACTGTCCGCGAAACGCGGCCGGGTCGTATATCGGCCCGTCACCGTGGCATGGTACCAGTGCCAGGGGAACTTGTGTCCCTTGAACCCTGGATTGATCGCGGTGATATCCACGTTGTGGGCGTGACTCAGCCTGTTCTCCGTCAGATTGAGCAGATCGCGGGTGAAGTAGTGCTCGATCCAGTGTCGCTCTGGATCGAGCTGGGCGAATCGACCCAAGATGCTTTCGTCCCAACCGTCCGGTACGTACGCGTCGAGGAACGTGATGTGAATGTCCGCCTCCGTCTCAGCGGCGATGACCTCGGCCGCGGCGTTGACCACCCAGGACCCCGCCGAATGACCGACGAGATGGACGTGTCGCCAGTCCTTGGAGAGCTGGACTATCCGTCGCCCCAGGAGGGGTCCCATCTCGTCCCGCCCGATGGTCGCGGCCTTCACCGGTCGCAGGCGTTTGGCCTGGCCGCGCCAATCCCACCAGCCGCAGCGCCAGAGCCGTATGTCGACCTTCTGGGCGATCGCCATCGCTGTCCACCCGGGCCAGGGCTCCTGTTCGTACCAGCCGTGGGTGACGACCACGAGATTCGGTTCGCGGCACGCCATCTGCGGCGACGGCATGAAGAAGCTCGGGGCATTGGCGTCCGGGCGGACCAGATAAAGGACGGGAGCGGGAGCCTCTCCGAGAGCGGACGACTTCGCTGACGCATGGCACGGCCGGGGAATGACAAGGAACAGCAGGGCGAAGAGGGTACAGCGAAACGGGGTCTGGAGGTCTCTACAGGGCATTGGTGGCGATGTTGATGATCTCCTGGACCAGATTCGCGTGGTGCTGCTCGTCGGCGGCCAGCGAGGCGAACACGGTCTTGATCTTGGCCGGTTCGATATCCGGCCGCTCGGCGATCTGCGTGTAGAGGTCCCGCGCCGAGAGTTCGAACGACATCATTGTCTTGAACTCCTGCACGATACTCTCTTTGGATGGGTCATTCGTTTCCGGCATGTGCTTTGACCAGGGCCTGAAGGATCTTCTTGTGTTTCTTCGTGTCCTCGATCAACACGGTCAGACGCTTGCGGATCTCCAGAAAGGCCTCTTCGTCGAGTTGCTCGGGCCAATGCTTACGGCTCATATAGTCCTGGTAGACGCCGCTGCTGATGTCGTCTTCCATGTTCAGAGCCGAGGCCAGAACGCCTCCGATCGTCTCCTGCTTACCCGCCGGCAAGGTGCCGTCCGGATTGTGGTCTGCCTGCGTATTCATCACCCAAAACATATGAACTGGCGATGGCCCTGTCAATTCTCTCTTGGCGAGGGTGAGCGGGAAAAGCACGCCGGTCGCAGCGGGGCGGAGCGGGATCGCTGTCGCCATGCCGGCGCGTCAGTCTGCTGAGTTCGCAAAATGGTTAGAGAAAGCCGCAATCTTTGCAGGCCTGTGCTGCCGTTGAAATGTAACATGGTGGCGGTTCTGCTCGGACGAGGGGATTCCGAGCGGCGTGAACCGAACTGACCTTCTATTGAATTCGGAGAGACCGACGATGAGAACAGACCACCAATCCATTCGGGCCGTCGGGGGGCAGTTCGCCCTTCTGTGCCTGACTCTGAGTATTGTCTCGCCTGTTTTTCTGGGACCTTCATCCGCGTGGGGCGTGGCGCCGGAGTTTGGGGATGCGAAGGTGAAGGTTCCGATGCGAATACCCATCAAGGCCTACGCCTTCAATTTGCGGGATGTCCGGCTCCTGGACGGTCCGTTCAAGGAGGCAATGGAGCGTGATGCGGCGTACCTGCTGAGGCTCGAACCCGATCGGCTGCTCCATCGCTTCCGCAAGAACTCCGGCCTGGAGCCCAAGGGCGAGATCTACGGCGGCTGGGAGACCATGGGCATTTCCGGCCATTCGCTCGGACACTACCTCTCCGCCTGCGCGATGATGTACGCCTCTACAGGTGACGAGCGATTCTGCGATCGCGTCCAGTACACGGTCGAGGAACTCGCGATCTGCCAGCAGGCGGGGGGCAATGGCTACGTCGGCGGCGTCCAGGACAGCAAGCGGGTCTTTGCGGAGGTCGCCGCCGGAGATATTCGGTCCAAGGGATTCGATCTCAATGGCATCTGGGTCCCGTGGTACACGGAGCACAAGCTGTTCGCCGGTCTCATCGACGCTTATCGCTATTGCGACAGTGACAAGGCGCTGGAGGTCGTTACCAGGCTGGGCGATTGGGCCTGCGACCTGACCGACGGGCTCAGCGACGAACTGTTCCAGAAGATGCTGGCCTGCGAGCACGGCGGCATGAACGAATCGCTGGTCGAACTCTACGCGATTACGGGCAAGGAGAAGTACCTGGACCTCTCGCGCCGCTTTCACCATCGGGCCGTGCTCGATCCGCTGGCGGAGGAGCAGGATTGCTTGCCCGGTCTGCATGGCAATACGCAAGTCCCGAAGATCATCGGCTCGGCACGCCGCTATGAGGTGACCGGCGATGCGGCTGACAACACGATCGCTGAGTTCTTCTGGGATCGGGTCGTGCACCATCACTCTTATGTTACCGGGGGGCATGGCAACTACGAATACTTCGGCCCGCCCGACCAACTGAACGACCGGCTCACGTCCAACACCACCGAAACGTGCAACACCTACAACATGCTGAAGTTGACCCGGCATCTCTTTGCCTGGCACGCCCAGGTTCGCTACGCCGACTATTACGAACGCGGTCTTTACAACCACATTCTGGCCTCGCAGAATCCCGACGACGGCATGATGTGCTACTTCGTGCCTCTGAAGTCGAGGGAATTCAAACGCTACACCAACCCCTTCGACAACTTCTCCTGCTGTCACGGCACGGGCATGGAGAACCACGCCAAGTACGGCGAGAGCATCTACTTTCACAACGCCGACACCCTGTTTGTGAACCTCTTCATTCCCTCCGAACTCCACTGGCGGGCCAAGGGCCTGCGCGTGCGCCAGGAGACGGCGTTCCCCGCCCGCGGCGAGACCACTCTGACGGTGGCGTGCGCCAAACCCGTCGGGGCGACGTTCAAGGTCCGCTGCCCCGGCTGGGCGGCGCCGCTGGAGGTCCGGGTCAATGGCGAAAAGGTCGAGACGAAGGCCTGGCCCGGGACCTACGCGATCCTCAGGCGGGTCTGGTCTGATGGCGACCAGGTCCAGATCCGGATTCCGATGACGCTACGCCGAGAAGCCTTGCCCGACAATCCGAACCGGGCCGCGATTCTATACGGTCCCATCGTCCTGGCGGCCGATCTCGGGCCCATCGAAGCGGCGGCCGAGCCGAGCGACAAGAGAGTGCCCGTCCTGGTGACGGAGAACCGCCCTCTCGGCGAGTGGCTGGCTCGCGTGGACGGCAAGCCGCTGGCCTTTCGGACAATCGACGTTGGACGTCCCCGCGATGTGGACCTCATTCCCTTCTATCGGATGCACCATCGCCGCTATGGGGTCTACTGGGATTTCTTCACCACGGCGCAGTGGGACAAACGCGAGGCGGAATACCGCGCCGAACTGGAACGGCTGCGACGGATCGAGGCGCGGACGATGGATGTTCTGCGCATCGGTGAAATGCAGCCGGAGCGCGACCACAACGTCACGGGCGAGCACACCAGCGCCGGGGAGTTCAACGGCCGCAAGTTCCGTCACGCTACCAACGGCGGCTGGTTCTCATTCGAGATGAAAGTGCGACCGGATGAGCCGATGGAACTGCTGTGCACCTACTGGGGCAGCGATCGACACCGTCGGAAGTTTGACATCCTCATCAATGGCGAGCGGATTGCCACGCAGTCATTGAACGATGACCGTCCGGGCGAATTCTTCGATGTCACCTATCCTGTTCCTTCCGCGTTAACGCGCGACAAGCAGAAGGTGACGGTTCGATTGCAGGCCCATCCGGGTCACTCGGCGGGCGGGCTCTTCGGGTGTCGCATGGTGTGCGCCGAGGGCGAAACGGGGGATGGACGTTAGCGGCAAGCATGGAAGGTTCCGAGCCGGGTGATGGGGCTCGGCTTCGTGCTGGTGTGGCGGCTCGCCCGTCATGCGGGCTCAGAACGGCTTGTGCAGCGGTTCCGTTCGACCGGCCGGCGCCGCGAACTCCCCGGCCAAGAATGAAAAGGGCTGCGAGCATCGCTCGCAGCCCTTTCTCCTTGCTGCTTCGTGAGGCGTTTTCGTTCGTGCCGCACAGGCGCGAACCGTTGGGCACGTTCTGGACTAGCCCTCGCGTTGGGTTACGGCGCCACGTAGGCGCGACCGAACCCGACATCGTCGATGAAGATCAGCCCTGCGCCGGGCCCTTCCACACCAACCGTGATCTCCTGGACGTTGGTGACGCCACCGAACTCGCTGAGTGGAATGACGTACTCGGTCCAGCCGGAGCGGGCCGTTGCCGCGGCATCCGACAGAGTCACTCTCGAGTTACCCAATTTCACGTAGACGGCCGCCGGATCGTTCCCTTGCGGTTGGGCGACGCCGATCTCGGCGATCTCGAAGGCGCCCGCAGCGCCGGTGATGCTGACATTCGAGAACGCCGCGCCCGTGCTCTGGCCCGTGTTGTGGCTGGTCACCGCCAGGCCGATCAGGACTGGATCGTCCATCTCGATCGTCCGCGGATCGCCCAATTGGGTCCAAGTCTCGCCGTCCGGAGAGAGGTAGCCGGTCAGCGTGTCACCGGCGCGGTCGATTCGCACCCAGTACGGCGGTGCGACCGGCGAGGTGGCGTCCGCATTGACGGAATTGGCGTTGGCGGTCTCGCGCCCTTGCCATGAAGCGCCGTTGCCGTCGCCACCGGTCATGCACATGAACGAATGGGTCGACCCGACCGCCGTGTCCTGGCGAATCATCACGCCGGCTTTGGCCCAACTGCTGGGGCTGCCGTCGAGATCATCGACCCGGGCGATCATCGATCCGTCGCCCGTCAATTGCTTGTAGGCGAAGCGGAATTGGTCGGCCGCGTCCCAGATGTCGTTGCCGATCGCGTTCATCAGGATCGTGCCGTCAGCGCCTTCATAGAAGGTCGGCGCCGATCCGGAGACGAACAGCCTCAGGCTGTCGGCGCCGTTGGCGGCCAGGTTCATGCCGCCCAGGCTCTTGGTCGCCTCGGAGGACGCAGCGCTGCCGCTGTTGTCATAGAAGAGAGGCATCGACTGGCCGCCGCTGTTGACGATCGACCCCTCGGCGAAGGGCGACTCGAGATAGCCGACCTGCGAGCCGTTGGCGGGAACGCCGTAGCCATCGACCCAGGTCTCGTAAATCCGGCTGCCTTCATCGTCGGTGTACTCTTCCATGCCGTCGATCAGCGCGTATTCTTCCGTACGGAAGCCCCAGACGGCGCCGGGCCAAGTGGTGATGGCGTCGGCTTCGTTGACTTCGTCCACCTTCCAGGAGTAGTCCATGCCGAACTCGAGATCCGCACCGGTGAAGCTGTTGGTGTTGACCGTTCCCACCAACTCCAACGTGTTGGGATCGGCGCCGAGGCTGACTTCGTGTGAAACCGCCTCGCGGCCGGAACGCCAACCCAGAGTGGTTCCCACGGGGACGTCGACAGCGCCGTCGGCGGGTTGTGGTTCGCGGGCACTGGCCGGGATCTGCATGAACTGGACTTCGCTGAGACCGAACTGGCCCATCGGACCGTGGCCGCTGTTGACGGTGATCTTGACGAACTTGACGGGCACCCCGTCGAATGCGACGGTGGTGTTGGCGGCATAATCGTCCTTGGCGGTCGCCTGATTGAGCGTGACATCTCCGAGTGTGGTCCAGTCCTCGCCGTTCTCGGAATACTCGATCGTGACATCCTTGAGTCCGAAGCCGAGCAACAGCTCAAACATGACATTATAGTTCCAGACGACCATCTCGTGCAGCTTGTAGACGCGGTCGAACTCGAACTGGATGTACAGGGGATCGGCGCCCGGCGTGGCGAGCCACATATCTGTCGCTTCGACCGAATGCTGACCGGCGGCGTTCAGGCCGGATCCGTCCACGGTTTTCTCCGGGCCGGAAGTGGCGTCCGAATCACCGTTGCTGGTCGCGATGATGCCCTCGATGGCGTAGGCGAAGGGTTCGACGGTGAACTCCCAGACCTTGCCCTTGAAAATCGTGCTATCCGGCGGAGCGTTCACTTCATCGATGCGCCAGTAGTAGGTCGCGCCGAACTCCAGGATGCCGGGATCGTACGTGATATCCGCTTGGCTCTCACTGACGAGCACGCCCCTGGGGTCGGCCCGGGTGGCGTCATTCACGTCGTCAAAGACCGTGCCCAGGTACACGTCGTGCGTGGCCGCGAACTTACCGGCGGCCCAACTCAGATCCGTGTCGCGCGGCACGTCGACGGCGCCGGCCTCCGGCATCGGATTCCGGGCTTTGGTCGGTGTCGGCGGGATGATTGACACATGGTCGCTGATGTACTCGATCGAGTTCGATCCGGGCATGGTCCAGCCGATGCCCAGATTGTCACCACCGCCGCCCTCGACCATGATGCCCCAAACTGCGAGTATCTGACCAGCGGCATACTGGAAGGCCGCCGAATCCGCGTTCGGGCCCCCGTTGGCGCCGCCGCCCCATTCGCCGACATTGGACCAGCCGTCGATCGAGGCGACCTCCTGCACATTCTCCCAGCTCTCATCCGTGCTGATGTAAAGGACGGAATGGTTGTCTGCATGCATGTGCCAGGTATATGTGCCCGTTTCGGGGATCGTTACCCAACCCCAGAGGTTGGCGTAATACTGGTCGGCTCGGTTGCCGAACCACGATTCCTCCAGGACCTCTTCGATATCCGGCGCTGGATCGAAAGGCATCATGTCGGGTCGCTTGTCTTCATGGAAGGCTCGGACGCCATCCAGATTTTCGTTGACCGATCCGGTGTCCCAGATCTGACGGTTCATATCGGCCCATCCCGCAGAGTTCATGCAGAGACCGATCAACAGCACTAGAATCAGGTACCTCTTCATGATCCATTCTCCTTTACAGCAGTGTCACCGGTTACATTCGTCTTGGCTGCCAATCTGTATCCGAAGTTGCACTTGCGATGTGATCCTACGCGCGGTACGCCCCTTTCTCAGTCCTTTCATGTGAGTTCAAGATACGGTTCAGGTTTCATGATTCTGTCACCAGCGTGAGTCGTTTATTGTCATCCTGGCGAACTCCACCAGGTTCAATCCATCCCTCTCGTCGGCTTGATTCTATAGCTGCTATAATCGGTACATTCCCTAGTATGCGAATTACTGGCGCGCGCACCGGGCGAGGCTGACTTCAGAAGGGGATTCTGTGGTTGCTGAGACAGAGCAGCTTGCGCCGCTCTCGGCGTGTGTCGCGACCCTCCTAGGACGCATACATCAACCTCCATCTTCCTCGCTGCCAAGTTTCCCGGCTTGCCTGGGACCGATAAGAACCTTCGTTGCAGTACCGGAGGCCGCTTCTGCAGCCTTTCCGATCCGCCGGCCCTGGCCGGCTTTCTGGGATCATCGCGGCCCGATGCAGGGATTGTCGCTGTCGGGCCGACGCATGCCCACTGAGTACTTCGACGTCCTGGCTTTTGGCGCCGCGTGCCGATCGGTCGAGGCGCCGACGTCATCATTTGAACGCAGACCACTAATCTGATTATAACAACTTATCGGTCGTTGGATCAATGTCCATTTCGCGTTGTTTCCGCCTCGCGGTGCACTCGCTCTGTGCCTATTTCCGCCAAGCCGGCTAAATCTCTCAGGTCGCTCCTAATCACGGTTGGGATACGGTGATTCGCAATCTGATTAAACTAAAACGCAAAATAGTCTTTAATTTCAGACTGAGATATGGATAATTAAGCGACTATCGGGTCCGCAAATGGCCGGTCAGTCGTTGGGTCCTTTGGAGCACGAGACGACCGGAGGCGGATGCAGGTGGTTAGCGATTTCGAGCCGCAGAATCTTCATCGGTTTCCTAAGTCACAAGAAAGGTGGGGACAAGATGTTCAAGGGCAGTTCACGAGGGATCGTTTGGGCCGCGCTAATGGTGATGACAATGACCGTACTGTGCTCGTGCGAAACGGCCAGTCAGTGGGTCGGAGGTAAGGAGGCAAAAGGATCGATGGACATTGATGTTACGGCGTTCGGGAGGACCCCCGATGGTCGGCAGGTGCGTCTCTACAGCCTGCGCAACGCCAATGGGATGACCGCCGGGATCATCAACTACGGAGCGATCGTTGTCTCGCTCACGGCACCGGACAAGGACGGCAACCTGGGTGACATCGTGCTGGGCTACGACAATCTCCAGGACTACATCAAGGAGACACCGTACTTCGGGGCCATCGTGGGGCGGTACGGCAATCGCATCGGCAAGGGCCGCTTCATTCTCGACGGCAAGGAGTACACGCTGGCGACCAACAACGACGAGAACCACCTGCACGGCGGGATCAAGGGGTTCGACAAAGTCGTCTGGGCGGATGAACCTCTCTGGCGGCCGGACGGTGTCGGCGTGAAGCTCAGCTATCTCAGCAAGGATGGCGAGGAAGGCTACCCCGGGAATCTCAAGGCGACCGTCATTTACGTTTTGACCAACAAGAACGAGTTGCGGGTCGAGTATGAAGCGACCACGGACAAAGCGACGCCGGTGAACTTGACCCATCACGGCTATTTCAACCTGACAGAGTGTCGGCGCGACATCCTGGGACATGAACTGACGCTCAAGGCCGATCGGTACACACCCGTCGATGCGGGCCTGATCCCGACGGGGCAGTTGGCCAGTGTCGAGGGCACGCCGATGGACTTCCGCAAGTCGACGGCTATCGGCGACCGAATAGACGATGATTACGAGCAACTGAAGTTCGGCGGCGGGTACGATCACAACTGGGTCCTGACCAAGCGGGCCGGGGCGATGACGATGGCCGCCAAGGTCTACGAGCCGACGACCGGTCGCGTCATGGAGGTATGGACCACCGAGCCGGGCATTCAGTTCTACGCGGGCAACTTCCTCGATGGGACCCTCACCGGCAAGGGGGACACGGTCTACCAGCACCGCTATGGGTTCTGCCTGGAGACGCAGCACTATCCGGATTCGCCCAACAAGGCGAACTTCCCGTCCACGATTCTGCGGCCGGGTGACACGTACGAAACGACGACGATTTATCGCTTCTCCGCGAAGTAGGAGTTCGAATGAGGCGCTGTGACGGTTCACACGCCAACGGACAGTTCCAGCGGTGTTCTGCAGGGGAAAGAGTATGGGAATGATGCAATTGTTGCTCGCTGAAAGTTCTTTCGGAACGCTCGATTGGCTGGCGATTGCCGTCTACTTCGGCGTCATGCTGGCGATCGTCTGGTGGGTGATCCTGCAGAAGCAACAGACGTCCACCGATTACTTCCTGGCGGGCCGAAACATGCCCTGGTTCGTGATCGGCGCCTCCATCTTCGCCTCGAATATCGGGTCCGAACACATCGTCGGACTCGCTGGACAGGGCTCCACTAGTGGCATGGCGATGGCTCACTGGGAACTGCATGCGTGGGTCGTCGTTATTCTGGCATGGGTCTTCGTACCGTTCTATTACCGCTCGAAAGTCTTCACCATGCCCGAGTTCCTGGAGCGGCGTTTCAATCCCACCGCTCGCTGGATCCTCTCGGTGGTCTCTCTCGTGGCGTACGTTTTTACCAAGGTCTCGGTGACGGTCTACGCCGGCGGAGTCGTCTTCAACGTCCTCTTGCCGGAGATCCACTGGCAAGTCACTGATACGTTCGCGCTCGACGCCTTTTGGATCGGGGCGGTCATGACGGTCGTATTGACCGGGATCTACACCGTCCTCGGCGGCCTGCGTGCCGTCGTCTACACCGATACCGTCCAGACGGTGATCCTGTTGATCGGCTCGTTCTTCATCACGTTCTTCGGCCTTAGCAAGCTGGGCGGCTGGGGCGAGCTGCAGATGATCTGCCGGGACAACGCGGCCAACTTCGCGCTCTGGCGACCGAACAGCGACACGGATTTCCCCTGGCTGGGTGTACTGATCGCCTCGCCGATCATCGGTATCTGGTACTGGTGCACTGATCAGTATATCGTCCAGCGGGCGCTCTCGGCCAAGGACCTGCGCAACGCGCGACGCGGGGCCCTCTGGGGGGCCTTCCTGAAAGTCTGGCCCGTGATGATCTTTGTGGTTCCGGGACTAATCGGCTATGCCCTGCACCAGAAAGGGCTGATCGACATTCCCACGAAGATGGCTAATGGTCAGGAGGTGCCGGATGGAGATCAGGTCTTCGCCGTGATGGTTCGATCTTTGCTGCCGCCCGGCCTACGGGGCCTCGTTGTCGGTGGTCTGCTGGCGGCGTTGATGAGTTCGCTGTCGTCGCTATTCAACTCCTGCGCGACGCTGTTCACGGTCGACATCTACGAGAAGATCAAGCCCAAGGCGTCCGAGCAACATCTGGTGACGGTGGGCCGCGTTGCGACCGTGGTGGTGGTGGGCATGGGGATCATCTGGATTCCCGTCATGCAACGCGTGTCAGAAGGGGGCCTGTACAAGTATCTGCAGAGCGTCCAGGGGTACCTGGCGCCGCCGATCGCAGCGGTCTTCATGCTGGGCCTGTTCTGGAAACGGATCAACGGCGCCGGCGCCGTGGCGGGACTGGCGATCGGTTTCATCGCCGGCATGGTCAAGCTGACCATTCAAGCGATGACGGGTGGGGAGGATCCTCTGATTACCTCGCCCGGCTGGCTGGTCTACATCGGAGAGTACAACTTCCTCTTCGCCACGGGTTGGTTGCTGTTGCTGAGCATCTTGGTGATTGTCATTGTTTCGCTGTGCACGGCCCCGCCGAGGGCGGAGCAAATTGTCGGTCTGACCTACGCGACGGCCACGGCCGATCAGAAGAAGGAAAGTCGCGCCAGTTGGGGGCTCACGGAAGTTGTGCTGACCGTGCTGGTCTTGGGGCTCGTGCTCGGCCTGTATCTGTACTTCAGCTTCTGGCTCAAGTAACGCGCTGGATTCTTGAATCGACATTCGCGAAAGGGAGAACGTTCGATGGCCTACACAATCGGCTTGGATTACGGGACAAATTCGGTGCGGTGCGTCATCGTCGCGACGGGGACCGGTCGAGAGCTCAGTGCATCCGTTTATGAGTATGAATCGGGCGAGGCGGGAATTCTCCTCGATCCGGCCGATCACAATCTGGCGCGGCAGAATCCCGCCGATTATCTCAAGGGCGTGGAGGTAACGGTCTGTGGCGCCGTCGCCCAGGCCCAGCAGGCCGAGCCCAGCTTCGATCCCAAGGACATCATAGGCATCGGGGTCGACACCACCGGTTCGACACCCTTGCCCGTCGATGAGAAGGGTACGCCTCTGGCGTTGCTCGAGGCCTTCAAGGACAATCCCAACGCGTGCGCCTGGCTCTGGAAGGATCACACGGGGCATGCCGAGGCGGCGGAGATCACCGAACTGGCGGCCAAAGAACGGCCCGATTACCTGGCCAAGTGTGGAGGCACCTACTCGTCGGAGTGGTTCTTCAGCAAGATTTTGCATTGTCTACGGGTGGACCCTGCCGTTTTCGACGCGGCCTACACATGGGTCGAGCACGCCGATTGGCTGCCGGCGGTTCTGACCGGAACCGATGCGCCGGACAAGGTGCGACGCTGTCGCTGTGCGGCCGGACACAAGGCGATGTTCAGCGACGACTGGGGCGGCTACCCCGACGCCGAATTCCTCGCGAAGCTCGATCTCAAGCTAGGTCAACTCCGTGCAACGCTCAGCGATCAGACCTTTGCCGTTGACGAAGCGGCGGGGCGTCTGACCGAGCAGTGGGCGGCTAAGCTAGGCTTGACCGCCGGCATTCCCGTGGCGATGGGCGCTTTCGACGCGCATCTCGGCGCTGTCGGGTCTGGAATCAAAGGAGGGGTCCTGGTCAAGATCATCGGCACGAGCACTTGCGATATGGTGGTCGCGCCGACCAGCACGAAATTGCCCGACATTCCGGGCATCTGCGGTATCGTCGATGGCTCCATTCTCCCGGGCCACTACGGTCTGGAGGCGGGCCAGTCGGCGGTGGGGGACATCTTCAATTGGTATGTCAACTATCTCCAGCCGGGCGGCGAGGCCGCCGGTTCGCACGAAGCGCTGACTGAGAAGGCGGCTCAACTCAAGCCGGGCCAGTCGGGTCTGCTCGCTCTCGACTGGAACAACGGCAACCGGACAGTTCTCGTCGATCAGCGTTTGACGGGATTGCTGGTGGGCCAGACCTTGCACACGCGTCCCGAAGAGATCTACCGCGCCCTGGTGGAGGCAACCGCTTTCGGCGCTTTGACCATCATCAATCGGTTTGCCGAATACGGCGTCCAGATCGATGCGATCGTCAATTGCGGCGGCATCTCTGAGAAGAACGCGATGCTCATGCAAATCTACGCGGATGTCACCGGCCGCGAAATGAAGATCTCCCGCTCGGCGCAGACCTGTGCTCTGGGCTCGGCCGTCGCCGCCGCGGTGGTGGGCGGCGCGTACGCGAGCTTCGCCGAAGCGCAGGAGGCGATGTGCGGCGTCAAGGAGACGACCTTCAAGCCAATCGCCGAGAATCACGCCGTCTACCAGCAACTCTACCGACTCTACATGCAACTGCATGATGGTTTCGGACTGGCGGACAAACCGATCGCGATGGGCAACCTCATGAAAGAACTGCTCGATCTCAAAGAGAAGGCGAACGTCTGACCATGCATCACAAGCTCAAACAAGACGTCTGCGACGCCAACGTCGCACTCCAGCGATACGGTCTGGTCCTCTTCACCTGGGGCAACGTCTCGGCGATCGATCGTGACAGGTCAGTGGTCGCCATCAAGCCCAGCGGCATCGACTACGACGACTTGACGCCGGAGAGCATTGTTCTCCTGGATCTTCAGGGCAACGTGATCGAGGGGGATCTGAAGCCCTCGTCGGATACGCCGACGCATCTGGAGCTGTATCGCAGCTTCCCTGCACTGGGCGGTGTCTGTCACACGCATTCGACGCACGCGACGATGTGGGCGCAGGCCCAGCGGGATATCCCGTGCCTGGGGACGACGCATGCCGACTATTTCTACGGCCCGGTCCCCGTGACCGCGCCGATGACGGCTGAAGAGATCGGGCAGGACTACGAGGCCAATACGGGAAAGATCATCATACGCCGATTCGAGGGACTCGATCCGGCGCAGATGCCCGCGGTCCTGGTGGCCAATCACGGCCCGTTCACCTGGGGCGCCTCGGCCGCCGCGGCGGTCGAAAACGCCGTTGTGCTGGAGGAGGTCGCCCGGATGGCGGCCGGTGCGCTGGGAATAAACTCAGACCAGAAGGCGGTTTCGTCATCCCTTCTGGACAAACACTACTTGCGAAAACATGGAGAAAACGCCTACTACGGCCAAGCATAAAGGATAGACGAAATGAAGACGGTGACATTTGGGGTTATCATTGGCAATCGCGGGTTCTTCCCGGATGTGCTGGCGAAAGAAGGACGCAAGGATATTTTGCGGGTGCTCGAGGAGAACGGCTACGGGGCGGTCGCGCTGCCCACGACCGAAACGAAGTACGGGGCGGTTGAGACGTTTGAGGACGCCGCCAAGTGCGCGGCGCTGTTCGCATCGAAGTCGGACGAAATCGACGGGATCATTGTGACGTTGCCCAACTTCGGCGACGAGCGCGGGATCGCCGAGGCGATCAAGCGGAGCGGCCTGCATGTGCCCATCTTGATTCAGGCCGAGGAGGACGTTGCCGACCAGATGGCGATCAGTCGTCGCCGCGATTCGTTCTGCGGCAAGATCAGCGCGTGCAACAACCTGCGGCAGGCGGGCATCCCCTTTACCCTGACCGATTCG
>JANQFY010000112.1 GCA_028277585.1 Sedimentisphaerales bacterium
CGCCTCCGACTTGAACGCCCTGCAGTTCAAGACGACTCACTTCACGCCGTTCTACCTGGTCGCCGGTTCGGACAGTTCTTCCGCTGGAACCAGTTCTGGCGGCGGCGGAGGCGGCGGGGGCTGCTCCGTCTCGGCCACGGGCAACGGTTCTCCCAAGGAATTGCTAGTGCCCTACGGCCTGATCGCCCTGGCCATGATCGGCCTGCGTCGACGTGATAAGAAGAGACGCCAATCGCTCGAGACCGCGCGAGGGTAAGCGACAGATGGAAACGCAGTGTGGTCAGCCCTGTCTGGCCGACATGTGGACTCTCCACCGGTCGGCGCATCCGGACCTCGAATCCCAGTCGTCTCACGCGATGCGACTGGGCATCGAGACCAGCCTGGTCACGATCGGAGTCCTGGCGCTCGCCCGCGTGCTCCACGTCGGCCCATATGCCGCGATGCGCTGGTTTCTCATCCCCAGTCTGCTCGTGGCCGCGGCGCTGGTCCCTAGTTGGATCGCCCGACGCCCCTTCACGCGGATCGGCCTTGACGTCGCCAACGTCGGAAGCGCTCTGAAGCTGGTCGGCGGTGTCTGCCTCTTCGCCGGGCCCATCGCATTCCTCGCGCAGTGGACCGCCACTCGTCTGGGGTTGCCGATCCCGTTACGACCTGTCTTCACCGGCCGGGGCGATTGTTTGTCCTGGCTCGTCTATCAGTTCCTCTATGTCGCTGTTGCCGAAGAAGTGTTCTTTCGCGGCTACGTCCAGAGCAATGTCATGCAACTGCTCGCCCGCCGGCGATGGAAGTCCGCCACCACAGCGTGCTGGGTCGGAATCGTCATCTCCGCGAGTTGCTTCGCCGTGGCGCACGTCATCGTCCAGGGCCAGGTCGCTTCGCTCCTGACGTTCTTCCCCGGCCTGCTGATGGCCTGGCTCCTCGTCCGGACGCGCTCGTTGCTGGCGCCGATCCTGTTCCACGGGCTGGCCAACGTGGCCTATGGCGTCATGGCGTTGACTCTGAGCTAGCGCATCCGATCCACCTCTTATCAGACCTCTCCAGGTCTCAGCATCAGAGCCGTCCCATAAAAGGGAACGTCTGATATTGCCAAGCCTTGCCCGATCTTCACCTTCGCACTTGGCCCGCTCCGCATCAAGTGCCCTTGCCCCCCGGACGATAGACTCGACAGGCCAAGAGTATATACGATTGAGAAAGACAACGATGAATGATCGACAGAAATCAAGACTGTTCTGGGTAGCCAAGGGAACCCTTGGCGTCGGCCTGCTCTACGTAGCGGTTAGCGCGATCCTGGGACCGTCTCCGTCCGAGATCGGAATCAAGCCGAAGGCAGTTTCCGGCAACCAATTCACCGAGAACGTTATCACAGAGGAACAATCGCCGGCGCCCGTCGATTATTCGACGATCGCGGATAACGACCTCTTTGCCGAGCCGGTCCAGCAGGCGCCCATCCAGATTCCTACCCAGACCGCGGCGGTCGCAAAGACCATGCCCTCGGCTGAGCAATTGGGACTCAGACTGATCGGCGCCATCGCAGGCGGACCAACCGCCTCTCGAGCCATCATCGAGGATACGAAGACCAAGACGGCCGGCCCCTACCGAATCGGAAGCACGGTCGGTTCGGCTACCGTCAAGTCGATCGAACCGGATCGGGTAGTCCTGGTTCATGCCGGACGCGAGTTCGTGCTTCAGTTGTCAGCCGGTACCCCGATGGCCGCCCCGAAACCTGCCGGGCCGAGCAATCCCTCGCCCGCTGGACCGCAGGCCACCCAGGCGCCGCCTTCGGCTCGGTTGGGGTACGTCGAGGAACTCTTTCGCGAAGCCACCATCAAGCCTTATGTGAAGGACGGCCGCACGGAAGGGCTGGAGATCACCGGTTTGGAGCAGACCCCTCTGGCCAAGCTGTTCGGCCTGAGAAACGGTGATGTCGTCAGGACCGTCAACGGACAGAACCTGACCAGTCGACAGAAGGCTTTTCAGGTATTGAAGAAGGCCCGAACGCAACCCAAGATCGACCTGGAGTTGTTGCGCAAGGGCAAGACCAAGACCATGTCGTTCGATCTCTAGCCTGAGGGAGAATCCTTTGAATACAACACGGAACAACACCATGATGAACTGTCGATTTCAGTTCCCGAGAAAGCGATGGAACGGGCTGATGCGCGGCGGATCAATTGCCCTCGTTTCAGGCGTTCTACTTCTCGCCGGCATCGGGTGCGGAGTCCGCCCGAAAGCCGCTCCGGCGGCCGCAGTGAGTCCCATTCAATTGCGCAAGCGGTCCAAACCGGTTGAGAAAACGCAGGCCGAGCAACCCGCGCCGAGGGCCCGGGCTTCCTCGCCCCGCGTTCAGAAACAGGATCGTCTCGTCGCAGCGCAGCGTCCCAGCTTCACTGATCCTCAACCTACAGTGCCGGCCACGGCGCGTGAGCAGGTCGCGGAGACGAGCCTCCCCCAGAGGCAGACTCCGCGCCCGCAAGAGCGACAGAGCCAGGTTGCGAACGAACGGAAAGACACGCAGCCCAAGCCACTGCCGGTCGAGCCGACTCCGACCGTCAGACAGCCCTTCCTGGATGTTCCCGGAGCGGCCGATGAACCGGTCCATGTCAACTTCGAGGAAGTGGACATTCGTACGGTCCTCAAGACCATTGGCGAAATCACCGGCATCAACTTCATTCCACACGAGAGCGTCAGCGGGTCGGTCACCGTGATGTCGCCCACCCCAATTCGACTGGGTGACGTCTACGCCTTTCTCCAGTCGATTCTGGATGTGCACGGATACGCGACCGTTGAGACTGAGAACGCCGTGAAGGTCGTACCGAAGGAGGAAGCCAGCAAGAGGAACTTGCAGGTGCGCATCGGTTCAGACCCTGCGTTCATTCCCCGAAGCGACACGATGGTCACCCAGATCCTCCCGCTCGAATACGCGGACGCCGGTGAAATCAGTCAGATCGTCCAGCCGTTGCTCTCGACGGGCGCCCAGATGACCACCTACCCGAGGACCAACTCGGTCATGATCACCGACACGTCCGCCAACATACATCATATGGCGCAGATCGTGGCACAGCTTGATGTTGAGAGTTCGCACGAGAAAGTCACCACCTTCCCGCTGCGCTACGCGTCGGCCCAGGTGCTCAGCGAGCAGATCATGCGCATCCTCAATGAGCAGCACATCCCGACAGCGCCATCAGGTCGCGGCCGCGTCACCGCTCAGCCGGTCATCGGCAAAGGCCCGCGCGTGTTGCCTGACGAACGCACGAACTCGCTGATCGCGATTGCCGGCGAACAGGACATTGAGGTCATTCGAGGGCTGGTCGCCCAACTCGATATCCAACGACCGACAGGAATCGATAACGTCCATGTCAAAGCTCTGAAGAACGCGGACGCCAATGACGTGGCGCCTTCCCTGGAGGCGACGCTGGCCAACATGAGACTGACCGGCGCCACGGACGCGACGGGACAGATTCATGTATCTCCCGATGAGAGCACCAATTCGCTGATCATCGTGGCCTCTCCGCAGGACTACGAGATGATTTCGAGCATCATCGATAAGCTCGACATCGTCCGCGAACAGGTCCTCGTCGAGATGATGATCCTCGAAGTCACGGAGGAATCGCTCACCCAGATCGGTGTCGATTGGGCAACGCTCGACGACGCGGTGGCCGACAGCATCCGCGGCTTTGGACTGACCAATCTAGGCCCTCGTGTCGACTTCATCAATGGCGATCTGGAAGGGTTGGCCCTCGGGGCGTGGAAGGAAACCAGCGACGGCACCAGCATCGGCGCCATTCTGCAGGCGCTGCAGAGAGAGTCGGCGGTGAATGTTCTCTCGACGCCTCACATTCTCACCTCGAACCACCGCAAGGCGCGAATCGTTGTCGGCGAGAACCGTCCCTTCGTTATCTCATCGCGTATCACCGAGACGACGGACTTCATCACCCCGACCGTTATCCAGGACTACGAATACAAGGACGTCGGCATTACGCTGGAGATCACGCCGCACATCAGCCAGAGCGGTCTGATCCGGCTGAACCTCGACACCGAATTCACCAAGTTGCTCGAGGATGTCACCACCGCCTCGGCTGGCACACCGACGACCGCCAAACGCAACGCTCAGACGGTCGTGACCATGCGTGACGGCGCCACCATCGTCATCGGGGGTATGATCCGCGACGACACAAATCGCATTGAAACAAAGGTTCCGCTACTCGGCGACGTGCCGCTGGTGGGCGCTCTGTTCCGTACGCAGAAGGACGTGTTGCAGAAGACCAATCTACTCATCTTCGTCACGCCGCGCGTGATGACGGATCAGCAGCAGTTGCAGGAGTATACAAAGGCCAAGAGAAACGAAATGCCGCCTTTGTTGGGAGAGGAGCGCTGATACGATGAGCGCCGCATTGACCGGTTCGCATCGCATCCGCACGAGGAGGTCGTTTGGTGAAAACCGCAGGTATGGAACAAACAGAAGCGCCCCAGCTCTGGAAAATCGCCCCGGAACAACTGGATCCGGATCTGGTGAGGCGATTGCCTCTGGAGTTTCTCAAGAAGCAGCAGGCGATTCCCATCACACTGGAGAATGGTGAGACTGCCGTTGCGCTGGCGGACCTGCTGAACGTCGAAGCCTATGACGCCATTGTCGGCATTCTGGGCCAGGCGTGCGCCCGCGTACGGTGCCCGGCCCCGGAAATCGACAGTGCGATCAGTCAGTGTTACTACCACGCCAGCGAAGAAGAGAAACGGCGCGATATCCGCGAACTGATGGTGCCGGAGGATTCACGATCCGGCGCCGGCGCCAGTTCCGTTCAGACGCAAGCCGAAGACCTGCTAAACATCGCCAACAAAGCGCCGGCGATCAAGCTGGTCAACAAGATTCTCTTCGAAGCCGTTCACAGCCGGGCCAGCGATATCCATATCGAACCTTATGAATGCGAAGTGCAGGTTCGCTTCCGCATCGATGGGGTCCTGCACAACGTTCTGACCCTGGCGAAGGCGCAGGCCGCCCCCCTGCTGTCACGACTGAAAATCATGGCGAACCTCAACATCGCCGAACACCGCTTGCCCCAGGACGGCCAGAGTCGCGTGCGGATCGGTCAGGAACTGGTCGACATCCGCGTCTCGATTATACCCACGGCCGGTGGTGAACGCGTCGTGCTGAGATTGCTCGACAAAGGTCGGGGGCAGCTCGGGTTGCAGGACATCGGATTCAGCGAAGACACGTTGAGGACGTTTCGTTCGCTCATCGGGGTCTCGCACGGCATTATCTTGCTGACCGGACCAACCGGCAGCGGCAAGACGACCACACTGTACGGCGCACTCAACGAACTCAACAGCGAAGAGCGCAACATCCTCACCGTGGAAGATCCGGTCGAATACCAACTGGCCGGGATCGGCCAGATGCAGATCAAACCGAAGATCGACCTGACCTTCGCCAATTGCCTGCGTCACATCCTCAGACAGGACCCGGACGTGATCATGATCGGTGAAATCCGCGATCTGGAGACGGCTGAGATCGCCATCCAGGCCTCGTTGACGGGCCATCTCGTGCTCAGCACGCTGCATACCAACGACGCCGCCTCGGCGGTCACGCGTCTGACCGAAATGGGCATCGAACCTTACCTGATCTCGTCCTCGGTGGTCGGGGTCATCGCCCAGCGTCTGCTGCGCGTGATCTGCCCCGACTGCAAGCAGCCCTATCGTCCTCAGGACATCCGACAGGCCGAGTCGGAACTGCGCCGGATCGGAGGGCGGCGTTTTCAGCTTCATCACGGCGCCGGCTGTGACACCTGTCTGAATACCGGCTACGTCGGACGGACCGGCATCTTCGAGGTGCTGGTCGTCGACGACCAGATCAAGGACCTTGTTATCCAACGTCGCGGCGCCCATGTCATCAAGCAGGCCGCTCTGGCGCAAGGAATGACCACCTTGCGCGAGGACGGATTGCGCCGCGCCGTAGCGGGAGTCACCACGCTGGAGGAAGTCTACCGCGTCACTCAGGACAGCGTAAATCCCAAAGGGGGGAGCTAGGCGTGTCAATTGCCGAACCACAAATCTTCGAAGACACACCCGCCGGGCAAATGCCTTCGGGTTCCCTCGACGAGCGGGTCCCGGCGAAGCCGGAAGAGCCCATCGAGTTGCGGCGCCGCATCAGCGCGCGGGACCTGGGCCGACTCGCGCGGCGGCTGTCCGCGCTGCTGCATGCGGGAATGCCTCTCGTGCCCGCGTTGTCAGCCCTCTTGGAGCAGATGCAGTGCCCGGCCAAGCACAAGGGAATTCGCTGGGGGCAGTCCACCGACCCTCTGGCGCCCGTGATTGAGAAGGTGCGTGATGACGTCAACGCCGGGACCACTCTGGCCGACGCGTTCGGTCGCCATCCGGGCCTGTTCTCGCCCCTGTTCATCAACATGATCGCGGCCGGGGAGGCCAGTGGAACGCTGGAACTCGTCCTGGCGCGACTGGCCGACATTCTGGAAAAACGCGTCGAACTGATGGGAAAGGTCAAATCGGCGATCGCCTATCCCACGATGATGGCGGTTGTCGCGACCGGCGTGGTTCTGTTCCTCCTGTCGTTCGTCGTGCCCAGCATTACCGAACTATTTGCCAAGATGAATCAGGACCTGCCCTGGCCGACGAAATTGCTCATTGCGATCAGCGATGCAATCCGCTCTCATTTCGTTCTCATTCTCGTACTGATCGCCGGCGCGGTCATCGGCGCGGTTGCCTTCGTCAAGACCGACAATGGTCGCCAATGGGCCGACCGCACCAAGCTGAGGCTGCCTCTCTTTGGCCCGCTCTTCTTCAAGCTGGAGGTCGCCCGACTGACGCGTACGCTGGGCACGCTGATGAAGAGCGGCATCCCGGTCATCACGGCGATGGAGATTAGCCAGCGGATTTGCCAGAACAGCGTCATTTCGGAGGCCGCCCGGATGATCCAGGAGTTCGTCCACAAGGGCGAAGCGATCGCCAACGCGGTGAAAGCCACGGGGATCTTCCCTCCGGTCGTGTTCCACGTGATCGCCACGGGTCAGATGACCGGCAACGTGGAAGACGGTCTGATCAATATCGCAGAGATGTATGACTCAGAAGTCGAGGGCACGGTCCGCACGTTGACCTCGCTGCTCGAACCACTGATCCTGTTGCTCATGGGCGGTGTCGTCGGTTTCATTGTCCTGGCGATCCTGCTTCCCATCTTCGATATTAACCAAGCGCTTTAGAGGAATACCCCAATGAAGACCAAACCCTCTCGTTCCGCACGACAATCCCGCGGCTTCACGCTCATCGAGCTGATGATCGTCGTAGTGATTCTGGGGTTGTTGGCCACCATCATCATGCCCCGAATCCTGGATCGCCCCGAGCAGGCCCGGCGCGTCAAAGCCAAGGCGGACATCCGCAGCATCCAATCGATGCTGGCATTGTTCAAGACGGATACCAAGCGTTTTCCGACCACCTCAGAGGGTCTCCAAGCGCTGGTTTCCAACCCCGGCCTGGACGGATACAGCCGCGAAGGGTATCTCGACGAACTCCCCACCGATCCTTGGGGCAATCGGTACGCCTATATCTGTCCGGGACTCCACGGCAAGGACTACGATCTGGAATCCTATGGCAAGGACGGCGAGGACGGCGGCATGGATGACGATGCGGATATCGAAAGCTGGAATCTGGACAGTTAGGACGATGCAGAGCCGGCGCGCCACCACACGATCGGGGTTCACGTTCATCGAAATCCTCGTGGCCCTGGCGGTCGCCGCCATCGGTCTGCTGGGTCTGCTCAGACTGCACTTGCTCAGCACAGCCGTCGCCGACTCAGCCCTGGACAGAACGCAGGCCGTGTTCGTCGGCCAGGAAAGAACCGCGGAGGTCACGGCCGGTGGGTTTCCCCGACAGGGAACGGAATCCGGCTCCGTCGAACGGAACGGACGTGATTTCGCCTGGCGAACGGAAACCACGAACGTCGGCTCAGCAGAGACCGGGGATCTCAAGTTGACGGGACTTCGCCAGGTCCGAACCATTGTCCGATGGCAGACCGGGACCGGCGAGAAGGAAGTCCAGATGACCACATATGTCGCGGATAGCAGGATCCATGAATCGACGACCCGCTGAATCCGGCTTCACGCTACTCGAATTGCTCGTGGCGATGGCCATGATGACGCTGATCGTCTCGATGGTCTACGGCAGCTATGCGGCGACGTCGCAATCGCTGGAAGTCCACAGCGACCGCTTGACCAGTTCGCAACGTGCGAGTTTCGTCCTGCGCCTCATGGCCCGCCAGATCCGCTGCGCCTACGGCCCGGCAGCCGAACCCAACGCGACGGATCCCGCTGATGCGAGTGAACTCCTCGCGAAACAAACTCGGCCGATCTTTCGAGGCGGCGGCAAGCACCCCCGCGGTGAGTTCCTCAGTTTCGTCACGACAGCGGGACTCGGGACAACCGCGACGGCCCGAGGCGGCCTCTCACGCGTGACCTTTCGCTATGAGGCCCAGACAGAAACGCTCGCGATGACCAGTCGCCCCTATACGACGGAGCAAGATCAGAAGGCATCGAACGAATCATGGAGCCCCGTACTGGGCTATGTCACGAATCTGAGCGTGGAATTCCATGATGGTCAGAAATGGTTGCCAAACTGGGACGCCAAGCCGGCCAAGGAACTACCTCACGCCGTGAAGATCGCCCTTACCACCGTGGATGAGAAGGGTCGGCCGCATCACATCGGAACGACCATCCCCGTTCTCAGTCGCAGAGCCGGAACGCTCACCATCTCGACGAAGAAAACCGGGGGGCGTTCGCTATGAATCCCCACGTTGCCAAACACCGCCGCGAGGGATTCGTCCTGATCATCGTCCTTGGCATGGTCCTGCTGCTATCGGTGTTTCTGTTCTCGTTCAATTACACGGCGTTGACCCGACTCGAAGCGGCCGAGGGCTTTGAGGGACGCGCCCAGGCAACGAGCTGCGCCCAGGCCGGCTTGAACATCGCGCTGGCCGCCGTTCGAGACGCGAATGATCTGTCCGCGAATCCGTGTTTCGAGAAGCTGCGTACGGGCGAAGCGACCTTCTCTATCGGCGAGGGAGCCTGCTCGATTCGTCTCGTCGGGGAAAGCGGCCGGCTGAACATCAATCAACTCATAGCCAAGGACGGCCAGCCCAATCGGTCGCGCGTCGATCAGTTCCTGAGATTGATCGATCTTCTGAACCGCCAGAATCCCGACGCCCCCCGAATTCGATACAGCCTGGCTCCCGCCCTGATCGATTGGATGGACCGCGATACGAAGGTCACGCGTTTGTCCTTCATTAGCAACGGCAACCAGGGCGTCGAGGACGAACGCTGCAAGAACCGCCCCATGAGCGTCATCGAGGAATTGCAGTCGGTCGAAGGGGTGACCCCGGAGACCTTCGAACGTCTCAGCGACCTCCTGACTACGTCCGGCGATGGCTCGATCAACATCAACACAGCGCCCGGGATCGTTCTCGAATGTCTGTCCGAACAGATGGACCCGACCCTGGCGCGCATGATCCTGCAACGGCGGCAGATCAAGCCGTTCTCGGATGTGGCTGAGCTGAGAGATATGCCGGGCATGACCGATAACATCTTTCAGGCTCTCAGAAACGCGATCACGACAAGCCCCAAAGAAGAGCACTATCGCGTCTACGCCCAGGGAAGGGTCGGCGAGCACGTCTGCAGAATTGAGGCACTGATGCGACGAAACACGCAGACCGGAAATGTCGATATCATTCTGTACCGCGAGTCGTAACGCAAGCGGCTCGATTCCGGGCTTCGGAGGAAGGACACGAGAGAGAATCATGGCAAAGAAGTCTATCGGCATCGATATCGGACGCAGTCACCTGCGTGCCGTGCAGATCGTGCGAACGCCTGACGGCTTTCAAATCGAAAAGACGTTCGGGATACAGACCCGTCGGCGGACCGATTCGCCGGTCAATATCCTGCGCGCCCTGACCACGAAACACGGCTTCGACCGACGCGCCGACGTGGCGGTCTGCCTGCCTCACCACGCCGTCTTCTTCGCGGATACCGAGATCAACGGCGCCGCCCTGCAGAGACTCCAGGCGGGAGACACCGCGCTGCTGAAAGACAACTTCCCCATCGCGGCCGACAAAGCGATGGTGCAGATCTGCTCGACACGACAACTGGCGGAAGATCGCTACTCAGTCCTGGTGGCCGCGACCTCCAGCGACCTGCTGGAAGAAGAACTGGGCCTGCTGGGGGAAGGCAAATTGAGGCCGACCCTGGTGGAGACCCCTATCACCGCGGCGCAGACCGCCATCGCGTTCCACCATCCCGAAAGCCGCCGGGGGATCGCGCTGATCCTGTGCGTCGAGCCGGCGAGTCTCCACCTCGCGGTCCTCCACGACGGGGACCTCTTGATGGTCCGAAACATACCGATGGCCGTGCCGCGTGACAGCGACACCGAAGAGATGACGCGCCAGGTCACAGACGTACTCAGCCGTGAGATCGAGATCACATGGCGTAAGCTCTTCAACGCCGACCCCGATCCCAATCTGCACGTCTTCCTCATCAGCGAATCCACGACGGCCCGATATCTGGCGGCCGCCATCGAGGGCGAGGTCAATTGCCAGGTGACCGTTGCCAATCCCGGCGCCAAGGTCGACCAGTCCGGAAGAGTCGAAACGTCGTTCCCTCTGAGCGTTGCCGAAGGGCTGGCCCTGCGCCAATTGGCGTCCCAGCGGACACCAGGAGTCAACTTCCTGGGAACCAAGGGCGTCGGAGGCGCGGCGGAACTAAACGCTCGAC
>JANQFY010000484.1 GCA_028277585.1 Sedimentisphaerales bacterium
GTCCAGGCCGACCCACTTGCCGTTGATCCAGGCCTGCGTCCAGGCGTGACCGCCGAACCCTTTGTGACCGGCGAAGTCATCGACGTAAGCGACGCCCACCACGACCTGGGCCGGGATGCCGACGGCGCGGCACATCGCCGCGGTCAAAACCGAGAACTCCGAGCAGTCGCCCTGGCGGCTCTCGAGCACCTCAACAGCCGAGGCGTAGCCCACCGAGAGACTTCTGTCATCGATGTAGTCGCCCACGAACGCCTCGATCTTCCGGGCGGCTTCGCCGGCGTCTTTGGTGCGGCCGATCGCCTTACGGGCCAGCGCGACGATTCCTTCGTGGTCGCTCTGGAGGAACCGCGTCGCCATGGTCGCTTTGCGCAATTCGGGGTCGGCGCCCTTGTAAGGAAACGTTCCGCCCCGCGGCGTCTTGACGGGCCGGACGGTGAGTTTGAACTTGCCGCCGAGCAGGCGCTCGGGTTTCTGATTGTCCGTAGTCGGAATGACGAAGTCGGCCCCAAGCTTGGGCGCGATCCAATAGGTGATCGCCTCGGCCGCACCCGGATCGCCTAACGGCGCAGGGCTGTCGATGAACATCCGGTCGATCAGGTCCAGTACATCGTTGTCGCCCAGAGCGAACTCCTTCGCACAGGCGACCATCTCCACCTCCATCCCGGCGATCGCCATGGTGTTCTTCAGAGCGGACATGTCGTCATCGACGTAGCTCTTGCTCTCGACCTGACCGGCGCCGGGCATCGCCATGGTTGTCGTCACCTCCGTCAGCTTCACGACGCGGCCCAGCAGATCGACGTCCGTCTTCTCGCCCACCCGGACGTTCGCTTCCAGCGCCTGCATGATGCCGCCGTTGAAGATCTTGACCGTGTACTCGGCGCCGGGCTTGAGACCTTGCTTGAGCGTAAACAGGCGCACGCCCTCGCTCATCAAGGCGCCCTTGGGCCAGGGCATGGTGCTCTTCTTCGCCATGCCGAACGAGGTACTGGTCATCTCGACGATCCCCTGGCTATTGACCGTCCCGGAAACGCCCATCGTCATCGTGCCCAGCAGTTGCTTCGACTCGAACCCGAGCGGCTTGCCGGCGGCGGTCTCGACGCTGGTCTCGGTCATCTTGACCGTCACCGGGATACCGACGCGACTGATCGTAATACTCACGTCCTCGGTCGTCATGACCCTGTCGCCCACCACGCGCCGCGTGTGGATCGCGTAGCCGACCTTCTTGCCCTGCATGAAGACGGCCAGGTACTCGGTCTCCTCCTCGGCCAGCACGGGCGGGTAAATTGTCAGCAACAGACAGATGATGGCGAAACGTTTCAGTGCGGTCATGTCATCTCTCCCGGGTCGATTGCGGGTCGTTAGAAGGGCGCATCCCATTGTACCCGAGCGTAACCATGTCATTCCCGCGCAGGCGGGAATCCACGGCCCATCTCCGGATTCCCGCCTGCGCGGGAATGACAGAGCCGGTTGCCAGAGTCAATGAGAATTCACCCATCAGAATGAGTCGCAGCCCAATTGCGGTTCTCGTCCAGTTCAGTGTTCCATACCGGTGCTTTTCCCAAGCGGTTCGCTCGGCCGAAGCGATTATACGCCCAGGACGGCCGTTTTTCATCCCAATTCCCCCCGATTGCCGATACTAACGATAGGGCATGGGTATGGCGCTTTGACCACAGGCAACACGCGGTTGCATCCTCCCCGCCTTCGACGTAAGATAGTGCATCAAAAGTAGTTAGAGTCCTCTGCGCGGTCGCAGAGCATTTGAGATGGGATCATGACCCTCGACAAACTCCTGACGCTGGTATCTGCCAAGGACGGCCCGGCCGTGCGGACGGACTCCCGCCGGGTGCGGGACGGGGACGTCTTCATCGCGGTCAAGGGAACCGCTTTCGATGGGCACGACTTCATCGATCGCGCCCTGGCGCAGGGCGCCAAGTACATCGTCGCGCAGCGCAACCAGCAGGGCTCAGAGCGCCGGTCGTACGCGCAGGTTCTCGTCGAGGATTCGGCCCGCGCGGTCGGGCTTCTCGCCCAGGCCGCGAAAGGCAATCCCGGCGCCAAGCTGACCAATCTCGCTGTCACGGGGACGAACGGCAAGACCACCGTCGCGTTCCTCGTCCACGCCTGCATCCAACACGCGGGCCCGCGCTGCGGCCTGCTCGGAACGGTCGTCTACGACAGTGGCTCGGGCATCCGACCCTCGACGCTGACAACACCCGACCCGCTGACGCTGGCCGAGATGCAGACCGAGATGGTCGACGCGGGTCTTGAGTACATGGTCGCCGAGGCGAGCAGTCACGCCCTGAGCCAGGACCGGCTAGCTGGGATCGAGTTCCAGGCGGCCGCCTTCACCAACCTCACGGGCGATCATCTCGACTACCACGAAACGACAGAGAACTATCTGGCCGCCAAGAGCCGGCTCTTCACGGCGCTGGTGCCAGGTGCGGCGGCGATCCTGAACAAGCAAGCGCCTGAATCGCAAGAGATCGCCCAGCGCACCGAAGCGAACATCTGCTGGTACGCGATCGACGAGCCGGCCGATCTGATCGCCCACGTCGAATCGATGACGGTCGACGCGACGCGCTTCACTCTGGAGCACCAGGGTCGTACCGCGCAAGTGTCCACCCCGCTGGTGGGCCGCTACAACATCGCGAATCATCTGGCCGCGGCGGGGCTCTGCCTGGCGGCGGGCTTCGACCTCGACACCGTCGCGGCGGGACTATCGTCCCTCAAGACGATCCCGGGCCGGCTGGAAAAGGTCGGCGACGCGCCGTTTGCAGTCGTCATCGACTACGCCCACACCGACGACGCGCTGAAGAACGTCCTGGAGACGCTCAAACCTCTGTGCAAGCGCAAGCTGATCGTCGTCTTCGGCTGTGGGGGCGACCGCGACAAAACGAAGCGGCCCCGCATGGCGCGGGCGGCCGAGCAGTTCGGCGATCGGGTCGTCGTCACCAGCGACAACCCGCGGACCGAAGATCCGAACGCTATCATCGATGATATTATCGGAGGTTTCACCAATCCAGAGTCCGAGCGGATCGTTGTCGAGCCCGATCGCAAGAGAGCGATCGAGCGGGCGATCGGCCAAGCGGAACCGGACGACATCGTGCTGATCGCGGGCAAG
>JANQFY010000220.1 GCA_028277585.1 Sedimentisphaerales bacterium
AGCCGTCGCTCGTGACTCGTGACACGCAACCCGTGTCACGCCAAGGACCCCTACCAGGACCCACTCTCCAGAGTGGGTCCTGTTTCATGCGCCCCGTCGGCCCAATCCATGTAGGGTGGGTTCTCAACCCACGCGTCAAAGGTTCTTAACCAACGCGTCAACGGTTCTCAACCCACACGGCCAGCGCATAATGCGTCGTGCGTATCGCGTATTGCGTAACAACGTGACAACCCCAACGAATCCGGCGACAGCAATCACCTACGGTGGGGCTCGCCCCACCGATCACCACCCGGAAAGCAAGCCGCACCCCGCAACCCGTGCCCGCTCAATAATCGACAACCAATCATCCCTAATCAATCCCAACTCCGAACGCGACGCACGACCTACAGAACCGCTCAACGAATAATGAACAATTAAGATGCGACCCCGTTGGTCCCAGCGATCAAACGCTCGGAACCGCCCCAGATCCGTGGTGTCCGCCACATGCTCGCTCGTCAGCCGGATGCAAGTGACCCGCGCGATACCAATCGTCAGCGACAGCAGAAAGAACGCCGCCACGGCCGGCCAACTCCTTCGGATTGTCTTCATGGCCCCACTCCTCGGAATACAGGTTGAGTTCCCCCGCCATTGTAGGAACGCACTACCCCAATGACAATCCCGCGATTTTCGCGCCCAGATCGCAACTGCGCGGGACGCTTAGTATCTAGAAGCAGTGTAATCACGACTTCTCGGTTCTCGGCAATCAGAGCATGACCAGTCATGTGTTGGGCACGCACAGATGGCTTCCCTTTGGTGAGCTGAACTGATAGAATCCTTATTGTTGCTACGGACGGGTACTCAGACTGTGATCGTAGGGTAGATATAGGGGCCAATGGGGAAGAGAAAACCGCGAGCAATCGACCTCTTCTGCGGATGCGGGGGGCTTACGCTTGGACTCAAGCAGGCTGGCTTCAAGGTCATCGGGGCAGTGGACAACCACCCCCTGGCGATCACGACATACCGGCGCAATCACAGCAATGTCCAGATCTGGCAGACAGACATCGCAGAGCTGACCGTCGCTGACGTCCGCCGATGTCTGAAGCTGCGGAAACGCCAACTCGAATTACTCGCGGGATGTCCCCCTTGTCAGGGCTTCTCGCGCATGCGAACACTCAACGGGCTCAAGAGGATGAGGGATGATCGTAACTGGCTAATCGACGAATTCCTCCGGTTCGTGAGAGGGTTGCTCCCAGAAGCTGTGATGATGGAAAATGTGCCAAGACTGAAACAGTACCATCGATTCTCGGTGTTCTGTCGCGAACTAAGGAGACTCGGGTACCGGGTCACTTTCGAGGTTCGTAACGCGGCGGACTATGGGGTGCCACAGAGGCGTCGCAGGCTGATTCTCTTAGCGGGGAGAAGACATGAGATTCGGTTTCCGTCGCCCTTAGATAAGAGGAGCACTGTTTTCGAGGCGATTGGGAGGCTACCTGCAGCCGGGAGTAGCGGAGACACATTACACGATTTCCCAGAGCATCGTACCGAGAAGGTGATCAACCTTATTCGACGAATTCCTAAGGACGGAGGCAGCCGAACGGATTTGCCTAGAAGAGATCAATTGAGATGTCACAAGCTATGCGACGGCTTCAAGGATGTGTACGGAAGGATGGCGTGGAACGACGTAGCACCGACAATTACGACCGGGTGCTTCAATCCTTCAAAAGGGCGATTTGTCCATCCCGATGAGAATCGCGCCATCACGATGCGAGAGGCTGCACTTCTTCAAGGTTTCCCTCGCAAATACGAGTTTCCCGAAGCTCGGAGCAAATCTGCCATTGCTATGCTGATCGGTAACGCGCTTCCGCCTCCTTTCATACGCGAGCACGCGGTGGCAATCAAGGACTGGTTGCGGGAGAACAGCTGATTGCGCACCTAAGTGAGAGGAAGCAAAATGCCACGAAGTCCGGAAGAGGCAGCCGCGATACTCCTTGATGGGCTGACAGTTGAGCACCAGCAACCAGCAGTCAGATCGACGGCTAGGCAATTGCTCGTGATAGCAGGGGCCGGTTCTGGAAAGACCGAAGTCATGGCAAGGAGGGTAGCGTGGTGGATTGCAGTTGACCGCATACCTAAGGAGAACATCGTAGCATTCACCTTCACGGAGGCAGCGGCCGAGGAGCTCAAATTCCGAATCCGCACTCACGTGGAACGAGTAACCCCGGATGGAGAGGACGCAACGCTCGGTGGGATGTACGTTGGGACAATTCATGGTTTCTGCCTTAAGCTGCTGCGCGATTGGATGCCGGAGACATACTACAACTATGATATTCTCGATGATGCAGGACGTATTGCACTTGTCCAGCGCGGATACCATGGGCTTCTTGGACTGGCCGGTTTGCGGCACGCACTCGGCGCTGGGCAATTCGACACGATCCGCCAATTCCTTCGCGCTTATGACCTCCTGAGTGAGTACGATGAACTGGAAGTGCGACTTCCGACTGGTGAACCTCCTAGTGACGTTGCTGAAGAGAGAGATTGGGTGACGCAAGCAGAGCTGCTCACCGACGTTGGCGAAGGAACTGTTGCTGAGGCCTTTGCTAAGTCTGCGGCCCGATTGTACGCATACATGAGGGCGCGTCGATTCCTTGACTTCAGCACGTCGCAGTCCGAGGTATCGCGAGTCTTGCTACAGAATGGAGAGCACCTTCCGGATATCCGTTCGTCATGGACGCACATTGTGGTTGATGAGGTTCAAGACATCAATCCCGTGCAGGACATGATTATCAGAAGCCTTGTTGGCCCTGCGGGTCGGCTTACAGCGGTCGGTGATCATAGACAGGCAATCTATGCGTTTCGTGGCGGACGTGTGGATCTGATGGAACGGTTACACGCAGAGCTACAGCATACGGACGATGGCGATGTCATGGAGCTCCCAAGCAACTTCCGGTCCACACGGCGAATCATCGCGACCGCAAACGCGTGGTCTGCTACAATCGGCACACTGGGCACACTTCCCAATCCTCCGATGACTTGGGGAAACACCCGACGTGACGATTATTCGGACGACCATCTTGCCTTGCACACATTCGAAACCAGAGAGGGTGAAGCTGAGTGGATAGCCCATACGATTGGACGTATGGTATATCCAAATGAGAATCGCGGTGCTCGGCACGATGATCGTGAAGGGGAAAGAGGTCTCTCCTACTCCGATATGGCGATCCTCATCAGGTCCTCTACCGACGTGCGAACCTATCAGGAGACGCTGAGAAGGCGCGGGATACCTTCTGTAGTGCGCGCTGGCCCGGACCTGTTTTCACAGCCCGAAGTTCTTCTGTTCCTATCGCTTTTCGCACAGATCGCTGGAATAGACCAATTCTATGGTAATCCCCACCGACCCAGCACGCTTCCAGGTAGGGTAGCGACAGTATTGGGCTGCGGGCCAATTCCCTCGGAGATCATCGACGCCGCCTGCCACAGACTAAGGTCAGACGGATTCCCCCTGCCAGATGACACCGCCACACGTCTTGACATATTCGCTGAGGCTATCCGGCACAGGATCGAAGAAGGCGGGCCCTGCCCCGTCGACCCGACAGCCCTCCACTGTGTTGACGCCGCGCAGTGGGCGCGGAGGCGCAGTCGGCCCCGACGCCTATTTCCGCAGCAGATCTATCATTGGCTACTGGAGGAGGTAGGAGCAAGAGAGTGGGATACGATGGATGCAGGAAACCGCACTGCAATGTTTCATCTGGGCCAATTCAGCAAACTGATAACCAGCATTGAAACACCCGGATGGACAACAAGCAGAGATTTCCGTTACCAAATCGTCGCGCTGTCGATGTGGGGCGCTGGTAATGCTCGGACAGCAGAAGCCCCTCTCTTGGTTCCGCCTGATGCCGTAACGATCACGACGGTCCATTCAGCGAAAGGGCTGCAGTTCTCAGCAGTCTTCCTTGCTGATGTAAACGCGATGCGTTTTCCTAGCAATTATGCGCGGAGAAGAGAAGACTTGCCCTTCTCCGGCGACATTGCACAACGGATAAACCCGGATCACCTTGCCGATAACGACAATTACGACAATGAGCGTCGGCTCATGTACGTTGCTTTGACACGTGCTGAGCGCTATCTGTACGTGTCCTGCAGTGGGCAACGAAGATCGCGGTTCATGAAGACATTGGTAGAAATCGCTCAGAGAGATGGCACTCAGATTTGGCAGCAGTCGCCGGCCAACCCAGCAACTCTAGAGCACCGCCAGAGGAGGATGAGTTCAGATACCAGGTTGGCAACTAGTTTCTCCGATCTGCGATACTATCTTGAATGTCCCCATGATTTCTACTTGCGCAAGGTTCTTGGGTTCGCTCCCACAATTGACCAAGCGTTCGGCTATGGTCGTGGAATACACAATATTCTTCGAGAGATTCACCGAAATCCGCGGCGTTGGGGAGTACTGGCGCAGGATCGCGTGGCGCTGCAACGAGAACTTCGCGGTCTCGTACGAAGCGGACTGTTCTATCTTCGATATACCACGGGTGATCCTCTGGAAAATATGCGCCGGACTGCGTTACGCGGTCTCACAGAATACGTAACTTCCTATGCAGATGAACTGGCAAGTCTCGATTTTGAGCCGGAGCGCGAGTTTGAAACACTGATCCCCAATGAGGAACTGCTGATAAGCGGATCGATTGATCTTGTTCGGCTCGACGATCCACCGCGCGTCACCATCGTCGATTTCAAGTCGGGTGAACGGGGGGAATCCAACCAGAGCGGCCTCTCCGAAGAAATGATGCGCCTTCAGATAGGCATTTACGGGCTTGCCGCACGCCACGAACTCGAATACGATCCTGACAGCGGCTTCATCAGGTACATTGGAGAACAGGACCCGAATCGAAGACAGGTGAGTGTGGAGTTGGGACCGGAGGAACTTGACGGTGCGCGAGAGTCGGTCATACAAGCAGGCCGGAGGATAAGAGACCGGCGTTTCGACGAAGGGCCAGGCCCGAGGAATGCGGGGCGTTGCGCAACGTGTGACCAGCGACTCCTCTGCGGGCGCCGGCAGGACTAATCCTGGTACAGCCGTCCGGCTTCGATCAGGCCAACTTACCGATTGTCGAATCTGGACACGTTATGGATAATCTGACTCCGCAACAACGCAGACGCTGCATGTCTAGCGTCCGAAACAAAGACACCGACATCGAATGTACCGTCCGTTCGGAACTCCACAGGCGCGGGTATCGCTTTCGCAAGCATGTACGCGCTCTACCTGGGACACCTGACATCGTCTTCAGCAAGAGGCAGGTCGCCGTTTTCATAGACGGGGATTTCTGGCATGGATATCGCTTCCCTCGATGGAAGAACACTGTTTCTCGCTTCTGGCAGCAAAAGATAGAGAAGAACCGCCAAAGAGATCGCAAGAACTTCGCCAAGCTCCGTCGGAATGGCTGGTGTGTCATCCGGTTGTGGAAGCACGAGGTTAAGAATAACCTCGAAGAGTGCCTCAAAAGAGTAGAGGCAGCCCTTCACCGCGACTAGCAACGCCGATGGGTCACCTGGGGTCGCATCTTAGTTATTCATTATTCGTTGAACCGTGTAGGGCAAGTCTTGGCTGGATGCGAGAACAGCGCCAGGTTGGATGGCGAGGTCGGCGAGGTTGGTGGGGCAAGGACCACCCTACGGGATTGCTATCGCCGGATTCGTTGGGGTTGTCACGGGGTTGCGCGATACGCAGGACGCTGCGACAGGTGGGAGGGGTTACGCGATACGCGATACGCACGACACAATACGCATCACGCATCACGCACGACGCTTCACGCTTCACGCGTTTGTTCCGGGAAGTTGAGGTAGGCGAATGGGCCTTGGAGTTGTTTGGCTTTTTGGTCGCGGGCCTGGGCGGCTTGGACCTCGTTGTCGAAGAGGCCCAGGTGGTGGGTTTGCCCTTTGTGTTTGATGGCGGCCTGCCACTTGTCACGGTGGGGGTAGACGCCTTTGAAGCGGGATCGTCCGCCGCGGGGCGGCTTGTTGCATTCGTTCTGTTGGGGCGTGCAGTTGCGCAGGTTGGCCCGGCGGTTGTGCAGGCCGTTATGGTCGATGTGGTCGACCACCATGCCGGGCGGGGTCTGCATGATCGCGCGGTGCATCAGGATCGTCCCGCCGGAGACGGATCGGCGGGCGTACCATTTGCCGCCACTGGCGAACGCGTTCCAGCGGTGCCGGCTGAGCCACTCGTAATCGGCCGCGTCGACGATGGCGAACTTGCCCTGGGTCAGCGCGATGTGACGGATCTCGTCACCTTCCGGCTCGGGCGGTTCGGCCCGGACTGGCGGTTTGCGCCTGGCGCGGAAGTTGGGACAGGTCCGCCCGATCGGGGTCGGGGTCAGTTCGCCCGGCGCATCGGCGCGATTGGCGCAGACAGGTCGCATCGCCCAGGGGCCGGCGAAGGTCAGGACCACACCCCCGCAAGGGCGGGCGGAGAAGACACAGTCGAAACAGGTTCGCATGGTCGCGCCTCCTGTTCAAGGGACGTCCGCGCCGCGAGCACCGAGGCGACCCCGCGGAGAAAGGCGCGCCTCTATAATTGGGCGAAACTGCACGTTCTTTGCGAAAAAAGTGAGGTTTTCCAGCGAAGCGAGGCGCGTAAGTCGTTGGCCCAGAGGCAATAGAAAAAGTTTCGCGTGTCACCCGGATTGCGAACAAAAGCGCTGCAGAGATTGTGCTATTCCCACCTGCGAGGTGGACTTCTACACCGCCGAGCGGCGCGTGTCGGCTGCGGGGGTTGAGGACCCTTGACGCGTGGGTTGAGAACCCACCCTACCGATTTCAGGCGGGAGGCGGTTACGCCATACGCACGGCGCACTGGCTGCGTGGGTTGAGAACTCACCGTACGGTCGTTCCATCCGACCGGCTTGTTTTCGTGACCGGACGGGTTGCAGTCGAACTCTTGATTCGGGTATGATTGAAGGTGTCGCGGGCCAGGTCGGGTTGTCCGGCGGCGACGGGAGGTGAGGCAAAGGGCTTGAAGAACGCACATCATGATTCTTAGCGGTTTGTGGTTTGCCAAAATGGGGGTCCACTGATCTTTTTTGCCGGGTATTGAGGAGGTCTATGATGTGGACGAGAGTGATCCATTTGACGTGCTTTGCTTTGGTGGTGGGGCTGGCTTTGCCCGGCGCCGTGGAAGCGACCGATCCCGATCTGGTCGGCTGGTGGAGGCTGGACGACGGCTCCGGGACGACGGCCCATGACTCGAGCGGCAACGGCAACGACGGCGCCATCCAGGGCCCGGCCAACTGGGTGGCCGGCCAACTCCGCGGGGGGTTGGAGTTCGACGGCAGCGAGTCCCAGATCGACATCCCCTATACGCCGGACATGACGCCGGCCGAGGGGACGACGATGTCGGCCTGGGTCTTCCCCACGGATACGACGCGGAGCTGCATCGTCGGCCAGTTCGAAGGCTACGGCATGGCGCTGGCCGGGGGGCTGCAGCTCAAGTCGGTCATCTGGGGCGGCGATTGGGTGCTGGGCGATGTGATGATCTCTGAGAATGAATGGTCGCATATCGCCATGACGTGGGACGTGGCGAACGCCGAGCGGCTGGTCTTCCTGAACGCAGAGCGCGTCGGCCAGCGGGGAGACTCGGCGGTCCCCAGCGTTCAGAACAACATCGGGATCGGCCTGTGGGTCGGATGGCCCGCCGCCTGGGGCGATGATTCGTTCATGGGCATCCTCGACGACGTGCGGATCTACAAGCGCGTGCTGATCCAGGAGGAGATCGCTGAGGTCATGGAGGGCCAACCCGCGACGCTCGCCTCCGAGCCAAGGCCGGCCCATGAGCAGACCGATGTCCCCAGGGACATGCTTCTTCAGTGGGAGCCGGGAGAGTCGGCCCATACGCACGACGTCTACCTGGATACGGTCTTCGGCGATGTGAATGACGCCAGTCGGGCCAATCCGCTGGGCGTGCTGGTCAGCCAGGGCCAGGCCGACACCGCTTACGCTCCGGAGAGTGTACTCGAATTCGGGCAGACCTACTTCTGGCGGATCGATGAAGTGAATGCCCCGCCGGACTCGACCATCTTCAAGGGCGAGGTCTGGAGCTTCACCACCGAGCCACTCGCGTACGCTATCGGGAATGTCATCGCCACCAGCAACGGCGTCGCCGACATGGGTTCGGCCCCGGAGAATACGGTCAACGGTTCCGGGCTCAACGCCGACGACCAGCACTCCATTGAGAGTGCCGAGATGTGGCTCGCCACTCCGGCCGGCGACGAACCGCTGACGATCACGTTCGAGTTCGACCGCGTCTACAAGATGCACGAGATGTTGGTCTGGAACTACAACGTCATGTTCGAGCTGATGCTCGGCTTCGGCGTCAAGGATGCGACCGTGGAGTACTCGATCGATGGGGCGGCGTGGACTGCTTTGGGCGAGGTGACATTGGCCCAGGCGACGGCGACGTCCAGCTACGCCGCCAACACGACCGTCGATCTTCAGGGCGACGCGGCTCAGTATGTCCGGCTGATCGTCCACAGCGGTTTCGGCCCGATGGGCAAGTTCGGGCTTAGCGAGGT